>CAYTMM010000060.1:5457-18579 GCA_964438875.1 uncultured Sphingosinicella sp. | reverse complement strand
ATATCGTCATCAATCCGACCGAGGCGCTGGTGTCGATCGACATCAACTCGGGCCGCTCTACCCGCGAGCACAATATCGAGCAGACCGCCTATTCGACCAATATCGAGGCGGCGCACGAGATCGCCCGGCAGCTTCGCCTGCGCGACATGGCCGGTCTGGTCGTCATCGATTTCATCGACATGGAATCGAACGGTCATATCCGGAAGGTCGAAAAGGCGATGAAGGAGGCGCTGAAGAATGACCGCGCCCGCATCCAGGTCGGCCGGATCAGCTCCTTCGGGCTGATGGAGATGAGCCGGCAGCGCTTGCGGACCGGCGTGTTGGAAGCTTCGACCCGCGCCTGTCCGCATTGCGAGGGCACCGGGCTGATGCGCACGGCGTCTTCGGCGGGCCTCTCGGCGCTGCGCATGCTGGAGGACGAGGCGGCGCGCGGCCGGGGCAGCCGTATCGTGCTGCGCGCCGGGCGCGAGGCGGCGATTTACCTGCTGAACCGCAAGCGCGCGGAAATCGGCGAGGTCGAGGCCCGCTACGGCGTGGCAATCGAGGTGCTGATCGAGGAATCGTTCGAAGGCGCCCGCATGGTGGTCGAGTCGGTTGGTCCGCCGCCGGCCGAACGCCCGCGTATCGCGCCGCCGGCGCCGATCGTCGAGGACGAGGATGACGATATCGTCGCCGAGGACGAGGACGTCGAGGAAGAAGATCAGGAGGAGGCGCGCGAGGATGCCGCGCCGCGCCGCCGGGAACGGGCTGAGAGCGACGATGAGGAACGGGGCGAAGGCCGTCGCCGTCGCCGTCGTCGCGGCCGTCGTGGTGGTCGCCGTCGCGAACGCCCGGAGGGTGAAGATGGCGCCGAGGCGTCCGAAGCGCCCGAGTCGGCTGAAGAGACCGGGGCTGATGCGGTGCCGGCGCTCGAAACTGAGGCTGCGGCTGAAACCGACGCCGTATCGGCACCCGAAGCCGACGCCGTCGAAGAGGAGGCTCCGGCCCGCAAGAGCCGTCGTCGTCCCCGCGCGCGTAAACGTGATGAGGCCGAAAGCGCGACTGAAGAGGTGACGGAGGCCGCTGTCGAAGCCGCGCCCACGTCTGAAGTCGCCGAAGAGCCGGAAGCACCAGTAGAAAAGCCGAAGCGCACGCGCCGCAAGAAGGCCGTCGCCGAGCCGGTCGTGGAAGAGGCGGTTGCCGACGCAGCGCCGCAGGACGAGCCGCTGGCCGCCGCCAATGATGCCGCCCCCGCGCCGCGCCGCCGCCGGACGACCAAAAAGGCCGCGGTTCCCGCCGAAGCGCCGGCCGCTGAGGCGACATCTTCCGATGCGCCTGTTGCCGACATTGATACGCCGGTTGCGGATGGTGCGGAGGAAGGCGGTGAACCGCGCCGCGGCTGGTGGCAGCGGACCTTTGGTGCCTGAGCCAGCCGTCGTCGGAACGATTGGGATGGCCGGTGCATTTCATCGCCGGTTCAGACGGAGGGTCGGATAGGTCGGCATGGCTGAAAGGTCGCTGATGCGCTCCCCCACGATCGGGTTGCTGGCCCGCCTGCTCATGCTCGCGGCGCTGGCCATGAGCGTGATGGCGCGGCCGGCGCTGGCCCAGACGATCCTGAGGGACGCCGAAACAGAGGTGCTGCTGCGCGACATTTCCCGCCCTCTGGTCGCCGCCGCCGGGTTGCGTCCGGAGGACGTACAGATCGTCCTCATTAACAATCCGGAGATCAACGCCTTCGTCGCCGGCGGGCAGATCGTCTATCTGCATTCCGGACTGATTACCTCGGCCGATAACGCCAACGAGGTGCAAGGCGTGATCGGCCACGAGCTAGGCCACGTCACCGGCGGTCATATCATCCGCTTGCAGGAGGGGATGGCGCAGGCGACCGGAATCATGATCCTGTCGTTGATCCTGGGCGCGGCGGCGATCGCTGCGGGTGGCGCCGAAGCCGGCATGGGCGTGCTGGCCGCCGGACAGCAGGCGGCGCTCGGTCAGTTCCTCTCCTTCAGCCGCGTGCAGGAAAACAGCGCCGACCAAGCAGGTGCGCTCTATCTCCAGCGCGCCGGCATCAGCGGGCGCGGCAGCCTCGCTTTCTTCCGCCGCCTCCAGAATCTCGAATTCCGCCTCAATATCCCGCAGGATAACGGTTACGCCCGCACTCACCCGCTGACCGGCGAGCGCATCGCGCGGCTGGAGGCCACCTATATGGCCGATCCGGCCTGGGACACGCCGACCGATCCGGAGCTCGAGGCGCGATTCCAGCGGGTGCGTGCCAAGCTGGCCGGCTATGTCGATGAGCCCCGCCAGGTGTTCAACCGCTATCCGGAGCGCGATACGACAGTGCCGGCGCGCTACGCCCGCGCTTATGCCTATCACCGCACCGCCCATCCCGAACGGGCGATGGCGGAAGTCGAGGCGCTTCTCGCGGGCGCGCCCGACGATCCTTATTTCCTGGAGCTGCGCGGTCAGATCCAGCTGGAATCCGGGCAGCCGCGCGAAGCGCTCGCCTCGTTGCGTGAGGCGGTTGCCAACGCACCGGATCAGCCGCTGATCGGCTCCATGCTGGGCCATGCCTTGATCGCGACCGAAGATCCGGCGAATTTCGAAGAGGCCAAGCGTGTGTTGCGCAGCGCCGTCCAGCGCGACAATTCAAATCCCTTTGCCTGGTATCAGCTCGGCATCATCTATGACCGGGAAGGCGATCAGCCGCGCGCGGCGCTCGCCACTGCGGAGCGCTACAATCTGACGGGTCAGCCCCAGCTCGCTCTGCCGAATGCGGAGCAGGCCGTGATGGGGCTTCCGGTCGGCACCTCCGACTGGCTACGTGCGCAGGATATCGCAATGGTATCGCGCACCGCCGTCGAGCGGCTGCGACGGAACCGACGCTGATGGCGGCATCGTCTGGGGGATGGAAGCTGGCGCTGGTCGGCGCTCTTGCCGGGCTGCTCGTCGGCGCTGTCGCGGTTGGCGGCTGGTATGGGTTCCAGTCACCGGATCGTACGGCAACCGAGCAGATCGTGCGTGATTATATCCTGAACAATGGCGAGATTCTGCCCGAGGCGATCGAGCGGCTGCGTCAGCGGCAGGCGACGACGGCGGTGTCGGACAATCGCGCCGCGCTGGAGACACCCTATCACGGCGCCTGGGCGGGTGCGGAAGACGGCGACGTCGTCCTCGTCCAGTTCTTCGACTATGCCTGCGGCTTCTGCCGCACCGCCAATCCGGACATCGAACGGCTGCTGCGCGAGGATCCGCGCCTGAAGGTGGTCTGGCGGGACTATCCGGTGCTGGGCCCGGCGAGCGAACAAGCGGCTGCGGCAAGCCTCGCGGCGGCGCGCGCCGGGCAGTTCCGGCCGTTTCACGACCGGCTGTTCGCCGCCGGCCGGCCGACCGAGGCGACGATCGCGGCGGCCGGCCAGTCACTCGGCCTCGCGCCTGCTGTGCTCGATGTCGAGGCACGCACCGAGTTGCAGCGTAATTTCGAGCTGGGCCGCGCCATTGGCGCCACCGGTACACCCACCTTCGTGATCGGCAATCGGGTGCTTGAAGGCGCGGTCGGCTACGAAACGCTGAGGGATGCAATTCGCGAGGCGCGCGGCGCTTCTTAGTGTCGTTTTCAGCTGCGTTGAATCAGGCTTAAAAGCGTCAGCTTTTGAATCCTTGTGCCACGACATACCACTCGGACGAGCCCTTGCGGCTTGCCGGAGGCTTGGCATGCTTGACGCTGGTGAACCGGCGTTTCAGTTCCGCAACCAGATTCGCATCCGCACCGCCGGCCAGCACCTTGGCGACGAACGCGCCGCCGGGCTTCAGAATCTCGGTGGCGAACAGGAGGCCCGCCTCGACCAGCCCCATTGTGCGAAGATGATCGGTCTGCGGATGGCCGACAGTGTTGGCGGCCATGTCGGACAGAACGAGGTCAGCTTCGCCGCCTAGCGCATCCTTGAGCAGGCCGGGGGCGGCATCATCCATGAAATCCATCTGCAGGATGATCGCACCGTCGATCGGATCGGTCGGCAGCAGGTCGATCCCGACCACGTCGGCCTGCGGCAGCTTGTGACGTACCACCTGGGTCCAGCCGCCCGGCGCGATGCCGAGATCGACGACCTTGCGCGCACCCTTCAGGAAGCCGAAGCGCTCGTCCAGTTCGATCAGCTTGTAGGCGGCGCGGCTGCGATAGCCTTCCGCCTTGGCGCGCTTCACATAAGGATCGTTCAGCTGCCGCTCGAGCCAACGGGTCGAGCTGACCCGCCGGCCCTTGGCGGTACGAACGCGCGTGCGCGGTCCCCCCCCGGAACGGCTCACAGCTGGTGCCCGTCCTTGGCCATCAGCGCGCGCAATATACCTTCGCGAATGCCGCGATCCGCGATGCCCAGCGTATCGGCCGGCCAGATGTCCATGATCGCTTCCAGGATCGCGCAGCCGGCGACCACCAGATCGGCGCGCTCGTACCCGATACAGGGGAAAGCGGCGCGTCCCGCACGATCGGCGCTGGCCATGATCGCGCTGATCTCGCGCATCGACGCGGCCGGCACCTGAAGCCCATCCACGGCGCGGCGGTCGTAGCTGGGCAGGGCCAGATGTACGCTGGCCAGGGTCGTCACGGTGCCGCTCGTCCCCATCAGGCGGATGCCTTCGCGCCCGGTGGGCAGCAATTCGGTGAAGCGGCGGAAGGCGTGGCGCACGCGTTCGCGCATCCGGCCATAAGCGGCGATCCGTTCTTCGGTCGTGGCAAAATCGCGTCCTTCGCTCTCGGTGAGCGAATAGACGCCCCAGGGTGCGCTCCACCAGCATTTGATCCGCGGCTCCCCGCCGTCCGTGTCGATCAGCACCAACTCGGTTGATCCGCCGCCGATGTCGAAAATGAGCGCCGGTCCGTCACCGGGTTCGAGCAGGCGGTGGCAGCCGAGCATGGCGAGCCGTGCTTCCTCCTCCGGCGCGATGATTTCGAGGCGGATGCCGGTTTCGCGCCGCACCCGCTCGACGAAATGGCGTCCGTTGACGGCGCGGCGGCAGGCCTCGGTGGCGACGGAGCGGGCGAGGCTGACATGTCGGCGCCTCAGTTTGTCGGCGCAGACCGAGAGCGCGGCAACGGCGCGGTCCATCGCTGCATCGGACAATTTGCCGCTGGTCGCCATACCCTCGCCAAGACGGACGATCCGCGAGAAGGCGTCGATGACGGTGAAGCCCTCCTCGGTCGGGCGCGCGATCAGCAGCCGGCAATTGTTGGTGCCGAGATCGATCGCGCCATACGTATGCCGGGATGTCCAGCGTCGCTGGGAGACGCCGTTCGCCCTGCCTTTAGAGGGTGTTTCGACGGACCCGCCTGCTTCTGGGGCGGACTCCGGAGGCGGCGCCTGCGGCGCCGAGGCGGCTTGCTGCGGCATCGAACGCACTTCTCTTATCTTCTCTTTGCAGGCGGCCGGAGCCACCCTCTGACTTGATGCCGTTGTACACAAAGGAGGTTTTGGCGGCAAGCGGCGCCCCGAAAGCGGCGTTGACAGGCTGCGCCCTCCTGCCTATCTCGCGGCCCTTCGATTGCCCGATCGTCTAATGGTAAGACTACGGACTCTGACTCCGTCAATCGAGGTTCGAATCCTCGTCGGGCATCCATTCTCCCCGAAAATCTGACGAATCACGACAGGACGTTCGTGCCGACGGCGGCGTCCGCGGCTGCCTGCGTGTCGTCCTGACGGTAAACGGCATGTTTACTACATTGAAAGATGTTGCCCGCACAAAGGCCAGGTCACGACGACCGGGAGGCGAGGCGCGGCGCATGCGCATCCTTTTCTATCTACCGAACATCACCCCCTGGTGGTTCGACAACATGGTCGCGCCGCTGTTGCGAACGCTCGCGCGCGCGACCGAAATTCACGTCATGGCGCCGCCGCTCTGGCGCAGCACGGGAATCACCGCCGACCAGCTCGCGCCGTTCGCGGACGGACCGGCTGTCGTATGGCATATCCTGGACGAGGCCGATCCCGCATTGCTGCGCCGGGCCGGATCGTCGGACGCAGCGATTCTTGATCTGGTCCGGAGCCTTCAGGCGGACATCACCATCTGCCGGTGTGCCGACCCGCAGGTCATCCATGCCTTTCCCGGCGTCGTGCGCTTCATCATGGAGGGCGCGGCCCACCCGATCGCCAATGGCGCGAATGTCGTCATCTTCACCACCCGCCTGTTCGAGCATGGCGCGATGCCCGAGCTTACGCCCGAACTGGAGGCGCGGCTCGACGCTGGCTTTGCCCCGATCTGGGCGCATTTCGAGAAGAAGGTTCGCCATCGTGGCGTGCCGTCCTGGCGCAAGGCCGCCGGAATCGATCCGGACCGCCCGGTTCTCGCTGTGCCGATCGAATATGATTTCGAGGACAGCTTCAACCGGCCGCACCAGTTCTTCCCCGACAATCACGCTCTGGTCGATGCCGTCGCGGAGGCGTTCGGCGAGGATGTCTTCCTCGCCTTCACCAATCATCCACTCAACGAGCTTTACGGTGATAACCGGGCGATCGAGGCGCATATCGCCCGGCTCGGCGCGCGCGGGGCGATGATCCGCTCGCCTCTCCGGCGCATCAAGGCGACCGAACTGGTCGCCCGCGATTGCGACGGCGGCATCGTCGATCTTTCCAAATCCTATCTCGCCTACGCCTATTTCGGCGTGCCGGTCGCGCGGCCGACGCCGCTCGCGACCGCGTCCTGGCTCAACGCCACCACCGATCTCGCGGACTTCGCTGCGGCATTGTCCGCCGGTCGCGCCGTCGCGCCGTCCGCCGAGGCGACGCGGCGCTGGTTCGCTCATCACATCGCCAATGCCGCGCTCGACACTGGCGATCCGGCGCTGGATGCCGAGCGGGTCATCGATCATCTCGTTCAGCCGCTCAATCCGGTGCGCTGGCAAACCGGCTTCGACCGCTTCGCCGCATTGCTGCCGCCCGAGCGCAACCGGGAAGCGCTGGCGGCATGAACCACGATCTCGGCCTCCTCGACGGCGTGCGCGCGCTGGTGGCGGAAAGCCTGCCGGAGCTGATCGCCAGACGCGGGGATATCAGCTGGAAACCGGACGGCAGCCCGGTGACGCAAGCCGATGTCCTGCTCGAAGCGCGGATCGGCGAATGGCTCGCCGCGCGCTTGCCTGGACTCGAACTGGTCGGCGAGGAAAGCTTCGCCGGTTCCTGGTCCGGCCATGACGGCTGGGTGGCGCTGCTCGATCCGATCGACGGCACCGAGAATTTTTGCTCCGGCCTCAAGGAATGGGGCGTGTCGCTCAGCCTGTGGCATGGCGGCGCCCATCGCGGCAGCCTGCTAATGCTGCCGGAGCTGGGCGATCATCTCGCCAGCGGCCGGCCGGTCCAGTTCATGCGTTCGCGTATCACCGGCTTTTCCTCTTCCTTCTCGCCCGACATCGCGACCGGACTGGCCGAGGCAGGCGAAGGGCGCATCCTGGGGTGTGCGGTCTACAATCTCTACAATGTGACGCGCGGCGCGCTCGCCCGCTTCGTCAATCCGAAAGGCGCCCATGCCTGGGACCTTGCCGCCGGCCTGATGCTGGCGCGCGAGCATGGGTGCGACATCCTGGTCGATGGGACAGACTATGACGGATCATTTCTCCACCCGGATCGCCGATATCGCGTCGACATACGCCACCGATACGATCTTCATCCTGGGTAAGGGGCCGTCAGTCGACGCGATCGCGCCGGAGGTGTTCGCCGGCGCGCTGGTGATCGCGGTCAACGACGCGGAACGGATCGCGCCCGCCGACATCACCATCTTCCATGACGAATGGGTGGAACGCTCGCTCGAGCATGCCGGCCTGCGCTCGCGCCTCTACGTGACGTCCACCGGCTTTCGCCCGGAACGCGGCGAAGTGCTGCATGCGCCGTTCGTGCCGCTCCAGAATGACGGCGGCGACCTGTTGATGCAGCGTTTTCTGGGCGACGGTTTCGCGATCGAGGAGGTGCTTTTCCTGTCCGCGCTGAAGCTCGCCGGCATGGTCGCGAAGGCGCGCGGGCGCAGGCAGACCGTCTATATGGTTGGCTTCGATTTCAAGCCTGACGCTGGCGTCGCGCAGGCGATCGGCCACGATTATGCGCCGGGCAACAGCGCCGACCGCTATTTCCGGATCAGCCTGCAGGAATTCTTCTTCCTGAACGCGCTCTACATGCTGAAGGACTCCGATCTGGAGGTCGTCCATGTCGGCGAACGCAGCTTTTCCCAGATGGACGGCGCGGAGCTCAACCGGCGGTTCGGCGCGGGACGACCGGCGGCGCAGGACGACCGGCCTTTCCGTGTGTCGGTGACGGCGGAGCTCACCACCAACCATTTCGGCGATCGCAACCGGCTGGAGCGGATGATTCGGGCAGCCTGGGCGGCTGGGGCCGATCATGTGAAGCTACAGAAGCGCGACGTGGAAAGTTTCTACACGGCGGAACAGCTCGCCTCTCTTTATGTCTCGCCCTTCGGCAAGACCTTCGCCGATTATCGCCACCAGCTTGAGCTGGGCCGCGACGATTTCGCCTTTGTCGACGCCCTGTGCCGCGAGCTCGGCATCGGCTGGTTCGCCTCGGTGCTCGACCGGCCGTCCTTCGAATTCATGCGCCAGTTCGAACCGGCGATGGTGAAGCTGCCCAGCACGATTTCCGAGCATCGCGACTATCTGGCCTATGTGGCGCGCCGCTATGCGGGCGATGTCGTCCTGTCCACCGGCATGACCGATCCGGATTACGAGGCCTGGGTGCTCGACCATTTCGTCAAGTGCGGGCGGCTCTACCTGATGCAGTGCAACTCTGCCTATCCGACCCCGGCGGCCGACTGCAATGTCGCGGTGGTGCGGCATTATCACGCGCTGGCGGCGGCCAATCCGCGCATCGTGCCGGGTTATTCCAGCCACGATTTCGGCTGGCTCGCTTCCGCGCTGGCCATCGCGGCGGGGGCGCAGATGGTCGAGAAGCATGTGAAACTCGGCAATACCGACTGGGCGCATTTCGATGCCGTGGCCGTCGATCTCACCACTGCTGATTTCCGCGACTATGTCGGCCGCATCCGCGAAGTGGAAGTGCTGCTCGGATCGGGCGAAAAGGCGGTGAGTCCCAGCGAGCATCACAAATATCTGCGCGCGGCCTGAACGGTGGCAGGGGCTAGCCATGCTTGACGAGCTGATCGTCATCCCGGCGCGCTACCGCTCCAGCCGGTTGCCGGGCAAGCCGCTCATCCCGATTGGCGGCAAGCCGATGATCGTGCAGACGCATGCCCGCTGTCTGGAGGCGCTGCCCCGCGACCGGATCGTGGTGGCGACCGATGATGACCGGATCGCCGATGTCTGTCGCGACCACGACATATGGGTCGAAATGACCTCGCCCGATCATCCCACCGGGGGCGACCGGGTCGCTGAGATTGCGGAGCGCATCGCGGCGCACACCTATATCAACGTGCAGGGCGACGAACCGGTCTGCAACCCGGCCGACATAAGGGCGCTGATCGACGCGGCGCGCGCCGATCGCGATCGCACGATCATTGGCTATTCCCCGCTCGACGACGAAGCGCAGTGGCGCGACCCCAATTGCTGCAAGCTGCTGTTCAACCGGCAAGGGGAGCTCATCTATATCGGCCGCGCGGCCGTGCCGGCGAGCAAGTCCGGCGTGTTTCAGGGCGGCTGGCGGCAGATCTGCCTGCACGCTTATTCCCGCGAGGCGCTGCGCGCCTTCGCCGCGGTGGGCGGCAAGACCCGGCTCGAGGAGATCGAGGATCACGAAATGCTCCGTTTCGTCGAGCTCGGCCTCAAGGTCCACGTCATCTCGATGAGCGGCCAGTCGGTGCCGGTCGACCGGCCGGAGGATGTTGCGAAAGCGGAAGGCCGCCTGACCCAGATCGAGGCGGAAAGACGTCCGGCCGCTAGCCCGGCTCAGGCGTAGCTCACCACCTCGAACTCGATGCCGTTCTCGTCGTTGAAATAGAAACGGCGGCCGGGTTCGTAATCGCCGTGATTGTGCGGCGTATAGCCGGCCGCGATCACTTTCGCCTCGACGGCGTCGAGATCGCTGACGGTCACGCCAATATGGTTGAGCCGGCCGCTGTCCAGCGTCGGCGCGGTCTCCGGCGGATAGGCATAGACGGCGAGATAATTGTCGTTCGCGCCGACATGGATTGTGAAACCGCCCAATTTGGCCCGCCCTTGCCAGCGGATATGCCAGCCGAACAGGTCGCACAGCAGCGCGGCGGTGCGCCTCGGATCGGCGACGGTCACGTTCACATGCTCCAGCGTTCCGATGCTCATTTCGAATCCTCCTTCATTCACATTTAAGGTTGATTCTATTTTACTAATTCCTCAGCTTAAGTTTAGATCAAGGAGGATTTTCGTGCGCGGATCGGAGTTGATGGCGATCGGCGATCTGGCCCGCCGAACCGGGCTTTCAGTTTCCGCGATCCGTTTCTACGAGGGTCGGGGGCTGGTCTCGGCATTGCGCAGCCGGGGAGGACAGCGGCGCTTCCTGCGCTCCGACATCCGCCGGCTCTCCTTCATCCGCATCGCCCAGCAGCTCGGCTTCTCGATCGAAGACATCGCCGCACAGCTTGCCGCGTTGCCGCAGGGGCGCACGCCGACCAAGGCGGACTGGGCGCGGATCAGCCGAAGTTTCCGTCGGGTGCTGGACGAGCGGATGCGGATGATCGAGCGAATGCGTGAACGGCTCGACGGCTGCATCGGCTGTGGCTGTCTTTCGCTGCGGACCTGTGCGCTTTACAATCCGGATGACCGGCTGCGCGCGCAAGGGCCTGGCGCCAGGCTTTTGCTGGGCGATGTCGCCGATGGCTGAGGCTCTGCTATGATGCGCCGGAGTTGATAAAGGTGCGTGCATGATTCCGGGAGAGGATTGCTGGCGGATCGAGCGGGCGGAGCGCGCCCGGCTGATCGTCGATGCGGACGATTATTTCGCGGCCGTGCGTACCGCGATGGTGGCGGCAAAAAAGCGGATCATGCTGATCGGCTGGGATTTCGACGCTCGCATCCGGATCGGCGACGGGCAGGATGGCGCGCCGGAGCGGGTCGGCGACTTCATCCTGTGGCTGGTAAAGCAGAATCCCGAGCTGGACGTCTATCTGCTGCGCTGGGATTTCGGCGCGGTGAAGGCGATGTTCCGGGGCACGACGCCCTTCATCCTGCTACGCTGGTGGCGGCACGATCGTATTCATGTGAAGCTCGACGCCCAGCACCCACCTGGCGCCTCGCATCATCAGAAGATCGTCGTAATCGACGATGAAATGGCCTTTTGCGGCGGCATCGACATGACGGAGGGACGATGGGACACACGTTCGCACCGTGATGACGATCCGCGCCGTGTTGGTCCCAACGGCAAACCGACCATGCCGTGGCACGATGCCACCATGGCGCTCGGCGGTCCCGTCGCCGCGGCACTTGGCGAGCTGGCGCGCGAGCGTTGGCAATGTGCGACGGAGGAGGAGCTGGCGCCGGTCGAAGGAGAGGGCGAACTCTGGCCGCGCGATCTGGTGTCGGACTTCGAGGATGTCGATGTCGCCATCTCGCGGACCCGGCCGGACCATGCGGATCAGGAACCGGTCCATGAGATCGAAGCGCTCTATCTCGCCCTTATCGCCCGGGCGCGGCGCTTCATCTATGCGGAGAATCAGTATTTTGCCTCGCGCCGGATCGGGGAGGCGATCGCGAAACGCATGGCGGAGCCGGATCCGCCGGAGATCGTGCTGGTCGCCCCAGAGCAAGCGGACGGCTGGCTGGAGCAGGTGGCGATGGACAATGCCCGCGCCTTGCTCTGGGATGCGATCGGCAAATGCGACACGCAGCGCCGCTTCCGAATCTATCATCCCTTCACGGCGGCCGGCGACCCGATCTACGTTCACGCCAAAATCATGATCGTTGATGACGAGGTGCTGCGTGTCGGCTCGTCCAACTGGAACAACCGCTCGCTCCGGCTCGATACCGAGTGCGACGCGACGATCGACGATCCGGCGCAAAGCGGGACCATCGCCGCGATACGCTGCGGGCTGATGGCCGAGCATCTCAACTGCCCGGCCGAGCGTCTCGCGACCGTCTTCGCCGAGACCGGATCGCTGATCGATACGATCGCGCGTTTGCAGGGTCCGGGCCGCTCCTTGCGGGCCTATCAGCCGCCCGAGCTCAACAAGGTGGAAGAGGCGCTGGCGAAGAATCAGGCGCTCGATCCGGAAAATCCGGACGAGCTGTTCGAACCTTTTTCCAGTGGTAAGCTGCTGCGCCGCTTCCCCGGCCTGCGGCGGCGCTGAATCTTTTCATCATCGTCATTGCGAGGAGCGTAGCGACGCGACAATCCAGTATTCGAACGCAATTCTGGATTGTTTCACTCCGCTCGCAATGACGTGATAGGCACATGACGCCGGCCGGATCGAAAGGGCGCATATGGATCGCATTCTCGCCGAAATCCTGGCCGCGGCGGAGCTGCATCGCGGCAGCGGCAAGGTCGCCGATTACATCCCTGCTCTGGCGGCGGTCGATCCGGGTAAATTGGGTATCGCCTTCGCCGGGCCGGACGGCGTGGTCCACGGCGCCGGGGATTGCGATGAGGCCTTTTCGATCCAGTCCGTCTCCAAGGTCTTCACGCTGGCGCTCGCGCTGGAGCGGGTGGGCGTGGAGCTCTGGGACCGGGTGGGGCGTGAGCCGTCGGGCGACCCGTTCAACTCGATCGTCCAGCTCGAGCATGAGCGGGGCAAGCCGCGCAATCCGCTGATCAACCCCGGCGCGATCGTCGTCACCGATGCGCTGATCGGCGATCGATCGGCGGATGTGGCGGTGGCGGAGCTGGTCGCCTTTCTACGCGCCCAGGCCTGCGACGACCGGGTCGCTGTGGATGAGGCGGTCGCGCACTCCGAAGCGGAGACCGGCGCGCGCAATCGCAGTCTCGGCTGGTTCATGAAAAGCTTCGGCAATCTCGTCAATCCTGTCGAACAGACTCTCAATGCCTATTTCCGGCAATGCGCGGTGGCGATGAGCTGCCGTCAGCTTGCCCGCGCCGGGCTGTTCCTCGCCTTTGACGGGCGCGATCCGGTGACGGGGCTTCAGGTCTGCCCGAATCATCGCGCTCGACGGATCAACAGCGTGATGATGTTGTGCGGCCACTATGACAATTCGGGCGAGTTCGC
>CAYTMM010000060.1:0-5447 GCA_964438875.1 uncultured Sphingosinicella sp. | reverse complement strand
CGATGGAGGGCCGCGACCCGCTGACCGGCGAGCAATTGCTGGAGGCGCACCGCGCGCGGCGCATCAATGCGATCATGATGCTGTGCGGCCATTATGACAATTCGGGCGAGTTCGCCTTCCGCGTCGGCCTGCCGGGCAAGAGCGGCGTTGGCGGTGGTGTCCTCGCCGTCGCGCCCGGCCGTGGCAGCCTCGCTGTCTGGTCGCCGGGGCTCAATGCCGCTGGCACCAGCGCGGCCGGAGCGGCCATGCTGGAGGATTTCGTCCAGCGCACAGGCTGGTCGGTGTTTTCCTAGCGCCTGTTGCGGAAACAGAGACGGGCCGGTGCTGCTCAAGTGTAACTGAAACGATTCTGGCGGCCGCGCCTAGATCAGCGCGAGATCGCGGCGAGACGCACCGGCGAGCATCGCGTCGAGCTGCCGCATGTCGCGCGCGAGACGTTCGCGGGAGCGGCTGCCGCCGAGTGCGACGCGCAGTGCGGGATAAGGGCCGCGGCGGTCCACTGCGAAGCTGACGCCCGGCATCACCGGCAGGCCGGGCAGGCCGTCGGTTTCGGCCGGCAGCTTCAGCCAGAGATGGTATCCCTCGCTCTGGTATTGCGCTTCAATGCCGAGCAGATTGGTGGCGATCTTCCGTCGTTCCATGCCTTCGTGCCGCACCGCCGCGATCAGCCGGGGGACCGTTCCGTCGGCGATCCACAAGCTGGCAAGCGCCACGTTCAGCGGAGATGGCATGATCGCCGTTTCATGCAGGTCGCCGGACACGGTGACCGCGTCGCGCACATTGGGCGCGCGCAACCAGGCGACACGCAGCGCAGGGGAGACGATCTTGGACAGGCCGGCAATGTGCCAGGTCAGCTCTGGCGCCAGCGCGGCGATCGGCGTCGGCGGGGTTTCGGCCAGGCGGCCATAAGCGTCGTCCTCGATGATCGCGATACCGTGATGCGTCGCGATCGCGGCGATCGCCGCCCGTCGCTCCGGACCCATGGTCGCCGTCGTCGGGTTGTCGTTGGTCGGCACGACATAGACGGCCTCCAGACGCCCATTTCGCGCTGCCTTGTCGAGCGCGTCGGGCAACAGGCCCTCGCCGTCCATGGCAATCGGGACGACCTCGGCCCCCGTTCGCCGTGCCACTGCGAGCAGACCGGGATAGGTGAACATGCCGGCCGCGATTCGACTCCTGGGCCCCAGCAGCAGGCCGCAAATGGCGTGAAGCGCATTCTGTGCACCAGCCGCGACGACCACCTGATCTGGCGAGGTGTCGGAGATGGCGGCCGCCAGATAGGCGGCACCCGCCACCCGGTCGGTCTCCGTCCCGCCGGCCGGGCGATAGTGAAGTGCGATACCGCCATTCTCGAGCAAACGAGACGTGCCGTTGGCGATCGCAGCGCGCAGCAGCCCCTCGGCCGGCTCCGGCGGCATGTTCATTCCGCTCGACACCTCCTCTTCGGCGGAAAAAGGCGGAGTCGCGTCGGTGATGGCGCGCACGAAACTGCCGCGCCGGTCTTCGCTCGCAATCAGCCCGCGTTGCGCCGCCTCGGCATAGGCACGGGTGACGGTGGTGAGATCGATGCCGAGCCTGCCGGCCAATGTGCGCTGACTGGGTAATTTCTCACCCGCGCCAAGCGATCCGTCGGCGATGGCCCCGGCGATGGCGTCCGTCAAAGCGAGATAAATGGGCCCGCGCGTGCCGGAAAGATCAGGTGTCCAAGCCATATATCCTTGTCTTCTGTATGGTTATAATATACATTGTATCCATACAATAGTCAATCTGTATGGAAAAGCGATGATCGACCCTGATGATTCCCGCTTCGTCGACGCATCGGGGCGCATCTGGCCACCACTGTCACCGCTGCGCACCGGGCCGGCCGGCAGGTGTCCGCGCTGTGGTCGTGGCCATATCTTCGCCGGCTATCTGAAGCTTCGTGCTGCCTGCGAGGTGTGCGGGCTTGATTATTCCTATGCTGATCCGGCGGATGGGCCGGCCTTCTTCGTGCAGCTCTTCACTTGCGTGCCGGCGGTGATCTTTGCGCTGTTGCTGGAGATTTTCGCCGAGCCGCCCGTTTGGGTGCATCTCGCCACCAGTCTGCCGCTGCTGCTCCTGTTCACCTTGTTGCCGCTGCGTCCGCTGAAGGGGTGGCTGGTCGCCTCCCAGTTCTTCTTCAAGGCCGAGCAGGCGCGGTTCGTTCAGGGGTGAACGAAATTCTAGTTGATTTCCCGTATCGCCGGTCAGTGTCGATCGGGTAAGGGGACGCCATCGCTGATCCGGGAGGGGCCTTCATGGCCGATACCGAACTCGCCTTGCTGCTGGCGCGAATCCAGTTCGCGTTCACGGTCTCGTTCCATTTCATCTTCCCGGCCTTCTCGATCGGGCTCGCCTCCTATCTCGCCGTGCTCGAAGGCCTGTGGCTGAAGACCGGCAACGACAAATATCTGAACCTCTTCAAATATTGGGTGAAGATCTTCGCGCTCGCCTTCGCGATGGGCGTCGTCTCCGGGATCGTCATGTCCTACCAGTTCGGCACGAACTGGTCGGTCTTCTCCGATCGCGCCGGGCCGGTCATCGGCCCGCTCATGGCCTATGAAGTGCTGACCGCCTTCTTCCTGGAGGCGGGGTTCCTCGGCGTCATGCTGTTCGGCATGAACAAGGTGGGGAAGGGGCTCCACTTCACCGCGACGCTCATGGTGGCGATCGGCACGTTCATCTCGGCCTTCTGGATCCTCTCCGTGAACAGCTGGATGCAGACGCCGGTGGGCTGGGCATTGAACGATGTCGGCCAGTTCGTCCCGGCGGACGGCTGGTGGCCGATCGTCTTCAATCCCAGCTTCCCCTATCGCCTCGTCCACACCGTGATCGCCGCCTATCTCACCACCGCGCTCGTCGTCGGCGGGGTCGGGGCCTGGCATCTGCTGAAAGGACGCAAGACCGCCGAGACCAAGACGATGTTCTCGATGGCGATGTGGATGCTGGCCCTCGTCGCGCCGGTGCAGATCTTCGTCGGCGACCTGCACGGCCTCAACACGCTGGAGTATCAGCCCGCCAAGGTGATGGCGATGGAAGGCCATTTCCAGAGCCACCCCGATGGCGCGCCTTTGATCCTGTTCGGCATCCCGGATTCGGCGGCCGAGACGGTGCGCTGGTCGGTGGAGATACCCAAGCTCTCCTCTCTGATCCTGAAGCACGATCTCAATGCCCCGCTCGATGGCCTCGATACGATCGCGCCGGAAGACCGGCCGCCGGTCGGCATCGTCTTCTGGTCGTTCCGGATCATGGTGGGGCTCGGCATGTTGATGTTCGGACTCGGGCTGCTCAGCCTGTGGGGACGCTTTCGCAAACGCCTCTACGACTGGCCGCTGCTGCACCGCTTCGCTTTGGTCATGGGCCCGTCCGGCTTCGTCGCGGTGATCGCCGGCTGGGTGACGACGGAGGTCGGCCGCCAGCCCTGGGTGATCTACAATGTCCTGCGCACGCGCGATGCGGTGGCGCCGATCGACGCCCCGGCGGTCGCGACCTCATTGACCGCTTTCGTCATCGTCTATTTCATCGTGTTCGGCGCCGGCACGCTCTACATCCTGAAGCTGATGGCCCACGCCCCGGCGGCGCAAGAAAGCCCGCCGCCCGAACTGCCGATCCGCACCGCCGGCATCACGCCCGCCCCGGCGGTCGAGCGGCCGGACGAGGGGAGGGACTGATGGACCTCACAATCATCTGGGCGATCATCATCGCCTTCGCGGTCGGCATGTACGTGCTGATGGACGGCTTCGATCTCGGCATCGGCATCCTTTTCCCCGGCTTCACCGTCGGCAAGGAACGCGACCAGGCGATGAACGCGATCGCGCCGGTCTGGGACGGCAACGAGACCTGGCTGGTGCTGGGCGGCGGCGGGCTGATGGCGGCCTTTCCGCTCGCTTATGCGATCGTCCTGCCGGCGCTTTACGCCCCGCTGATCGCGATGCTGCTCGGTCTCGTCTTCCGCGGCGTCGCCTTCGAATTCCGCTGGCGCGATCCCGGCCATCGCAAGGCGTGGGACACGGCCTTCTGCCTCGGCTCGCTCGTCGCCACCTTCGCGCAGGGCATCACATTGGGCGCGCTCCTGCAGGGCATCGCGATCGAGGGCCGCGCCTATGCCGGCGGCTGGTGGGACTGGCTGACCCCGTTCAGCCTGCTGACCGGCGCGAGCCTGGTCGTCGCTTATGCCTTGCTCGGCGCGACCTGGCTGATCTGGAAGACGGAAGGGCGACTGCACGACGATGCGCGACGCTATGCGACCTGGTTGCTGCCGGCCTTTCTCCTGATGGTCGGCGCGGTCAGCCTGGCGACGCCCTTTCTGGAGGAGCAATATCATCAGCGCTGGTTCCAGTGGCCGGGCCTGATCGTCACCATGCTGATGCCGCTCTTCTTCGGTCTGACCGCCTTGGTGGCATGGGAAGGGATAAGGCGCGGCAAGGACTGGCTGCCCTTCGCCGCATCGCTCGGCCTGTTCGCGCTGACCATGATCGGCCTCGGCATCTCGATCTGGCCGGACGTAATCCCGGGACGGGTGACGATCTGGGAAGCGGCAGCGCCCTATGACAGCCAGCTCTTCATGCTGGTCGGCGCCGGCATCCTCGTGCCGATCATCCTCGCCTACACCGCCTGGGCCTATTGGGTCTTTCGCGGCAAGGTCGACGAGGAAGGCTATCATTGATCAGCGCGCGGCAGCTCGCCTGGTTCGTCGGCCTGTGGTTGGCCGGCGTGGCGTGCGTTGGTACGGTCGCTTATGTGATCCGCTGGTGGCTGGTTCCCTAAATCTCGTCATGCTGAACTTTTTCAGCATCCATCTCGCCGCCTCACAGCGGGGGGGCGGACGGACCTTGAAACAAGTTCAGGGTGACGATTAAGCCCCCGCCCATTCCCGCACGCGCCGTTCCAGCACGCTCAGCGGCATCGCGCCGCCCAGCAGGACGGTGTCGTGGAAGGCCTTGATGTCGAAGGCAGCGCCCTGGCGGCGTTCCGTCTCGTCCCGGAGATTGGCGATCACCGTCTGGCCGATCTTGTAGGCGCAGGCTTGACCAGGCCAGACCGAATAGCGTTCGATCTCGCGGATCGCGGAGCCTTCGGGACGTGCGCTGTTCTCCACCATATACCGGATCGCCTGCTCGCGACTCCAGCGATGGTGGTGCATGCCGGAATCGACGACGAGCCGGACTGCGCGGAACAGATAAGCCTGAAGATAGCCGATTCGCCCGAACGGATTGTCCTCGTAGACCCCGAGCTCGTCCGCCACGCGTTCGGAGTAGAGTGCCCAGCCCTCGCTGAACGCGGAAAAGCCTGTCGTGCGGCGATAGAGCGGAAGATCGCCCGCCTCGCGCGCCAGGCTGATCTGGAAATGATGGCCGGGCGAGGCCTCGTGATAGGTGAGCGTCGGCAGGTTGTGGCGCGGCCAGTCGGCAACACCGCCGACTGGCCGC
>CAYTMM010000059.1:7525-18797 GCA_964438875.1 uncultured Sphingosinicella sp. | reverse complement strand
ACCAGTTCAACCTGTCGCTCGATCCCGATACCGCCGAGCAGTACCACGACCAGACGCTCCCGGCGGAGGGCGCCAAGACCGCGCATTTCTGTAGCATGTGCGGCCCCAAATTCTGCTCGATGAAAATCAGCCAGGAAGTCCGTGACTTTGCGGCGAAGCAGAACCAGCCCGCCGAAAACCTCCTCGCCGCCGAGGAAGCCGAAAAGGGCATGGCCGAGATGAGCGAGCTGTTTAAGGAAACAGGGAGCGAGTTGTATATGGGCGCGGGGGCAGGGAGCATGACTGAGAGAGCGCCACAGCAGAATGACGATATCCGTTCAACACTAGAGACTTAGTGTGTAATTCTCGTCATTTAGAATCTTGGAGAAGAGATCAAGCGCCTCGTGCGACCATTTATGAGAAATGGATGTTTTCCCTGTTTTAATGCCACAATGATACTTATTATCTGTTTCTCTAAGATTCACACCAGTCTCTTCTTTAATTTTCTTTATGACTTTAACCAGAGGGTTAAATGATGTCAGACCGAGTTGCTCTGCCGCTATGCTCAATGGAAATGGGTGAGTTTTGTTTAAGTCATCGACGATAGTTAGACCCAACATAGTTGGAAGCTCGTTATCGTCAGATGAAATTCTTTCTAGCGTTGAGTAGTCAATCTCAATCTCGCCGTTAGGAATGTCCCGTCGGGTTAGCTTCATCACACGTGCTGCCAAAGCTCGAACCGTGGCCGGATTTACATCCTTCAATTCATGCCGAGCAAACAAAAGGCGAAAAACGCCCTCCAAATCGTTCACTTGAAGAACTCTAATTCGAAATTGCGCAGATCCTTCATCAATTGCGTATTCCGATTGAGAGGCTTCTGAGCAATTTTCATTCCATACGACCTGGACCACGTTAGATATCAAACCATCATCGTCTGCTACGATTCTACCGATATCGCTGAGAACCGTTCTTATATTTTGATCACCTAATCCGTATCCGAAAATGAATATCGGATGCTCGACAAAATAGGTCAATAATTTTGCCGCAAAATATTGGCTCTCGGTATGCCATTGCTCATAATCACGCCTAACCAAAATCATCGACTTTGGATCCGTAGATATTCCGTGGATATGAAATATCTCTCCGTATGAATTTAAATTATATCTCAGTACACCTTTGCCGACGATGGCTTCATATCCTGAAAAAATTGATTCAAGGAATTCATCATAATTTGTCGTTATTAGAGCATGCGGTCTAATTTTAGAGAATGACTTTATTTCCGATCTTAGCAACCCGGGCAATCCTTTAGTAGATAGCTTCGATAGATTGTCGGAGATGACCTTTTTCAAGAAAATCGATTTGTCCTCATTCTTGTAGAGGGAATCGTCAAATTTCTCGCGGTTCTTCCAAGCCCACTCAAATACGACTTCGCTGATATCTGTACCGCATCCTATCAGGTCACCGTTGTTCTTCTGTAAAAAGTACTCAAATTCAGGTGGCCCATCCCCCACAACATCTAAAGCCTGTCGGAGAGCTCCAGCCCAATCCGGCGCTCCAAGATACCTCCTCGACAAACCGGCCCCGACAAACAATACCGGCTGACAATCGAAATTTGCCAATAGCGAGCTGATCAGCTCTTCGTCGACGGTCAGCTCTGCATTTTTTTCTTTATTTTCATCGATCTGCGTCATTGGTAGATATCCCGATAGGAATGCAACCCTTAATATACATTCGTTCCTCTTTTGTTCAATGGCAAGTTATCAACTACACAAAACGATTACGGCGACAGTTTACTCAATCCCCAAATCCCACGCCGCACGGCATCGGCGACAGTCGGCCTCGTCTCCACACCATGCTACGCTCCCACCCATGCGCCCCCGGAACCCCCTCTACGTCATGGCCAAGCCGCCGCCGGAGGTGCAGGCGGCGGTCGCCGCGTTGCCGCGCAACGATCCTTCGCGCGGCCCTCACCTCCTCCATGTCACGCTCATCTCGCTCTACGACCTGCACCATGTGCCGCCCGAATGGCTGCCCGCGACCATCGCCGCGCTGGACGGCTTCGTCGCGGCGCCCTTCGCGCTCCGCTTCGACCGGATCGAAAACCGCAAGGCGGTGACGCTGCGCACGCGCGATCCGCTGGCCGAGGCGCGGGCGTTTCAAAAGGCGCTGCAGAATCATCTGCTGGCGAGAGAGGGGTCGATCGGGATCGGCACCACGCCCGAACCGCATATCACGATCAACTATCGCGGCGATCGCCTGCGCGCCGAGACAATCCCGCCGATCGGCTGGACGGTGGACGAGATCGTCCTGGTGGAAAGCGTGATCGGCAAGACCCTGCATGTCGAACATGGCCGCTGGCCGCTCCGCCCCGGCGTCGCCTGACGCCCACCCAAATCACCGGAATCCTCGCCCGATCCCCCGAACACCACCCCGCGCCACCGGATGCCACGCCATTCCCCACATTCCCCCGCGCCACCCCGCAAAACCACGCCACACCCCGCGCCCGCATGTCCGGCGCCGCGCCCGCCCCGGCCGTCCCCAACAAAAAACTTTCCTACATCCTCGCCGTCATGATCTAGTCCGCCGATGCGCGACTCGCCCGATCCCGACCCCGGCCTCGGCGCCCCACCCCGCCGCGCCCGCCGCCGCCGCAGGGACGACGGCGGGCCCGATGGGCCGCTCGTCGTGCCGTTCGATATCCGGGGCAGCGGCGCGCTGAACTGGCTCAGGTGGCGGCGGCGCTGGGTGTCGGTGGGGCTGGGGGAGGGCATTCTCTATGCAACGCCCCGGCCGGACCGGGTGCTGACCTTTCCGGTCGACGGCATCCGCCGCATCCTCGTGGGGCGGGAACCTTATCGGTTCGCGACCGGGCACCGGCTGGAAATCTGGCCGGCGCGCGGCCGCTCGATCATCCTCACCGCCTTCGAAGGCTATGCCGAAATGCCGAGCTATATCGCGCTGGTGCGCGGCCTCGCGATCGAGCTGGAGCGGCGCGGTGCGCTGGATCGGATGCGGATCGGCCTGCCGCGCCGCTACGTCTTCGGCCTCCCGCTGCTGATCTTCGTCTGCCTCTATGGCACCATCTGGTCCGCGAGCTGGAGCGAAGGGCGCGCGCCGGCCACGATGCAGGAAAATCTCCTGCTGGCTCTCGGCGTCCTCGTCCTCGCCCTCATCCCCACCATCACCACCCTGCCTCAGGGCCTCCACCGCCGCGTCCGCACTGCCGCCGATCTCGATCGCGTCTTCGCTCTGGCGCCGGAGCGATGAAGGGGGCGGGAAACACCCTCGACCCTGTCAACTTAGTCAACTTAATAGAGAGGGCGGCCGCCTCCGCTTCCGCCGCACGGGAAAGGCGTCAAACCACGCCAATCACCCGTCCGGGCGATGGTTTCGGATCGGTTTATGCGGCATGATCGGGCCCGTTGCGCTCTTGCAGGAGACTCGCCATGCCGCTCGCCAACGCCCGCCCCATCGCCCTGGTCAACACGGCCAGCCGCGAGGCCGCCGAACCCTTCTATGCCGACACGCTCGGCCTGCCGCGCACGGGCGATGACGGCTTCGCCGCCTTGTTCGATCTCGCCGGCGTGACGCTGCGGCTGACGGAGGTGCCGGGCCATGCGGCCTCGCCCCACCCGGTGCTCGGCTGGGAAGTCGCGGATATCGAGGCCGTGGTCGATGCGCTGGCCGCCAGGGGCCTCGCCATGACCATCTACGAAGGTATGGGGCAGGATGCGAAGGGCATCTGGACGGCGCCGGACGGCACCGCGAAGGTCGCCTTCTTCAGCGATCCCGACGGCAACGGCCTCAGCCTCACGCAGTTCGGGTGAACGAAGGGAGTTCCATGCGCCAGTCCATCGTCCAGCTCAGCCTCGTCGTGCGCGATTATGACGAGGCGATCGCCTGGTATGTCGGCACGCTCGGCTTCACGCTGGTCGAGGACAGCTATCAGCCGGAGCAGGACAAACGCTGGGTCGTCATCGCCCCGCCCGGCGCGCCGGCGGGTTCGGCCACCCTCCTTCTGGCCCGCGCGACGACGGCCGAGCAGATCGCCGCGATCGGCAACCAGACGGGCGGCCGCGTCTTCCTCTTCCTCCACACCGACGATTTCGATCGCGATCATGCGGCGCTGACGGCCAAGGGCGTCCGCTTCGTCCGCCCGTCCTCCGTCCAGCCTTATGGCAAGGTCGCCGTGTTCGCGGATCTCTACGGCAATCTGTGGGATCTGATCGAGCCGGCGGCCTAATCTTCCACGATACGTTCAGCGGCCGTGATCGTCACCGGCTCGGCGAGCATCTGGCCGCGCATCGCGCCGGTGCCGCTTTGCGGATCGGCCGGCATGGCGAGGATGCGGCGGACCACGTCCATGCCCTGCACGACGCGGCCGAAGGCGGCGAAGCCGGGCCGGTCGCCCTGAGCATCCAGATTCTCCATCCGGATGGTGGTGATGAAGAAATCGCCCATCGCCATGCCGGGCTCGTTGCGCGCCATCGAGATCGTGCCGGGCTCGTGGCGCAGCCCGGTCTGCGAGGTCGGCTCGTGCGCGATCGGCGGACGCATCCGGCGATAGGACCGGCGGATGCCGCCCTGGATGAAGCCGCGCTCGCGCGCGCCCGGTGTCGGCGCGACGCGATAGAAAGTCGCCTGATCGAAACGGCCTTCCTCGACATAGGCCAGGAAATTGGCGGTGGTGATCGGCGCGCTCCGTCCGTCCAACTCCAGCACGATCGTCCCCGCATCCGTCTCCAGCCGCACCCGCACCTTGTCAGGCACGGGTTCAGGTGAGGGAGGCGGCCCGGCCGCCGGCGCGGGCGCGGTTTCATTCACGATATTGGCGGACGCCAAGGGACTGTCAGCCGCTGCCTGCGGTTCGCCGCCGCCGCATCCAGCCAGCGCGCAGGTCAGGATCGGCAGCAGGATCCGGCGGATCATGCGTCGGGCGACCAGCCGGGCGCGGCCAGCGTGAAGCCCGCGAACTCGAAGCCGGGTGTGACGACGCACGAGACGAGCGCCCGGCTGTCCGTGCCCGCCCCGTCCCGCCAGGTCTCGCGATACCAGCCGCCTTCCGGATGAGGCGTAAGTTCCAGCCGCTCGATGATCGTCTGCGCATCGTCCATGCCTCATCTCGTAAGCCGCCGCGCCGCGCAGGCCAAGCCGATCTGGACGGACGGCCCGGCAGGGTTAGGATGCGGCGTGAAAGGAGAAGGGGTGGACAGGGCGGGCGCGTTCGCATGGGTGCCGTATCGTGGAGAGGAGGCGCCTGTGCCGGCACTGCGCTTCGCCATCACCGATCGCGCGCACCGGTTTATCTCCGGCGCCTGGTCGGTGCGGGTAGACCGGCACG
This sequence comes from uncultured Sphingosinicella sp., assembly GCA_964438875.1. Classification (GTDB taxonomy): domain Bacteria; phylum Pseudomonadota; class Alphaproteobacteria; order Sphingomonadales; family Sphingomonadaceae; genus Allosphingosinicella. The sequence continues at coordinate 13,477 of CAYTMM010000059.1, read as the reverse complement.
GTGTTTTCCGCATCGCGGGGGCGGGCGGCTTCGGCTGCGTCAAGCTGGCGTTGCGGCGCCGCGGGCTTGCCTTCGCGCATGCACTTGATGGCGGCGATGCAGTGATCGGATGCCGCCTCGCCGGAACCGGGCCGCGCCAGTCGCGCTGGCTTCCCGCGCCGGATGCGTCGCCGTGGCACGTGATCACTTTGTCCTTCCCGTCCGAATATCTGCGCCACGGCTCGCGCCCGTCCGGAGATCCCGCGCGCCGGCCGATGATCCTGCTTCCGGAGGCGGGTCCGGGCCGGATGGTGCGCATCGCCTTCCTGCTCGCCGACGCGGCGGCGGGGCGGATCGATTACGAGGAGCGTAGCGATCTCTATCTTGGCCGTGTGACGGACGGGCGGCGCAGCCTGCTCGTCATGCGCCGCATCGTGGACAGCGATCTCGCCGCCTATAGCGGGAGGCTGGTGAATCTTTCGTCCGAAGCGCCGCTCGCTTTTCATGCCCGCGCCGGTAGGGCGCCGGAGGACGAGCTCGGGCTGCTGCTGCTCGATCCGGGCAGGGACCATCTCGACATAGTCGAGCTGCACAATCTCTGCCGGAAAGCTCCGGTCGAACCGAAGCCGACGAAGCCCGGCCAGCTTGGCTTTGTTTTCGGTCCCTAGAACAATCCCGGCACGTCGCGCTGCGCTGCACTTGGCCGTTCTGGCGTCAGCAGTTCACGCTGCTCCGTCGGCGCGGCCCGTCGCTGCGCGGCGATGCCGGACGTGATCGGCGTACAACTGCGGCCGGCGAGAAAATCGAGCGCGCGGGCGATCGAGGCTTCCTGAGGATCCCCGAGCGGGCGGGTGATGTCGTCGGGGGCCTGGCACGTCGCGGGCATGACAGCGGCAAGGCCGTTATAATAGGCGCCCTGGCGCGCCGCGTTCTGGGTGGCGAAGGCGACGATCCGCAGCCGGTCGTCGCAGGCGGCGCGGTCGATGCCGACTTGGCCGACCGGCTTGCCGAAGGTGTTGGTGCCAACCAGAGCGATATTGTCGTTCAGATAGGGAATGAACGCGTTGATGACGAGTTCGCTGGCCGAAGCTGTGCCGCCGGTGCCGATGAAGGCGATGCGGGTCGGCGATACGGCGTCGCTGTTCGGCTGGAAGAAGCGCGTATCGTCATATTGCGCGGCCTTTTCCGGCCGGAAGGCGGTGTAGGAGAAAACCTCCGACGCGGCCCGGTTGCCGCCGAGCAGGTCGCCCATCAGGTCGGCGATCCGCACCAGCCCCCCGCCATTGTAGCGGAAATCGACGATGATCTCGGTGATCCCCGCCGCGCGGAACTGCCGGAAGGCGGCTTCCAGCGCGTCCTCCGCCGTGCCGATGAAGGTGCGCAGGTTGACATAGCCGACCTGGCGGCCGCCGTCGTTGATGATCCTGGCGCCATAGCGGGTCGAAACCGGCAGCAGCTCGAAATCGGTCTTGGCGACGGTGACCTCGCGGGTGCCGCCCGCATCGGTGATCCGCAACACACGGGTGGTGCCGACAGTATTCGGCCCCAGCGCGTTGGTGATGCCCGCGCCCCCTTCCGAGGCGAGGATCGAGGACACGGTGCGCAGGTTCCCGCTGCTGGTGCCGATCGCCAGGATTTCGGTGCCCCGGTCAATCCCCGCAGCCAGCCCGGGCGCACCTTCGAACGCTTCGGTGACGAACAGCCGCGTACCGGACGCGAGTGCCAGCCGGATACCGAAGCCCGCGCTCTGGCCCGAATTGATGAAGGCATTCTCCTCCGCGATCGAGGTGATGTAGGTGAAGAAGCGGTCGCGCCCCTGCGCGCGTGCGGTGGCGGTCAGCGCATCGATATAATCGTCGACGGTTGAAAAGGACGCCGGGTCAAGGCTGGCGGGCAAGGTCTCCGGGAAGAGATACCATTCGCGGATTTGCGCCGCCGCCCAGTTCTGCCGGTCGCGCACCGAGCAGGTGGCTACAGGTGGCGGATTGCCGCCACCGCCATTGGGCGGTGGCTGGTTCGAAGCGGTGCCGCCGCCTCCGCCGCCGCAACCGGACAACAGGGCCGCCAGGGCAAGGAGAGACCCCAAACGTCGATGCTTCATGACGCTCCCCACTCGTTTTTCAACAGCTTAGCGAGTGTTGTCCTGCCTGTCAGGTCCGGAATTCCGCACTGGGACGGCCACTAGGGAGTCCGGCGCGCATCGCGCCAGTCGGCCGGATGCTGATGAGCGCCCTGCCATATGCCGTGTTGAGCGCGGCGGGCGGCGTCCTCTTCGGCGGCGTAGCGGCCGTCGTGGGCGTTGCGCAGTCTTCGGCCCAGCCCTTCGCGCACCATGACTGTGCCGATGTCTCCGTCCCGATTTCTGCAGCGCGCAATCGTCCGGCCATAGCGGTCGCGGCCGAGATCGGCGCAGGCGAGGTCGCCGGCGCCAGCCAGTTCCGTCAGCCGATCGCGTGCCGCGCGGCCGCATGCCCAGCGGCGTCCGTTTGCGCCGGTGCAGTCCTGGCGATATTCCGGAGCATCATAGCCCTGGAGACGCACGATCCTGTCGGCGATGCGCATACTGTCGCCATCGATGATCTGGACATGTTCGCCCGCTTCGGTGCGGATGATCTCGGGTGGCAGCAGCCGTCCGTCGGTCCAGAAAAGCCAGGCGGCTATGATCAGCACGGGTATCGTCCACCAGCGCGCGCGCCGCCGCCGTCCCGGCATGGCCCCGCTCAGCGCTTCTTCACGAATTCGGCGCGCAGCACGAGTCCCTTGATCCCCTCGTACCGGCAATCGATCTCCTGGGGATCGCCGGTCAGGCGGATCGACTTGATCAGCGTGCCGCGCTTCAGCGTTTGGCCCGCGCCCTTCACCTCCAGATCCTTGATCAGCGTGACCTGATCGCCGTCGGCCAGCAGGTTGCCGACCGCGTCCCTTACCTCGACCGTATCCTCGGCGGACTGTTTTGCTTTCAGCTCCGCTGCAGGCACCCACTCGCCGGTCGCCTCGTCATAGACATATTCGTCGCCGCTCATTCCTGTCTCCCGCGCCACCGGATGTTGGCGACCCGTGGTCCTGTTAACCTCACCGCCGGCAAGATCAAATCTCAGGGATGTGGCTTGGTCAGGCGTATCGGGCCGAAATGCGCCTCTCGCGTAAGCGCCACGCCTTCTCGTGAAAGAAGAAGGCGACCGCGTTGAGGCACGGCTCGATCAACGCGATGCCGCCGGCGATCGCCAGCGATCCGGTCAGCGCATAGGCGACCGAAAAGCCGACGAGCAGATGAATGGCCAGATAGGACAAAGTCTTGGCGAGATCGCGGGACAGGAGGGGCGGATGCGTGTGCATCGGACCTATTTAAGAATCGTTCGCAACAACGCCAATGGCTTTGCCCGCTTTTTGTAATCGTGCCGGTCGATCAATTCTCGACGGTCTCCGGTAGCGCCCAGTCGATCGTCTTCAAGCCCCGGCTTTCGAGGAAAGCATTGGCCTGAGAGAAATGCCGGCAGCCGAAGAAGCCGTTATGCGCGGAAAGTGGGCTTGGGTGCGGTGCTGTCAATACGAGATGGCGTCCGCCGCGATCGACGCTGTCGACCACAGCAGCCTTCTTCTGGGCATAATTGCCCCAGAGGAGGAACACGACCGGATCTGCCTGTCGGTTCACTGCGGCGATCGCGGCATCTGTGAAACGCTCCCAGCCCCGGCCGCGATGCGAGGCGGCCTGGCCCATTTGCACGGTCAGCACGCTGTTGAGCAGCAGCACGCCCTGTTTCGCCCAATACTCCAGAAAACCATGCCGCGCGGGTGCGATGCTCAAATCGTCGTGCAATTCCTTGTAGATGTTGATGAGGCTCGGGGGGATTCGAACGCCAGGCTTCACGCTGAAACACAGGCCGTGTGCCTGTCCGGCGCCGTGATAGGGGTCCTGGCCGAGGATGACGACCCTCACCTCGCCAAGCGGGGCCAGATCGAAGGCGCGAAACCATTCTCCGCCTTTGGGAAAAATGCGCTGCCCCGCTGCCTTTTCCGCGACCAGAAAATCCTTGAGCGCGCGCATGTAGGGCTGGGCGAACTCGACCGCGAGCGGGGCCAGCCAGCTTTCGTGGAGTTTAACGGCCGCGCTGGAGGAAGGCGTATCCATTGCCCCGTCATAGAGATGGAAGCGGCCGGGAAAAAGGGCGTCCGCCGCAGCGGACGCCCCGCAACTTACATGCCGTTGGTGTCGGCCGGCACCGGCAGCGCACCATTCTCGACGGCATCCGCGCGATTCTCACCGGCTTCGCGGACCGCATCCGCCTGATTCTCCAGGCTTTGTTCCAGAACAGGATCGGTGGTGTTGTCCGCCAAATCCTCGAGATAGTCGGCCTGGTTGTCAGCAACGGCCTCGATATTCTCGGCCGCGTTCTCGGAGGGCGTGCTGGTGCCACACGCGGTCAGCGTGAACAGTCCCGCCGCAATCGCCCCCTGGGTTAAAATCTTCATCCGAAACCCCTTTCGTCGCGTCACAAAGCGGGGCGTCTGGCCTTGGCCCGACGCCCCGGGAATGCTGCGTGACATCCGGCATCCCGGGGTCACAAAGCCGCACGGGCACGAAAAGTTCCAATAAACCCAAGTGTTTCAGATGCGTAACGTTCTTCAGCGCCGCCGCGACTGCTGCGCGTGCCACTGGCGTACAGCCGCGAGTGTAGTGGTGACATGCGCGCGCCAGTCCATGTCGCTGTGCACATGGAGGATACGTCCGTCCGGCGCGATCACATAAGATGTGCGGTTGGTGAGGTTGGCGCCCTCGCGCAGCAGCACGTCATAGGCGCGGATCGTCTCGGGTGTCGCAGTCGCGACCGGAAAGGCGTTCCGGCACGCTTCGACCGAAAAGCGGCGCAGCGTGTCGTAATCGTCGCCGGACATGCCGATCACTCGCGCGCCCAGCCGACGGAACTCGGGGGAGGCTTCCGAAAAGGCATTGGCTTCGGCGGTGCAGCCTTCGGTGAATGCGCGCGGATAGAAATAGAGCACGACCGGGCCGTGGCGAAGCTGCTCCGCGAGATGGAGGCGGAACGGTCGGCCGGCGAGCGCGCCGGTGGTGGTGAAATCCGGCGCGCGGGCGCCTTCGGGCAATGCCGGGATGGCAGCAGCGGGGATCAGCGCGAGTGCGACGGCGACGATCGGGGCGAGGACACGCATATGCGGGCGACTCCTTCGAAAAGCAGGGAGGGTACAGGATAGAAGCGAACGACACCGCCCGCCAGCGGCTTCAATGGCCGTGCGCGGGCGCCCCGCAATCGACGCAGTCCGCGCCACCCTCCGTTTCAAGCTGGAGCGTGACATGTTCGATGCCGAACCGATGGTGCATCATCTGCTGCGCGTCCTTCAGGAAGCCATTGCCAGGATAAGGCCCGTCGATCACCAGATGCGCGGTCATCACGGTCGCGCTGGTACCGGCCGCCCAGATATGGAGGTCGTGAACCGCGGTGACGCCCGGCATGTCGGCCAGCGCGGTCTCCACCTCCTCCGTCTCGATCCCCTGCGGCACCGCGCCCATCGAGAGCAGGACGGATTGCTTGAGCAGGTCCCAGGTGCTCCACAATATGATCGCGGCGATGGCCAGGCTGATCGCCGGATCGATCCACAAGGCCCCGGTCCAGATCATCGCGAAACCGGCCAGCACCACGCCCGCCGACACCGCCGCGTCGGCGGCCATGTGCAGATAGGCGCCCTGGATGTTGATGTCCTTCTTGCGTCCGCTGACGAACAGCAAGGCGGTGCCGAAATTGACGACCACGCCGATCGCCGCGACCAGGATGATCATCCCGCCGGGAACTTCGGGCGGATCGCGGAAGCGGCCCAGCGCCTCCGCCGTGATCGCCCCCACCGCGATCAGCAGCAGCACGCCGTTGCTCAGCGAGGCGAGGATCGAGGCGCCGCGATAGCCCCAGGTGAAGCGCCGCGTCGGCGCCCGTTTGGCCAGCCCGGCGCCGAGCCAGGCGA
>CAYTMM010000059.1:0-7515 GCA_964438875.1 uncultured Sphingosinicella sp. | reverse complement strand
TGCCCGGCATCGGCGAGCAGCGCCATCGAGTTGAAGGCGATCCCGGCGGCTGCCTCGGCGGCGACGAACAGCACGTTGAGCGTGATCCCGATCGCGAAGGCCCGGCCGAAATCCTTCGGCGCATGGCTGTGACCGTGCCCATGCGAATGACCGCCATGATCGTGATGATGATGCCCGGCCAACCCAGCCCTCCGCCCGCGAATCGCCCCCTGCGTAACGCAGCCGGGCCGGGTGATGCTAGGACATGTGGGGCAGGAGAGATGATGGTGGTCGCAATCTGTTGTGGCGAGAAGGCCGAGATTGCTCTTTCTTCGAATAGGCAGCATTGCTTTGAATATGGCCCGTACACTGCTTTCGGCCCTCATGACGCTTGCGGTTGGGAGCAGCTTGACCGCCTGCGAGCGTCTGGCACCGGAACTATCCAGTGAAGAGGTTTAAAGCCTTCGCACAGGCCTGCCTGGCATTACGGAAGAGTGCCTGAGGCTCGCACAATCTGCGGGCGTTGAGGCGTTGCCCGACCGCACCGATCGCTGTTTCGAAATGACTCAGCCGCGGCAATGGCGGAGGCTGTGGCGGGATGGGTTTGAAAGCCAGGCTTTTTGTCCTGAGCCGGCATCCACATGCTCTTATGAGCCACCTGAAGATGCAATCTGGCTCACATTTGGCAACGGCGTCAGACCGGTTGAGGGCAACCCGACAGGCAAAACCTATGTTGTCGAATTCGTCGGCCGTCGGACTTTGCGGTCCGGGGGATATGGCCATATGGGAATGTTCTCTCACGAGATGATCGTGGACAGTCTGATATCCATCTCGCCGATCGAGCAGCGCTGAGCCGAATTTTCGGTATGTGCCGAAAGCGAATATCCAGTTCACCTTGTCTGTCTCAAGCCCGCGCCAATTCGTCGCTCAGCACCATCGCGGAGCGGTAGAGCCGCTCACGCAGGTCGGCGGGGAGCATGTCGGCGAGCAGGCGGTCGAAGCCGGGCCGGTCGCCGCGCCCGCCGGTGCGGACCATGTCGAGCGCCAGCGCCTCGTCATGGCTGAGCCGGGGGCAGCAGGGCGGCGCGGCGCAGAAGGGATCGGGCCAGGCGGCGCCGATCTCGGCCATCAGCAGGTGGAGCTGCGCGGCGGCGCGCGGCGATCCCAGCCGGTCGGTGACGGCGCGCAGCGGGCAATGGCCGAGCTTGCCCATCACGATCCACAGCCGCATCGCCATCACGGTGCGCGCTTCTGTCGCCGACATGGTTCTCAAATCCGGGGTGATCGATAGCCGTTCCGCGAGCATGGCAGTCCTCCTGCGCGCAGAATTAATGAGAATGGTTCTCAATAGCAATACAAGAAGTCAGGGTGCGAAGCGCGGCGGTTCCGCTTCGGCGAGCAGGATCGAGAACCATTGCTGGGCGTCGGTCCATTCCTCGACCACGCCCCAGCCGGCGGCGCGCAGCAGCAGGCGGCTGTCCCGATGGCCGTATTTGTGGCTGTTCTCGGTGTGGATCGTCGCACCCGCGCGGAAGGCGAAGCGCTCGCCAGCCACGCTGAACATGATATCGCGTTGCGCCTCCAGATGCATCTCGATCCGGCTCAGTTCGTCGTTCCAGATCGCGCGGTGGCGGAAGGCGTCCACCGGAATGTCGCCGTCCAGCTCGGCATTGATCCGATGCAGCAGGTTGAGATTGAAGTCGGCCGTCACGCCCGCCGCATCGTCATAGGCGGCGCGCAGCACGTCGACATCTTTGATCCGGTCCATGCCGATGAGCAGGCGCGATCCCTCGCCCAGCGTCTCCTTCATCGCGCGCAGCAGATCGACGGCGGAGCGCGCCACCAGATTGCCGATCGTCGATCCGGGGAAGAAGCCGAGCTTCGGCATCGTCTTCACCGCGCCGGGGAGCGCAATCGGCCCCATGAAATCGGCCTCGACCGGGATCACGGGCAGCCCGGGAAAGTCCGCGCCCAGCGCGTCGGCGGATTCACGCAGGAAATCGCCGCTGATGTCGATCGGCACATAGGCGCCGGGGTCGATCGCGCGCAGCAGGATCGGGGTCTTGGCGGACGAGCCGGAGCCGAATTCGATCACGGCGGCGCCCGGATCGATCAGCCGGGCGAAATCGTCGCTGTGCGTCTCAAGCAACGCCGTCTCGGTCCGCGTCGGATAATATTCGGGCAGCCGGGTGATCGCCTCGAACAATTCCGATCCGCGATGATCGTAAAGCCAGCGCGCCGGGATGGCCGGGATCGGCGCGGCGAGCCCCGCCAGCACATCGGCGCGAAAGGCCGGATCGGCGATCGGGCGGGTGGTGAGCGCGTCCATGCCCTACAGATCCTTGGCCAGCCGCAGCCCCGAAAACATCCAGCGCTGATGGGGATAATAGAAATTGCGGTAGCTCGCTCGCATATGGCCGCGCGGCGTCGCGCAGCATCCGCCGCGCAAGACCATCTGCGAGCACATGAACTTGCCGTTATATTCGCCGACCGCACCCGCCGCGGGGCGGAAGCCGGGATAGGGCAGATAGGCGCTGCCGGTCCATTCCCACACGTCCCCGAACATCTGGCGCGGCGCATCTGAAGCGCTGCCCTCCGAAGGCAGCGGCCGAACCGCGCCGGCCCGGTCGAGCTGATTGCCGCCATCCGGGTCCAGCCCGGCCGCCGCGTGCTCCCATTCCGCCTCGGTCGGCAACCGCGCGCCGGCCCAGCGGGCGAAGGCGTCGGCCTCGTAATAGCTGATGTGGCAGGCCGGCTTGGCCGGATCGACGGCACGCAGCCCGTCCAACCCGAAGCGCCGCCAGCCGCCTTCTTCGCGCCGCCAGTAAAGCGGCGCCTCGATCTTGTGCGTCTGCACCCAGGCCCAGCCGTCGGCCAGCCAGAGCAAAGGTTCGCGATAGCCGCCCGCATCGATGAATTCGGCCCACTCGCCGTTCGTCACCAGCCGGTCGGCCAGCGCATGACGATGCAGGAAGACCTTGTGGCGCGGTCCCTCGCAATCGAAGGCAAAAGTTCCGCCGTCATGGCCGATCTCGACCAGACCCTCCCGGCTTTCAACCCACCCGATCGGTCCCGGATCGCCGCCCGTCGCTCTCGGCGCGGCGGGCCACAGCGCGGGCGCCAGCGGATTCTCGGCGAAGGTCGCCTTGAGGTCCATCAGCATCAATTCCTGATGCTGCTGTTCGTGATGGAGGCCCAGTTCGACCAGATCGCGCGCCGCGTCCGGAAGGCCGTTCATCGCGTCCAGCAGCGCCGCGTCCACTTCGGCCCGCCACGCCCGCACTTCATCCAGAGAGGGCCGGCTCAGCATCCCGCGCCGGTCGCGAGGGTGTCGCTCGCCCTCGCCCTCATAATAGGAGTTGAAGAGATAGGCCCAGCTCTCATTGCGCACATAATAGCCCGGCACATGATCGCGCAGCACGAAGGTCTCGAAGAACCAGGTCGTGTGCGCGAGATGCCATTTCGCCGGCGAGGCGTCGGGCATGGGCTGAATCATCGCATCGGCATCGGACAGGGGCGCGGCGATGTCGAGGCTCAGCCGACGTACCGCCTCATAGCGTGCCGCGAGGCTGTCGCCGCTGTCCGGCCGGGCTTGTGTCGCCATCCTTCGTCTCCCGCTGACGGGCGGACTATCTCACGGGCGAGTGCAAAAAAAGAACAGTAATATCAGCCCGTGCGGGTTGCGCCGGGTTTCCAGAGAATATCCCCGCCATCGTCACGCGCCACCCAACGCGCGAGTACGAACAAATGGTCCGAAAGCCGGTTGAGATAGGTAAGCGCGAGCGGGTTGAGCGCGACACTTTGCGTCGCCTGGACCCCCGATCGCTCGGCGCGACGCACCACGGCGCGGGCAAGATGTAGGTGCGCCGCGCGCGCACCACCGGGGAGGATGAAGCTACGCAGCGGCTCCAGATCCGCGTTCATGGCATCGATCTCGCCCTCCAGCCGGTCGATCTGGTCGGCGGTGATCCGCAGGGTCATCTCGCTCGGCGCGAAATCCTCGCCCGGCGTGGCGAGATCTGCACCCAGGTCGAAGAGTTCGTTCTGGATGCGCGCCAGTCTGGCGATGGCCTCCTCGCCGGCATGGAGCATGGCGACGCCGATCGCGGAATTGGCTTCGTCGACATCGCCGATCGCAATCATGCGCGAATCCGCCTTGGACACGCGCGATCCGTCCACCAGCCCGGTCTGGCCGGCATCGCCGGTGCGGGTATAGATCTTGTTGAGCTTGACCAAGGCCGCCTCAGCGCCCGGTGCCGGCGAGCAGCAGGATCAGCACGGCAATCAGGATCGCGATCGCCTGAAAGAGAACGCGCTTGCGCATCAGATCCTGCGATCGCTGGCCGCTAATGTCCTTCTGCTGCGCCATGCCGATCACGCCCTTGGCAAGGACGAACAGTGTGGCCCCGGCGGCGAGGACAAGCAGGATGGCAAGAAACATGGTCATGGGCGCATCCTTTACGCTTCGCCGAGCGAATATCCAGCCGGCATTTGTCCCGCGCGCAGTGACGCTGCCAGCGCAGTCGGATCGGCGCCGCCTTTGCGGATGTCGGCAAGGCTCGGCGCGCCATGCCGCTTGGCGAGCCGCTGACCGTCCGCGCCGGCCAGCAGGTCGTGGTGGTGATAAGCCGGTGTCGGCAGGCCCAGCAACGCCTGGAGCAGCCGGTGAACATGGGTGGCAGCGAAGAGGTCGCGCCCGCGCACGATATCGGTCACGCCCTGCGCCGCATCGTCGATCGTTACCGCCAGATGATAACTGGCCGGCGCGTCCTTGCGGGCGAGCACGACGTCGCCGAAGGTTTCCGGCGTAGCAACGATCGGTTGGTCGTGGTCGGTCCATTGCAATTGGCGCGCCAGCATATCAGCCTTCGCCATGTCCAGTCGCCAGGCATGGAGCCGCGACAGGTCCGGCGCGGATAGCCCCCGGCATGTCCCAGGATAGATAGGGCCATCCGGGCCATGCGGCGCGGCCACACTGGCCGCGATGTCCGCCCGAGTGCAGAAACAGGGATAGAGCAGCCCGGCCGCCTTCAGCCGCTCCAGCGCCTCGCCATAGGCGTCCAGCCGCTCGGACTGATAGACGATCTCGCCATCCCATTCGATACCGAGCCACAGCAGATCCTCGAAGATCCCGTCGACGAAGGCGGCGCGGGTCCGCCCCGGATCGATATCCTCGATCCGCAGCAGGAACGTGCCGTCCCGCTCCCGCGCGAAATCGTGCGCCGCGAGCGCGGAAAAAGCGTGGCCGAGATGGAGCCGGCCGGTGGGCGAGGGGGCGAAACGGGTGACGGGCTGCATCGTGAAAATCCCCGCTTGACCGCGAGACTCAACCTATGGTGTCATCATGGCGTCACGTCCACCAGTCATGGACGCGGGCATTATGGAGGAGACGGCCGGATCGACCGTTTCTCCCGCATTCTGGGTGCGACGGTTTCGGGGGCGGCGCTTCGGGAGGTTCTCCTCAAGATGCGGGAGCCTTTTGTGTACCACCCCGATCTCCTCCGTCATCCGAATAGTTGTCCGGCGCTCGTGCTGAACGCCGATTATACACCGCTTTCCTATTATCCGCTCAGCCTGTGGCCTTGGCAGACGGCGGTGAAGGCGGTGTTCCTGGAGCGGGTCGATATCGTCGCCTCTTATCAGCGCAAGGTGCACAGCCCCAATCTCGAGCTCAGCCTGCCGAGCGTGATTGCGCTGCGCCAGTATGTGCGTCCCAGCGAATACCCCGCCTTCACCCGCTTCAACCTGTTTCTGCGCGATCGTTTCCAGTGCCAGTATTGCGGTGGCATCCAGGAGCTGACATTCGATCATGTCGTGCCGCGCGCGCAGGGCGGGCGCACCACCTGGGAGAATGTCGCCGCCGCCTGCGCGCCGTGCAATCTCAGGAAGGGTGGTCGCACGCCGAAACAGGCGCATATGCACATCCAGCGTTACCCCTTCCGACCGACCACCTGGCAGCTCCAGGAACATGGCCGCTCCTTCCCGCCCGGCTATCTCCACGAAAGCTGGCGCGACTATCTCTACTGGAATGTCGAGCTGGAGGCGTGAGTTCTACCGGCGCAGCCAATGCCGCCGGTAGAACCAGACCAGCACCGCCACACCGATCGCGATGCAAAAGCCGGCCACGCCCCAGAAGGCCCAGGGCGCCCGCGCATAGGGTATCCCTTCCACATTCATGCCGAGCAGGCCGGTGATGAAGGTCAGCGGCAGGAAGATGAAGGCGACGATCGAGATCAGCAGCGCGCGCTGGTCGATCTGCTCGGCGCGCAGATCGGTGATCTGCTCGTGCAGCAGGGCGGCGCGCTCGCGCACTGCTTCCAGCTCCTCGGCCATCCGGGCAAATCGGTCCGCCGCCTCGACGATGTGCAGCCGATCGTCCTTCTGCAGCCAGTCGAATTCCAGCGCGGCGAGGGTGCGCAGCGCGTCCCGGTCGGGTGCGACGAAACGGCGGAAGCCGATCGCGTCGGAGCGAACCTTGGTGATCGTCCTGCGCAGCCGGTAGAGCTGCTCGGACTCAAGGTCGCTTTCGACGTCGTCGAGCGCATCGCCCAAGTCCGCGACTTCCGGGTCCAGCTCGGTCGATATCGCCCAGGCAAAGGCGGCGACGAGATCGCCGGAGTCGACGACGTGGCCCGCCTCCATCTTCGCGCGCACTCGCGCGGTGGCTCCGAGCGGTCGGCGGCTCAGCGACGTCACCTCCCGATCCGTGACCCAAAGCCGGATCGAGACCAACCGGTCGGAATCATCGGGATCGAGCGCGCCCGGCCCACGCAGGTTGATCAACGCGCCGTTGCCGATCTCGTCGCAGCGCGGCCGCGTCTCGGTCGCTGCGAGTGCGCTGGTGGCGATATCGGGAATCTCACCGCGCGTCTTAAGCCGGGCGAGGTCCTGCTCATCGCCGTCCTCCAGATGCACCCACAGAAAGCCGGCGCCCTTGTAGGCGGCCGCTTCGTCGAGCGTCAGCGCCCGCGCCGGACCATCGCCGACGACGAGCGCGAAATCCATCAGCGTTCGTCCAGCCAGGCTTTGAGGGCGGACGCGATGTCGTCCCGCGCCATCCCCATGGCAAGATTGGCGAGGACAAAACCCTTCGCATCGCCGCAATCATGGCGGTCGCCGGCGAAGGTGACAGCATGAAAAGGCTGGGTGCCGATCAAAGCGGCCATGCCGTCGGTCAGCTGGATTTCCCCGCCCGCGCCCTTCCCGATCGTCTCCAGGATCGGCATGATCTCGGGCTGCAGGATGTAGCGGCCGACAACGCCCAGCGTGGAGGGGGCGTCCTCGGGCTTCGGCTTCTCGACCAGCCCCTTCACTTCGGTCAGCGCGCCGGATTGCGCGCCGGGCGTGACGATGCCGTAGCTCGCCGTGCGTTCGCGCGGCACATCCTGCGCGCAGACGATGTTGCCGCCGACATCATTATAGGCCTGAACCATCTGCTTCAGACAACCCGGTTCGCCGACCATCAGATCATCGGGCAGCAGCACCGCGAACGGCTCGTCGCCTACGATCTCGCGCGCGCACCAGCCGGCGTGGCCA
>CAYTMM010000058.1:0-19933 GCA_964438875.1 uncultured Sphingosinicella sp. | reverse complement strand
GGTCTGGCCGACACCGCGCTCAAGACGGCGAATTCGGGCTACCTGACCCGCCGTCTGGTCGACGTCAGCCAGGATTGCGTGATCGTCGAGGAAGATTGCGGCACCGAGAACGTGCTCGACATGCGCGCGATCGTTCAGGGCGGCGCGGTCATCGCCTCGCTCGGCGAGCGCATTCTCGGCCGTACGCCGGGCGAGGATGTCGTCGACGCCAAGACCGGCGACGTGATCGTCAAGGAAGGTGAGCTGATCGACGAGGCTGCGGCCCTGAAGATCGACGAGCTCGGCATCCAGTCGGTCAACATCCGTTCGCCTCTGGTCTGCGAGAGCGAGATGGGCGTGTGCGGCAAGTGCTACGGTCGCGATCTCGCCCGTGGTACGCCGGTCAATATCGGCGAGGCGGTCGGCGTGATCGCCGCGCAGTCGATCGGCGAGCCGGGCACCCAGCTCACCATGCGGACCTTCCACATCGGCGGCGCCGCCCAGCTCAACGAAACGTCGAGCCTGGAAGCGTCAGTGGATGGTACGATCGAGCTTCGCGACCTGCCGACGATCATCGATCCGCGCGGCCGCCGCATCGCCATGGCCCGCAACGGCGAACTGGCGATCGTCGACATGGACGGCCGCGAGCGCGCCTCGCACCGCATCCCCTATGGCGCGCACCTCATGGTCGATCACGGCCATATCGTGTCGAAGGGCGACCGGATCGCCGAATGGGATCCGTTCATGATGCCGGTCATCACCGAAAAGGGCGGCAAGGTCGCCTTCCAGGACCTGATCGAGAACAAGACGCTCACCGAGCAGACTGACGAAGCGACCGGCATCGCCCAGCGCGTCGTCACCGAGTACCGGGCGGCCGGCCGCTCGAAGGAGGACCTGCGTCCGCGCATCACCCTGCTCGATGAGAGCAGCGGCGAAGCGGCCCGCTACATGCTGGCGCCGGGTGCGATGCTCTCGGTCGAGGAAGGCCAGACGGTCGAGGCCGGCGAAGTGCTCGCCCGCGTCAGCCGTGAAGCCGCCAAGACCCGCGACATCACTGGCGGTCTGCCACGCGTCGCCGAGTTGTTCGAGGCGCGCAAGCCCAAGGAGAATGCGATCATCGCCAAGGTCTCCGGCCGGATCGCGTTCGGCAAGGATTATAAGGCGAAGCGCAAGATCGCGATCGTGCCCGAGGATGGGAGCGATCCGGTCGAGTATCTCGTGCCGAAGTCCAAGGTGATCGACGTGCAGGAAGGCGATTTCGTCAAGCGCGGCGACAATCTGATCGGCGGCTCGCCCGATCCGCACGACATCCTCGAGGTGCTGGGCGTCAAGGCGCTGGCGGAATATCTCGTGTCGGAAATCCAGGAAGTCTATCGACTTCAGGGCGTGAAGATCAACGACAAGCACATCGAAACGATCGTTCGCCAGATGCTGCAAAAGGTCGAGATCACCGAGTCCGGCGACACCACTTTGCTGGTCGGCGAACAGGTCGACCGGCAGGAGATGAACGAGGTTAATGCCAGGTTGAAGGAACAGGGCGGCAAGAAGAAGCCGGCCGAAGGCAAGCCGGTGCTGCTCGGCATCACCAAGGCGAGCCTGCAGACCCGGTCCTTCATCTCCGCCGCCTCGTTCCAGGAGACGACCCGCGTGCTCACCGAAGCCTCGGTGCAGGGCAAGGTCGACAGCCTGGAGGGCCTCAAGGAGAATGTCATCGTCGGCCGCCTCATTCCGGCGGGCACCGGTGCGGGCATGAAGCGGATGCGGATCGCGGCTTCGTCGCGTGACGCGGCGCTGCGCGCTCAGCAGCGTTCGCTTCAGGAGGCGCTGATCGCCGCCAATTCGGCGGAGGAAGAGCATGCGGCCGAGCTGGCGCAGGGCATGGAAGCGGCCATTAACGCCGATCCGCTTGCCTCCGTCACGTCGAGCGGCCACGGCACCGATGCGGATGCGGGCGAGTATCTGCAGGCGGACGCCGAAAGCGCCCAGGACTGATCCGGGGCGTCTGACGACACGAAGCGCCTCGCCGTCATCCGTGCGGCGGGGCGCTTTCGTTTTCCGGCAAGGCCATGAAAGAACTCTTCGTCCTCTTCCTCGTCGCGCTGCTGATCGTACCGCCGATCATCGGCATCCGCCGCGTGCGCCGCGTGCTGCGCCAGGCCCCGCCGCCTGAGTCCAACGAGGAAAAGGACGATACGGCATGAACGGGACGACCGATCTGCGCGTCGCGATTTTCAGCGGCAATTACAATTATGTCCGCGACGGCGCGAACCAGGCGCTGAACCGGCTGGCCGACTATCTGCTGCGCCAGGGCGCGGCGGTGCGCGTCTACTCTCCGACAACGGACACACCGGCCTTCGAACCCAAGGGGGACCTGGTTTCGGTCCCCTCCTTCCCCATTCCCGGCCGCAGCGAATATAAGGTCGGTTTCGCGCTGCCGCCGCGCATCCGGCGCGATCTGGCGGCTTTCCGCCCCACCCTCTTCCATGTCTCCAGCCCGGAGATTACCGGGCACCGCGCAGTAACGCTGGCGCACAAATGGGATCTGCCGGTCGTCGCTTCCGTTCACACGCGATTCGAGACCTATCCACGCTATTACGGCCTTGCTTTCATGGAGCCGCTGGTGCTGGCGACGCTCAGGCGCTTTTATCGCCGCTGCGACGCGATCTTCGCACCGTCGGATTCGATGGCACAGCTGCTGCGCGACCAGCGGATGAACTATGATGTCGGCATCTGGACGCGCGGCATCGACCGGCAAATTTTCAATCCCGGTCGGCGCGATCTGGCTTGGCGGCGCTCGCTCGGCATCGCCGACGATGTGCCGGCGATCGGCTTTACGGGCCGGCTGGTGATGGAAAAGGGGCTCGATGTCTTTTCCGAGACGATCGACCGGCTGGAACGTCGTCAGGTGCGCCACAAGGTCCTCGTCGTCGGCGAGGGTCCGGCGCGCGACTGGTTCGAAAAGCGCCTGCCCCAGGCGATCTTCACTGGCTTCCAGTGCGGCACCGATCTCGGCCGCGCCGTCGCCTCGATGGACATGCTATTCAACCCGAGCGTCACCGAGACGTTCGGGAACGTCACGCTTGAGGCGATGGCAGCGGGCCTCCCGGTGGTCGCCGCGCGCGCGACGGGGAGCGAAAGTCTGGTCGACGACAATGTTACCGGCCGCCTGATCCGCCCCGGCGCGCACGACGCCTTCTGCGAGGCGCTGGCACATTATTGCACCGACTCTGATGCCCGCGACGCTGCTGGCAAAGCCGGAGAGGCCGCTAGCCGCCACTATGGATGGGACGAGGTCAACCAGGCACTGGTCGATTCCTATCTACGCGTCATTCGCCAGCACAGCAGCGGCGGTCGGCAGAGACGCAGCCCGGTGCCCTGAGTTTCGTCAGGAATCCTGCCAGTTGAAGCTGAGCGGCGCTTCGCGAAAGGCGAAGCGGTCGAGATGCCGCTCTACAGTCCCTTTCAACGCGGTGAGCTGCTCCGGAGAGGATGCCGCGATATGGCAATCCAGTGTTTCCGGCCCGGCCACCATCGTGAACACCGCATCACCCGGCCAATCCACGCCGCGCACGTCGCGGGGGAAGGTCACCTTCCCCCGCTCCGCATCGAACTCAACCGTCAGATTGTGCGCCCAATGCTTGCAGAGCTGCTGGAGATAGCGGCTCCCTTTCGTTGTGGGCACGCTGGCACTGCTGTTCGATGCCACGCTCATTTCAACCGCTCGATCTTCTGCGCGGCCTCGTCGAGGATCGCGGCGATCTCGTGCAGCTTGTCGTCGTTCATGTCCTCGCCGGTGGCGCGGTGCCACAAAGCCTGGAGCAGATTGGCGACCGACCGCTTGATCGGCGCGCCGCCGGCCTTGCGCTGGTCGCTGCCCAGCCCCTCCAGCCGCGCCAGCAAGGCTTCGACCTCATCGGCCTTCTCGGCGAGATGCGCCTCGCCCTCCACCGTTGCCGCGAAAGCCTTGCGCGCGCCTTCGGTCGCCTGCTCCTCGATCAGACCCATGTCCTGCAAAAGCGTGAGAGTCGGATAGACCACGCCCGGACTTGGCGCATAGGCACCGTGAGTCAGTTCCTCGACCGCACGGATGAGGTCGTAGCCATGACGCGGTTGATCGGCGATCAGCTTCAGCAGCACGAGCCGCAATTCGCCCGAATCGAATACGCGCCGGCGCCCGCGCCCACCGCCGTGACGGCGCCCACTCCAATCGCCCCAATCGCCCCATCCGCGCGAGAAGGCGCGGCCGCCACCCAGGCCCATTGCGAACAGGCCGGCCGGCACCTCGAAAGCGCGTTTGCTGCAATCGCCGCGCATCGTGAATCGTCTACCCATCTTTGGTACTCCTACTAAGATAGGCTGAGATATATCTTTAGATTTGATACAGTCAAGATATATCTTAAATATGTCGCTTATTACTTCTGCCAGGTGGGAATGACGAGGAATGGGTCAAGGTGCCGACGCGCGCCCCACGCCTTCCCGTACCGTGCGATTGAGGAAATTTTCGATGGTCCGCCACAGATGCAGCTCGCGGCCCGGCCCGCTGACGCGGTGGGTGGCGCCGGGATAGACCATCGTCTCGAAAGGCTGGCTCCGCCCCTGCAGCGCGCCCATCAGTACGGTCGAATGCTCGAACACGACATTGTCGTCCGCCATGCCGTGGATCAGCAGCAGATTGTCCGCGATCCGATCCGATACCGGTACGACGTCCGACGCCTGGTAGGGCGCCGGATCGGTTGCCGGATTGCCGAGATAGCGTTCGGTATAATGAGTGTCGTACAGGTCCCAGCGCGTCACTGGCGCACCCGATATGCCGGCCCGGAACGTGCCCGGCGCGGCTGCGAGCAGGCGCAGCGTCATATAGCCGCCATAGGACCAGCCATTGACCGCGATCCGATCGGCATCGACGAAATCCTGTTCGCGCAGCCAGGCGACGCCCGCGAGCTGGTCCTGGACCTCGACGCCGCCCATCGCATGGTAGAGCGCGTCCTCGAACGCCTTGCCTCTGTCCGGCGTGCCGCGATTGTCGATCGAAAATATGATCCAGCCCTGCTGCGCCAGATATTGCTGCTGGAGCGCCCCCCAGGTCCGCGTCACCTGTCGACCCGCGCCCGGCCCGCCATAGACGTGGAGGAACACTGGATAGCGCCGTCCCGGTTCGCGCGGAGGTGAGAGCATCCGGTAATGCAATTCAGTGCCGTCGGCCGCCCGGATCGTCCCGAATGCCGGTTCGATATGGCTGGCACGAAACGGTGCATAGGGGTGGGATTCGTCCAGCCGGTTCTCCTCGATCCAGGCGAGGCGCTGGCCGGCCGAGTCGGCAAGATAGACCTGCGAAGGCTGACTGGGATTGGAGCGCGTGATCAGCGCCCGCGTCGCGCCCCGGTCCATCGCCGCTGCGTTCCACCAGCCGGTCTCGGTGACGCGCCGGGGGGCGGCCGGGGCGTTCATGTCGATCCAGTAGAGATGCTGCTCCAGCGGCGTGTCGAGGTTACCGGTGAAGTAGATCCGGCCCGAAGCCTCATCGACGCCTTGAATGTCGCGCACCATCCATTCGCCGCTGGTAAGCTGCGTCCACTCCCCGTCGCGGAAGCGATAGATGTGCGAGAAGCCGGAACGCTCCGAGGTCCACAGCAGGCTGCCGTCGCGCAGGGTACGCAGATTGTCGTGCAGGTTGAGCCAAGTGTCCGCTGTCTCCGTGAAGAGGACGGTCGAGCGCCCGGTCGCCGGATCGACGCGCAGGACGTCGAGGCGCTTCTGGTCGCGGCTCTGGCGCTGCACAAGCAAGGCGCTGCCGTCGGCCATCCAGTTCACGCGGGCGAGATAGATATCGGTCTCCGCGCCGAGATCGACCTTTACCTGCCCGGACCCGTCCGGCCGCATCACATGAAGCTCGACCAGCGCATTGGGCGTGCCGGCCAGCGGATAGCGCTGTTCGTAGACGCGGGTGCCCTCCGCGCCAATCGCCGTGCGGGTGACGATCCGGACTGGTGCTTCATCCACCCGCGCGACGGCAATATAACGGTCGTTCGGCGCCCACCAATGGCCGGTATGACGGTCCATCTCCTCCTGCGCGACGAACTCGGCCGATCCCCAGCTCACCGTCTCCGGGCCGTCCGGCGTGAGGCGGCGCTCACCCCGCCCGTCGGCGCCAACCACATGGAGCGCTCGATCGCGCACGAAGGAAATGTAGCGCCCGGTGCGTGACACCTGCGCGTCCAGTTCGGTCGCCTCCGTCGCGGTGATCCTCCGCACTGCGCCATCCAGTCCGGCCAGATAGAGATCGCCGTCGATCGGCACGAGGATCGAGCGGCCATCCGGTGCCCAGTCATAGGAGACGATACCGCGCACGCCGGACAGGCGCGCACGCTCGCGGCGCATCATCTCTTCTTCAGACAAGGCCGCGCCAGTGCCGACCTGGGCACTGTCGACCAGCATCCGCGCCTCGCCGGTGCTGGTATCCACCGCCCACAGATCGAACCGCTCGCGATCCTCCTCGCGGTTGCGCAGCAGGGTGGCGAGCCGTCCGTCCGGCGACAGCCGCAACAGGCGCGGCGTCGGGCCGGACAGGGAGGGACTGGCGACAATCCGCTCGAGGGTCAGCCGTTCGGCCTGGGCGGAGACGGGAGCGGCGGCCGCGATCATCGCGGCGATGGGGAGCAAGGTGCGCATGACGTACCCTAACCGCGCATCCGGGCAAAAAGAAAGGGCAGGAAAGGCCATCGCCCTTCCCGCCCCTTCGCCTTCATGTGGCCGAAGCTCAGCCCTCGCTGACCTGCGCACCGGGACGCTGGTCGCGGCGCTCGGCGATGCGGGCGGCCTTGCCGGTGCGGCCGCGCAGATAATAGAGCTTGGCGCGGCGGACGGCGCCGCGGCGGACGACCTCGATCGAATCGACGTTCGGCGAGTAGAGCGGGAAGACGCGCTCGACGCCTTCGCCGAAGCTGATCTTGCGCACGGTGAAGCTGGAGCCCAGCCCCTTGTTGGCGCGGGCGATGCAGACGCCCTCGAAATTCTGGATGCGGGTGCGGTCGCCTTCGACGACCTTCACGCCGACCTTCAGGGTGTCGCCCGGACGGAATTCCGGGATCGACTTGGTCGACTTGAACTGCGCGATGGCCTCGGCCTCGAGCGTCTGGATGAGGTTCATTTCACTAACCTTCTTCTTCGCGCCGCGCGCCAGAGGGCGGTGTCCTTCGCGCGCCCCCGTGGCGCTCGATCAGGTCCGGCCGCCTTAGCCGTGTCTCTTTCTCCGCCTGCGCCTCGCGCCATGCGGAGATTTTCGCATGATCCCCCGACCGCAGCACCTCGGGGATCGTGCGCCCTTCCCATTCATAAGGTCGGGTATAATGCGGATATTCGAGGAGGCCGCTTTCAAAGCTTTCCTCGTCCCCGCTTGAAGCCGCGCCCATTACCCCGGGAAGGAGGCGAACGCAAGCATCGAGCAGGGTCAACGCCGCCATCTCGCCGCCGGAGAGAATATAGTCGCCGATCGAGACCTCGATGAGCGGCCGCGCTTCGAACAGGCGCTCGTCGATCCCCTCGAACCGGCCGCACAGGATCGACACGCCGGGACCGACCGCAAGCTCGCGCACGAAGCCCTGAGTCAGCGGCGCGCCGCGCGGTGTCATGGCCAGCATCGGTGCCTCCGGCCGCCGCGCCAGCACATCGTCCACCGCCCGCGCCAGCACGTCCGCGCGCATCACCATCCCCGCCCCGCCCCCGGCCGGCGTGTCGTCCACAGAACGGTGCCTGTCGGTCGCGAAATCGCGGATCTGCATGGTTTCTAGCGACCAGATACGCTCCGCCAGTGCCCGCCCCGCGAGACTCGCGCCGAGCGGGCCGGGGAACATCTCCGGGTAGAGAGTTAGGACGGTGGCGGGCCAGGTCATTGCGGCGGAGGTGCGACGCGCAGAACCAGTTGCTGGATCGTGGCGGGGTTCGTGGGCGCGAGGAGGAGATACCCGTCCAGATCGCCGCGTGTGCACGCCCACCGGAACGTGCCCGACATAGCCCCGGTGGCGGTGATCGGCGCGAGGCTTCCACAGGTGCCAACCTGAGCGCGCAGCCGCGCGAATTCCCGCGCCCAGTTCTCCGCTGAACGATCGGGCAGGAAGTTCATCGCCAGCCGGCCGCGCATCGGCTCCAGATTTCCCGCCTCCCAGGCCGCGCCGGCGGCCGTATAGGCATCGGCCAGCGCCTGCGTGACCGGTTCGTCGCGGGTCGGGAGCAGACCGTAGCGATGCAGCTCCAGCGCCGTCTGCGTCAGGATCGGGATCGGCGCGGCATAGGTGCGATTGGCGAAGGCGAAGAGGCCCGTGCCGGACTCCGGCAGAACCATCATGTAGGAACCGTAACCCGGATAGCCGCCGCTGTGCGACAGGACGAGGCCAAGATCGCAATCCTGCGCGGCGCTGAGGCCCATGCCATAGGCCAGGGCGAAACGGCACGGTGCCGCACCCTCGAAGCCCGGCCGCTCGCTCGTCCGCGCAAAATTGAGGCCCTGTGCCAGCTCGCGGACCGTTGAGCGCCGCACCGGCCCCTGCTCCGGGCCGTCGCGCGCTGGCCAGGCGGAGGCGAGGAAAGCGAGCCAGCGGGCATAATCGTTCGCGCTGGTTTCGACCCCGCCCATCGCGCCGAACGCGCCATGCACCATATCGCGCTCCAGCGAATGGGCGTCATTCTCCCAGCGATAGCCGAGCGCGCGGCGCTCGCGCGGCGAGTCCGCGATCTCGAAACGGGTTGAGGCCATGCCGAGCGGCCGCATGATCTCCTGCTCGATATAATCGGCATAGGGTCGGCCGGAAACGTTGGTGATGATCCGTCCGAGCAGGGCGTAACCAAAATTGGAATATTCCATCGCCGTGCCCGGCGCGCGGCTCATCGGCACACCGTCCGCCAGAATTTGCGTGAACTCCGCTTCCGGCAGATCCTGCTGCAGATCGCCCCAGGGATTGTCGGTGACGAGGCCGCCGGTATGGGCGAGGAGATCGCGCACCCGAATGCGCGGGCTGTCCGTCGTCGGATAGCGCCAGTTGCGCAGCTCCGGGACATAGGTTTCGGCCAGCGCATCGAGCGAGAGCTGTCCGTCGTCGCGCAGCTTCAGGATGGCGAGCGCGGTGAACACCTTGGACATGGAGGCGATACGGAAGGTGCTGTCGCCGGTCACCGGACGGCGCACCTCCAGATCCTGCACGCCCATCGTCGAAAGGTGCACGAGCCGCCCGTCCTGCACGATCCCCCAGACGAGGCCGGGCACATGGCGCTCGTCCATGAAATGACGGAAGCGCACGTTGAGCGCAGGCACTCGACTGTCGATCGAGATCGAAGCGGGTTCGGCAGGCGCCTGGGCCACCCCAGCAGAGCCACCGGCAAGGAGTATCGCGACAAGTATCGATCGCATACGGCACCTCCACATAGCCGAATTTCCGTTCATTCCGTCCCCGACGACGCCGCGGCGAGGCGTGCCGGCACATTGGCAAAGTCAGGCGTTGCCGACCGTCTTGTGCACGAACCAAAGGCAACACCAGGCGACGATCGCCAACTGCAAAAGAGATACCCATAATGCCGTCAGGCCGTTGCTGACACGTTTCAAACGCAGAAACAGCCACAGCCAGGGCAAAAGCGCGATCGCCAGAAGGGTCAGGGAAACGGCTACGCCGCCATGAGCGCCGTCGGCGATCCGCTGCCCGGTCAGGGAGGTACTGCTGATCAGTCGATCATAGCCGTTAAGAAGCACCGCACCGGTTTCATGCATCCAGGCCGGAATGGCCGAAGCCCCGCGGCGCACCCCGTCCCAATGCATCCCGGCCGAAGACAATATGATCATCCAGGTCGCGCTGAACACGTAGACGGGCAGGATCGCACGTCCGAGAAGCCGGCCTCGCACCAGGCTCATATCCTCCGCGACATCCGACCCGCAGCGACCGGTCACTGTCAGGCGCAACACCGGGATGATGCAAACTGCCATGAGAAGGACAATGAAGGCGGCAGCGCCCAGGCTGAGCGCGATCACCGCCAGAAACTCCGAGCTGAGATAGATCAGATACGCCAGCCCGACCAAAGCGATCGAACCAAGCCCGGCAGCTGCGGTTCCTGCGTTACCGGGGCCGGACGGCGTCGCGGCTGCCGCCAGCAGCTGCCCTATACGTTCGTCGCCCTGCGCGGCACGGTTCTCGTGGATCGTCCCATATTCACGCAAACCTTTGGCAACACGCCTGTTCCGATCGTCACCCATACACCCCCCAATGGCCAGCCTCGCGGGCCAGTCGCCGGCGGGACAGTGAAGCGGCGACCATCTGAAGACAAGCGGAGATGGCGCCGAGCGACGATCAGGCGAGAAAGGCCGGGTCGACGGCGATGCGACCGTCGGCCAGGTCGGCGATGCCGGGGCGGAACGGGATCAGCGCCTTCTTCCCGTCCGGCCGCTCGATCTCCAGCAGGTCGCCCGCGCCGAAATTCTCGACAGCGACCACCGTGCCAAGCGCTGCGCCCGCAGCATCGACGCAAGGGAGACCGATCAGATCGGCATGATAATATTCGCCATCGCCGAGCGTGGGAAGTTCTTCGCGGGGGACCGAGAGAGTCGTCCCGCGCAGGGCCTCGGCGGCGCCCCGATCGGCGATTTCGGCGAAGCGCGCGATCGCGGCCTTGCCGCCGGGCTTCACCGATTTGAGGGTGAGCGCACGCTCACCCGCGAACAGCCTTTTGTGGACCTTCAGGCTGTCGATGCTCTGTGCGAAAAGCTTCAGGCGCACCTCGCCGCCGACGCCGTGCGCGCCGGCGACGGCGGCGAGGATGACCCGATCCGACAAGGCTTATTCGGCCTTCTCGGCGCCTTCCTCGGCAGAAGCCTCTTCGGCAGCGGCCTCGGCGGGCGATTCTTCAGCCGGAGCTTCCTCGGTAGCAGCCTCTTCGGCCGGGGCGGCATCCTCGGTGGCAGGAGCCGCTTCGGCGACAACCTCCTCGGCCGGCGCTTCAGGGGCGGCTTCCTCGACCGCCTCGACCGCAACCTCTTCCGCCGGCGCGGCGGCGGCTTCGGCGGCTGCCTCTGCGGCGGCGGCTTCCTTGCTGGCCCGCTCCTCGGCACGCTCCTTGGCCTTCTCGCCCGGCTCACCCTTCTTCGGGTTGCTCTTGGCAGTGCGCTCCAGGATGCCCGCGGCGTCGAGGAAACGATGGACACGGTCGGTCGGCTGCGCACCGACGGAGAGCCAGTGCTTCACCCGATCGGCGTCGATCTTCACACGCTCGGGATTGTCCTTGGCGAGCAACGGGTTGTAGCTGCCGACGCGCTCGATGAACTTGCCGTCACGCGGGTTGCGCGCGTCGGCGACGACGATCTTGTAATAAGGCCGCTTCTTCGCGCCACCGCGCGCCAGCCGGATTGCAACTGCCATTTGTTATTCCTTTCTGAGTGTTACGTTTATTTCTTGAACTTGTTCGGAAGATTGAACGGGGCACCGCCTTGCCCGCCGGGCAATCCCGGAAACCCGCCGGGCGGCAAGGCCGGCCCGCCAGGGCCGCCCAGACCACCCAACCCACCGCCGCCGAAGAGCGCGCCGAGCTTGCCGAGCCCGCCCATCTTCTTGATCTTCTTCATCGCGGTGGACATTTCCTGGTGCATCTTGAGCAGCCGATTCACTTCCTGGACCGTGGTGCCGGAGCCTTTGGCCACGCGAATCTTGCGCTTGGCGTTCATCAGATCCGGCTTGGCCCGCTCCTTGGGCGTCATCGAGCTGATGATCGCGTCGAGCCGGCCGAGCACATTGCCCTCCAGCACGCCGCTCGCGTTCATCTGGTTCTTGATCTTGCCCATGCCGGGCATCATCGAGGCGAGCGCACCGAGCCCACCCATGCGCTGCATCTGCTGAAGCTGGGCGCGCAGATCGTTGAGATCGAACTGGCCTTTCGCCATCTTCTTGGCGAGTGCTTCGGCCTCTTCGACCTCGATCGTCTCCTGTGCGCGCTCGACGAGGGAGACCACGTCGCCCATGCCGAGGATGCGGCCCGCCACCCGCTCGGGATGGAAGGCCTCGATCTTATCGATCCCCTCGCCCACGCCGGCATATTTGATCGGCTTGCCGGTGACCGCGCGCATCGACAGCGCCGCGCCGCCGCGCGCATCGCCGTCCATGCGGGTGAGGACAACGCCGGTCAGATCGATCTGGTCGGAAAAGCTCTTGGCGACATTGACCGCGTCCTGCCCGGTCATCGCATCGGCGACGAGCAGGACCTCCTGCGGCTGCGAGACTTCGGCAACCGCCTTCATCTCGTCCATCAGCGCCTGATCGACATGGAGGCGGCCCGCCGTATCGAGCATCAGGACGTCAAAGCCCTGCAGCTTCGCGGCATTGAGCGCGCGCCGCGCAATCTCGACCGGCGGCTGTCCGGCGACGATCGGCAGGGTCGCCACCTCCGTCTGGCGGCCGAGCACAGCGAGCTGTTCCTGCGCCGCCGGGCGATTGACGTCGAGCGAGGCCATCAGGACCTTCTTGCGGTCCTTGTCGGTCAGGCGCTTGGCGATCTTGGCGGTCGAGGTCGTCTTGCCCGAACCCTGAAGACCGACCACCATGACGACGGCTGGCGGCGAGACGGCGAGGTTCAGTCCCTCTTCTTCGCTGCCCAGCATCTCGACCAGCGCGTCATGGACGATCTTGACGACCTGCTGCCCCGGCGTGACCGAACGCAGCACCTGCTGGCCGACCGCCTGCTCGGTGGCACGATCGACGAATTCGCGGACGACGGGAAGCGCGACATCGGCCTCGAGCAGCGCGATCCGCACTTCACGCATCGCACCGCGCACATCCTCCTCGTTGAGCGCGCCGCGGCCGCGCAGCCGGTCGAACACGCCGGACAGGCGATCTCCCAGACTCTCGAACATGCGCGCACTCCTCAAAGTCCGGCACCGAACGCGAAAAACGCCGGCGGGCGAATCTCGCCGGCCAGCGTGCGCGCGTGGCGCCTTGATGCTTACCCCAATCGGGATGGCCGCGCCCTAGCGAAAACCCGCTCGGAACGCAAGCGCGCTAGCTTTCCCTCCCCTCGTCCAGCGCCTGCCGGACCTTGCGCGCGAGCTGTTCCACCGTAAACGGCTTGGCGAGGAAGGCGACCCCTGTGTCCAGCGTGCCGTTATGGACGATCGCGTTGCGGGTATAGCCGGTGGTATAGAGCACCTTCAGCCCCGGCCGCTCCTCTCGCGCGCGCTCCGCGAGTTCGCGGCCGTTCATGTCGGGCATCACCACGTCGGTAAACAGCAGGTCGATGCGCGGCTGGAGTGTGAGCACCGCCAGCGCCTGATGCGCGTCGGACGCCTGGACCACGACATAGCCAAGATCGCGCAGCACATCGACGGAGACATGGCGGACCCGGTCCTCGTCCTCGACGACGAGGACCACCTCGTCCGCCCGCGCGCGTGGTAGCTCCACCGAATCCGCTTCGCCCGTGGCGGCGTCGCCGTCGATCGGGCCGCGGAAGCGGGGCATGTAGATCTTGACGGTCGTCCCGTGGCCAGGCTCGGAATAGATTTTGAGATGGCCCCGGGACTGCTTGACGAAGCCGTAGACCTGGCTCAGCCCCAGCCCGGTGCCCTTGCCCGGCTCCTTCGTCGTGTAGAAGGGGTCGAAGGCGCGCGCCACCACTTCTGGCGGCATGCCGGTACCGGTATCGGTCACGCAGATGACGACATACTGGCCTGGCACCACCTCACTGTGCGCGGCGGCATAATCGTCGTCGAGATGGCCATTCGCCGTCTCGATGGTGAGCTTGCCACCTTCGGGCATGGCGTCGCGGGCGTTGACGCACAAATTCACGATCGCATTTTCAAGCTGGTTGGCGTCGACGAATGTCCGCCACAGCCCGCCGGCCAGCACAGTTTCCACCTCGATCGGCTCGTCGAGCGTACGGCGCAGCAGTTCGGACATGCCGCTGACCAGCTTGTTGGCGTCGACCGCCTGCGGCGAAAGCGGCTGCTGTCGCGAAAAGGCGAGCAGCCGGGCGGTGAGCTGCGCCGCGCGCTGGGCACCTTCCATCGCCGTGTCGATTCCCTTGGCCAATTTGGTCGTGTCGCCGGCCGCTGCCCGCCGCTTGGCGAGATCGAGCGAGCCGATGACGAGGGTCAGCATATTATTGAAATCGTGCGCGATCCCGCCGGTGAGCTGGCCCACCGCCTCAATCTTCTGCATCTGCCGGATCTGGCTTTCGGCCTCCTCTCGGCTTTCCGCCTCGGCGCGCAACCGGGCATTCGCATCTTCCAGCGCGTCGCGTGATGCCACCAGCTCGACGAAGCGACGCCGCTGCGCCCTGAACGCGAACAGGCCGAACAGGATCGCGAACAGGCCGCTGGCGGCAAGTGCGGTGACGACGGCGCGCGCCTGATCCTGTGCTTCGTCGACCCGCGTGGCGAGCAGCCTGTCCTCCTCCGCGATCATTTGCTGGATGATGTCGCGCGCCTCGTCCATCAGCGCCTTGCCGCGCAGGAAATGCTCCGGATCGGTGGGCTGCCCTTCCCAGTAATTCGTGGTGGAACGCTGGATGAAAATCAGCCGCTCGCGCGCGAAGACACCGAAACGGTCCAGTGCCGCGACCTGCCGGGGATTGTCGGCGAAACGCTGCCGCAGCGCGGCCAGATCGGCGGGCAAATGCGCGACCGCATCGTCGAATGGCTGGAGAAACTCGCTGCGCCCGCTGAGAAGGAAGCCCCGGCTGCTCGCCTCGGCATCCTGCAAACGCATCATGACGCGCGCCAGCTGTCCTTCGACTTCGAGCGTATGGCGGACCATCCGGTCCGCCTCCTGCTGCCGGACGGTCAGCCAGATCGCCGCCAGCACGGCGATGACCAGCAGGATGAAACCAAAAGCGATCGCCGGCGCGGTGAAATCACGCCGGCTTCGTTTCCTGACATCCGGCTGCTGTTCGGCTGCGTCCATGCACTCCCGCTTCTCACGAAACTCTATGAGGGTTCATATCGTCGCGCAATGGCCGCGACCATTGCCGCCTGCGCTCCAAATGCCTAGATCGCCGCAGGATGACGCTGCGCTTCCAGAAGATGCACGGGCTTGGCAACGACTTCGTTGTCGTCGATGCGCGCGGAAACGCGGCGTCGATCGACGATCGTCGCGCCCGCGCCATCGCCGACCGGCACACCGGGATCGGCTGCGATCAGATCATCGTCATAGAACCGTCGGAAATCGCGGATGTCAGGATGCGGATCTGGAATGCCGATGGAAGCGAAGTCGAATCCTGCGGCAATGCGACCCGCTGCGTGGTGCTGCACGAAGGCCGAGATATAACGATCGAGACAAAGGGTGGCCTGCTGGAAGGACGGCTGGACGGCGCCGGGGCGAGCGTCGACATGGGCGCCCCTCGCTTCGGCTGGGAGGACATCCCCCTCGCCTACCCGCTCGACACGGCCGAGCTGCCGGTCGCCTGGGAGGAACTGGACGCGCCGTTCGCCGTGAATGTCGGCAATCCGCATGTCATTTTCTTCGTGAACGATGCCGAAGCCGTCGATCTGGAACGGCTCGGGCCGCTCATCGAGCATGACCCGCTTTTCCCGCAACGCGTGAACGTCAATGTCGTGTCGAAGGAAGGCGATGCCCTGCGGCTGCGCGTCTGGGAACGCGGCGCCGGCCTGACCTTGGCCTGCGGCACCGGCGCCTGTGCGACAGCGGTGGCGGCGATCCGGCGCGGCCTTGCGGCAAGCCCGGTCGAAGTGCGACTGCCAGGCGGAACGCTGACGATCGAATGGGCGCCTGGCGGCACGATCCGCATGAGGGGGCCCGCCACCCGCGTGTTCAGCGGCGAGGCCGATCTGTGAGCGGCCCGGATGTCATCACTTTGGGGTGCCGCCTCAACATCGCGGAAAGCGCGGCGATGCGGAGGCTCGCCGGAGATGACGACAATCTGGTCATCGTCAACAGCTGCGCCGTCACCAACGAAGCCGTACGCCAGACCCGCCAGGCGATCCGCCGGGCGAAGCGCGCACGGCCCGACGCCCGCATCTTCGTGACCGGTTGCGCGGCGCAGGTGGAGCCTGAGACTTTCGCGGCCATGCCTGAAGTGGACCGGGTGCTGGGAAATGAAGAAAAGCTCCTCTCGACCTCCTTCGTATCGAACGAACTCTTGTTTCCGGCTGCCACCGAAATCCGCGTCTCCGACATCATGGCGGTGCGCCAGACCGCGCCACATCTCGTCGCCAGCTTCGCCGAGCACACACGCGCTTTCGTCGAAGTGCAGAATGGCTGCGATCATCGCTGCACCTTCTGCATCATCCCTTATGGCCGGGGGAACAGCCGCTCCGTCCCGGCCGGACTGGTGATCGAGCGGATCAAGGCGCTGACCGGCGAGGGCTTCAAGGAAGTGGTGCTGACCGGCGTCGACGTCACCAGCTACGGCCCCGATCTGCCGGGCAGCCCGACGCTCGGCCAACTCATCGAACGCATCCTGCGCCACGTTCCGGATCTGCCGCGCCTGCGCCTCTCCTCGCTGGACTGCATCGAGCTGGACGATCGCCTGTTCGAGATCGCCGCCCACGAGCCGCGCTTCATGCCGCACCTCCATATGAGCTTCCAGGCCGGCGACGACATGATCCTCAAGCGCATGAAGCGCCGCCACAACCGCGCCCAGGCGATCCATACCGTGGAACGGCTCAAGGCGATCCGCCCGGAAATCGCGATCGGTGCAGACCTGATCGCCGGCTTCCCGACCGAAACCGATGCGATGCACGAAAACTCCGTGCAGTTGATCGAAGAATGCGACATCGTCTTCGGCCACATCTTTCCTTTCTCGCCGAAGCGGGGCACCCCGGCGGCGCGGATGCCGCAGGTCCCCCCTGCGATCGTAAAGGAACGGGCGCAACGGCTGCGCGCGGCAAGTGCGCGGCGGCGCGTCAACTGGCTGGAAAGCTTGGTCGGCACACGCCAGAAGGTGCTCGTCGAAAAAGGCGGGCGCGGTCATGCGGAAAGTTTCGCGCCGGTGCGTCTATCCGGCACGGGCCAGGATTTGTTGGAGGTCGAGATCACAGCGTTCGAGAATGACAGCCTGATCGGAATACCCGCATGAGCGAGGCTTCATGGTTCGATCGGATGCGGCTTGGTTTCCGCAAGACCTCCGAACGGCTCGGCGACAATCTGACCGGGCTGGTCAACAAGGCGGCGCTGGATGATGCCACGCTGGACGGGATCGAGGAGGCTTTGATCGCTTCCGATCTCGGACCCAGTACTGCCACGAAGGTCCGCGCCCGTCTGGCCTCCGAGAAGTTCGAGCGCGGCCTCGACGAGGAAGCGGTGCGTGCTGTGGTCGCGGAGGAGCTGGAGAAAATCCTCACGCCGGTCGCCGAACCGCTGGAGATCGACGCCTTCCCGCGTCCTCAGGTGATCCTCGTCGTCGGCGTCAACGGATCGGGCAAGACGACCACCATCGCCAAGCTCGCTCACCTCTTCATGGAACAGGATTATTCGGTCCTGCTCGCCGCTGGCGACACATTCCGCGCGGCGGCGATCGAGCAACTTCAGATTTGGGCCGATCGCGCCGGCGTTCCCGTCATCAAAGGGCCGGAAGGCTCGGACAGTTCCGCCATTGTGTTCGACGGCGTGAAGAAGGCAACCGCCGAAGGCATCGACGTGCTGATCGTCGACACCGCCGGGCGGCTCCACAACAAGAAGGACCTGATGGACGAACTCGCCAAGATCCGCCGCGTGCTGGGGCGCCTGAATCCGGCCGCGCCGCACGACGTGGTGCTCGTCCTCGACGCCACCACCGGCCAGAATGCGCTCTCGCAGATCGAGACGTTCCGCGAAGTGGCGGGCGTCACCGGTCTTGTCGTCACCAAGCTGGACGGCACGGCGCGCGGCGGCGTGATGGTCGCGGCGGCAGACAGATATGGCCTGCCGATCCACGCGATCGGTGTCGGCGAAGGCATGGGCGATTTCCGCCCCTTCGATCCGGCCGAAGCAGCGCGGGCGATCGCGGGAGTGAATGGATGAATAGCGAGACGACAACCACACAGCCGGCTGCGGCTCCCAGCGCCGGGGCGCGCCTGCTGATCGATCTCGGTCCGCTGGTCGTCTTCTTCGCGGCGAACTTCTTCGCGCCGGTGCCGGACACGATCAAGATCTTCGTCGCCACCGGCGCGTTCATGGTCGCGATGATGATCTCGATGCTCGTCTCGCAGCTCAAATACCGCCATATCTCGCCTTTGCTCTGGTTCTCCGGGATCATGGTGGTCGTGCTCGGCGGCATCACGATCTGGCTGCACGACGAGACCTTCATCAAGGTGAAGCCAACCATCTATTACACGATCGTCGCCGCTCTGCTGGTCTTCGGCATGAAGACCGGACGCAACCTGCTCAAGATGGTGCTGGGCACCGCCTATCCCGGCCTGTCGGAGCGCGGCTGGCATCTGCTTACCCGCAACTGGGCGGCCTTCTTCCTCGTCATGGCGGTGGTGAACGAAGCCGTTTGGCGCACCACCAGCACCGATTTTTGGGTCGGCTTCAAGCTCTGGTTCTTCCTGCCGATCACGTTCATCTTCGCCGCCGCCAACATCCCCATGCTGATGCGCCACGGCCTCGCGCTGGAAACGCCGGCCGAGGAGCCTCCCATTCCGCCGACCCAGTAGCGAAGGACCGCCATGGACGCCGTCATCTCGATCCAGGGGCTGAGCAAGACCTATGCATCGGGCCTGCAGGCGCTGAAGCCAATCGACCTCGATATCCGCCGGGGCGAGATCTTCGCGCTGCTGGGACCGAACGGCGCCGGCAAGACGACGATGATCTCGATCGTCTGCGGCATCGTGACACCCAGCGCGGGCACGGTGACAGTGGACGGCCACGATCACCAGTCCGGCTACCGCGCCGCACGGCGCAAGATCGGGCTGGTGCCGCAGGAATTGCACACAGACTCCTTTGAAAGCGTCTGGGCGACCGTCGGCTTCAGCCGTGGCCTGTTCGGCTGTGCCCCGAACCCCACGCATATCGAAAAGGTGCTGAAAGAGCTGTCGCTCTGGGACAAGCGCAAGGCCAAGATCATGGAGCTGTCGGGCGGCATGAAGCGCCGGGTGATGATCGCGAAGGCCCTGTCCCACGAGCCCGAAATCCTCTTCCTCGACGAGCCCACCGCCGGCGTCGATGTCGAGCTGCGCCGCGACATGTGGGAGCTGGTACGCCAGCTCCGCGAGAGCGGCGTCACCATCATCCTCACCACCCATTATATCGAAGAGGCCGAGGAGATGGCCGATCGGGTGGGCGTCATCAACAAGGGCGAGCTGGTGCTGGTCGAGGAGAAGACCGCCTTGATGAAGAAACTCGGCAAGAAGGAGCTGACCCTCAATCTCGCCGAGGTGATGGAGACCGTCCCGCCCGAGCTCGCCGACTGGAAGGTCACGCTCGAAGCCGACGGGCACGAGCTGCGTTACGCGTTCGATGCCAATGCCGACGAGACCGGCGTCCCATCCCTGCTCAAGCGGATGAGCGACCTCGGCATCGGCTTCAAGGATCTCAACACGAAGCAAAGCTCGCTGGAGGACATCTTCGTGAGCCTCGTTCACCGGAAGGACGCCGCATGAGCATCAATCTCTACGGCATCTGGGCGATCTACCGCTTCGAGATGGCGCGGGCGCTGCGCACGCTCTGGCAAAGCCTCGTCACGCCGGTCATCACCACCTCGCTCTATTTCATCGTCTTCGGCGCAGCGATCGGATCACGCATGACGGAGATTGACGGCGTGCCCTACGGCGCGTTCATCGTGCCGGGCCTCATCATGCTCTCGCTGTTCACGCAGAGTATCTTCAACGCCAGCTTCGGTATCTTCTTCCCGAAATTCATCGGGACGATCTACGAGCTGCTCTCCGCGCCCATTTCCCCTCTGGAAACGGTCGTCGGCTATGTCGGCGCGGCGGCGACCAAATCGATCGTGCTCGGCCTCGTCATCCTCGGCACGGCGAGCTTCTTCGTGCCGCTCC
>CAYTMM010000057.1:0-20042 GCA_964438875.1 uncultured Sphingosinicella sp. | reverse complement strand
GCTCGATCACCGGCTTCGGGCAAGACGGGCCCTATGCGACGCGCGCGGGCTACGATTTCATGGTGCAGGGCATGGGCGGCATCATGGACCTGACCGGCGACCCCGAAGGCGAGCCGCAGAAGATCGGCGTCGCCTTCGCCGACATCTTCACGGGTGTCTATGCATCCAACGCCATTCTGGCCGCGCTGCATGGGCGGCAGGCGACGGGCACGGGCTGCCATATCGACATGGCGCTGCTCGACGTACAGGTCGCCGTGCTGGCCAATCAGGCGATGAACTATCTGGTCGGCGGCCGGGCGCCGCGCCGCATGGGCAACGCCCATCCCAATATCGCACCTTACCAGACCTTCGCGGTGGCGGACGGCCATGTCATCGTCGCAGTCGGCAATGACGGACAATATCGGCGCCTCTGCACCCTGCTCGGCCGGCCCGAATTGGGCCTGGATACCCGCTTCTCGACCAATGCCGATCGGGTGCGCAATCGAGAGGCTCTGGAAAGTGAGCTGGCACCCCTTATCGCGTTGCGCGCGCGCGAAGAATTTCTCGCCGCGCTGGCGGCGGACGGCATTCCCGGCGGACCGATCAATAATGTCGCGCAGGTCTTCGCCGATCCGCAGGTCATCGCGCGCGGTCTGAAGATCGACGCGAACAGCGTGCCGGGCGTCGCTTCCCCCATCATTATCGACGGGAAACGACAGATCGCCGACAAAGGCAGCCCGAAGCTTGGCGAGGGTTAGACTGTTCGCGCTGGCCGGATGAAGATCAGTATCGGCTCGCTCTTGTAGGTGGTCTCGTGCCGCCGCTCGAAGCCGAGCCGTTCGGCAAGTCGGATAGAAGACGTGTTTTCCGGTGCGATGATCGCGCAGAAATCCTTGCCTGGAAAATTTTTCTCGCCCCAGCCAATGGCCGCGGAGACGGCTTCTGTCGCATAGCCTTTGCCATGCGCCTCAGGTGCGAAAATCCATCCCATTTCGGGCCACGGTTCCAGTCGCGGCGTGATCTCGCGCCGGAATTCGCCGAAACCGGCTTGCCCGATCCAGCGGCCGTCCTCCTTGCGCTCGATCGCCCAGAAGCCGCAACCGACGAGCGCCCACATACCGGGCGAAAGCATCATGCTACGCCAAGCCTGCTCCCGCGTCTGTTGCCCCCCGATATGGCGCGCAGCCTCGGAGTCGGCGAGCACGGCGGCGTGCGCGTCGAGATCGCCCGCACGGAACGGGCGCAGGATCAGGCGATCGGTTTCGATGACCGGCGCGACGCGCCCGGCCACTTACTTCTTGCCGAGAGTAAGACCGCCGAAGCGCTTGTTGAAGCGCGCCACCTGACCGCCCGCATCGAGCAGCTTCTGGTTGCCGCCGGTCCAGGCCGGATGCGAGGTGGGATCGATCTCGAGCGCCAGCGTGTCGCCTTCCTTGCCCCAGGTGGAACGAGTTTCGTACACGGTGCCGTCGGTCATCTGCACCTTGATCATGTGATAATCGGGGTGGATTTCGGTCTTCATCTTCAGAATTTCCATGCTTTGCCGCTGGTTTCCGACCAGCCGCAGGAAAAGGAAGGCGCGCTCTACGCCTTACGTTGTCGATTGACAAGCCATGCTGCGCCGCAATACGAGCCGCGCCGTGAAGGTGCCGCCCGCAAAGGACGGTGAAAAGGGAAGCCGGTGAAATTCCGGCGCTGTGCCCGCAACTGTAAGCGGCGAGCTTTCCATCCGCAAAGGATGACGAAGCGTTCGAGCCGCGAGCCAGGAGACCTGCCTTCGCCGTCGTCCGCACCCGGCCGGGTTCAGCCTGTGGTGCGTGGCGCCGCATGGCCGAAAATGCCGCGCGGTTCCTCCGAGACGACATGGGGAGTCGTCTTTCGGAGATACCAATGCCGCTATCTATCCTGCTTATGTCCACCGTCGCCGTTCAGGCTGGACCCGAAATCGTCGTCACTGCGGCGCGTGAGCCGATCGCAGCCGATCGGGCTGCCGTTTCGTCCACCATCTTCGATTCCGCGACGCTTGAGGCACTTGCCCTGCCCGCCGCCGCCGATCTCCTGCGTCTCTCACCCGGCATGTCGGTCTCGGTCTCCGGCCCGCGCGGTACACAGACGCAGCTGCGCATCCGGGGCGCCGAGGCGAACCACACTCTCCTTTTCCTGGATGGCATCCGCTTCAACGATCCGGCCGCGGGCAACGAGGCTCGCTTCGAGCTGCTGACCACCGATCTGCTGTCGCGCATGGAGATCGTGCGCGGGCCGCAATCGGCGCTCTGGGGTTCCGAGGCGCTGGGCGGCGTGATCGCGGCCGGCACCGCCGATCCCTTCGTCGCGCGCGGGTTCGTCGCGGACGCGGAATATGGCAGCCTCGACACCAGCCGCCTGTTCGGCCGCTATGCGGTGCAGACGGGCAATGTCGGCTTCACGGCCTCCGCTGGCTGGCAGCGCAGCGACGGCATCGACTCGTTCGGCGCCAATGGCGAGCGCGACGGCTTCGAGACTCTCGCGGCCAGCCTGAAGGCGGTGTACCGTTCCGGCGGCATCGAAGCCGGCGCGGTCGGCCACTGGATCGAGGGCACCAGCGAATATGACGGCTTCGATCCCGTCACCTTTCAGCGCGCGGACACGCTCGACGAGACGAAGAACCGGATCGGCGCGGTGCGCGGCTGGTTCTCTGGCGAATGGGACGGCTGGGGTGTGCGCGCCGAGGCGGTCTATCTCGACAGCGCTAACCGCAACCGACTGGGCGCCGCACCGCTCAACAGCACGTTCGGGGATCGACTGACGCTGGGCGCGCAGGTTTCGCGGCGGATCGGTGGCCACCTGATCGTTGCCGCGGTCGATCACAATGAAGAGGATTTCCGCGCCCGCGACACACAATATTTCGGGGGCACCGATCAGGATCGCTCCCGCCGCAACACCGCCTTTATCGGCCAGTGGCGCGCCGAATGGGCGCCGGGCATCGTCACGGACGTCGCGGTACGGCACGATGATTTCAACCGCTTCGACGACGCGACCACCTTCCGCGCTGCGCTGCTGGTCAGCCCGGCGACGGGCTGGACGCTGCACGCGGCCTATGGCGAGGGTATCGCCCAGCCGACCTTCTTTGACCTTTACGGCTTCTTCCCCGGCTCCTTCGTCGGCAATTCGGACCTGCGCCCGGAAAGCTCGCGCGGCTGGGAGGCGGGCGTGCGCTGGAGCGATGGGCGTTTCAATGTCGGCGTGACCGGTTTCTCCAACCGGCTGCGCAACGAGATCGTCGACACCTTCGATCCCGTCACGTTCCTGTCCAGCACCGCCAATGCCGACGGCAAGAGCCGGCGCGACGGCGTCGAGGTGGAATTCGGCTATCGCCATGCCGAATGGCTGAACATCTCTGCCAGCTACACCTGGCTCGACGCGGACGAGCAGCGGGTGGCGGGCGCGGCGCTGGTGCGCGAGGTGCGCCGGCCGCGAAGCACGGCCAATCTGATCGCTTTCGGAACCGCCGATCGCCTCACCTGGGGCGCCAGCCTGGCTTATGTCGGCAAGCGGACGGACACGGACTTCGATCTGTTCCCGGCCGCGACGGTGACGCTGGACGATTATGCACTGGCATCGCTGCGCGTCGGCTATCGCATCCTGCCCCAGCTGGAAATCTATGGCCGGGTGGAGAATGCGTTCAACGCGAACTATCAGGACGTGGTGGGATACAACACGTCCGGAACGACGGTCCATGCGGGTATTCGCGTCGCTTTTGGCCGCTAAGCTATTGGCCCTGACGGGGGCCGGGGCGCTCGCGGCGCCAGTGGCGGCCACGGCTGCCCCGGCCCGCGTGGCGTCACTCAATCTGTGCACCGACGAACTGTTGCTTATGCTTGGCGCACCGGCGCAGATCGCGTCGGTCACCCATTTGTCCCATCAGGAGGCCGAAACGCCTTTGTGGCGCGAGGGACGCCGCTATGCGCGCAATGACGGCAGCCTCCTGTCGGTCGCCGGTCTGCGCCCCGATCTGGTGCTGACCATGGGCGGCGGCGGGCGGGACCGGGTGCGGATCGCCGAGCGGCTGGGGATAAGGGTGGTCGATCTTCCCTTTCCCACCCGCCTTGCCGACATCGAGGCGAGCATCCGTGAGGTTTCGCGTGCTTTGGGGAGGCCTGAGCGGGGTGCGGCGCTGCTGGCGCGGATCGACGCGCTGAAACGCAGTGCTCCGCCGCGGCCGCGCGAGGCGATCTGGATCGGCGGCGGCGGGATCAGCATGTCCGACGATGGGCTGGGCGCACAATGGCTGGCGCTGGCCGGGCTGCGGCAGCGCACCCTGCCCGGCAATCGCGCGACGCTGGAGACGCTGCTGGCCCATCCGCCCGATGTGCTGGTGCGCAGCGACTATCGGGCCGGGCAATATTCGGGGCAGCAACGCTGGCTCGCCCATCCACTCGCGCGGGCGGTGCGCGGCGGGCGAAGCGTGCAGGCCGAGGGACGGCGCTGGACCTGCATGGGGCCGTTGCTGATCGACGAGATTCTTCGGCTGCGCGTGGAGCTGGGGCGATGAACCGGGCGATCCTACTGCTCGCGCCGGCGGCGATTGCGGCGTTTCTGCTCTCGCTGCTGCTTCCCTGGGCCAGCCTCGCGAACATCTTCGCGCAAGAAACTGAGCTGGGGAAAGCTTTGCTGGTCGAGCTGCGGCTGCCCCGCGCTCTGCTCGGTCTCGCCTATGGCGCGGCTCTGGGCGCGACCGGGGCGGCGATCCAGGCCTTGTTTGCCAATCCCCTCGCTTCGCCCGATATCACCGGAGCGAGCAGCGGCGCGTCGCTGGGCGCGGTGTTCACCACCTATATCCTGGGCTTCGCGGCGCCGTTGGCGCTGGCGGCGGGCGCGGTGACCGGGGCGCTGGCCGCGCTGCTGCTGCTGCTCGCACTGGCCGGGCGCCGAGCGGAGACGGCGACCCTGCTGCTCTCCGGCATCGCGATCAGCGCGCTGGCGGGCGCGCTGACCACCTTGGCGCTGGCCCTCGCCCCCTCCCCCTTCGCCTTCTACGACGCCTATGACTGGCTGATGGGCTCGCTGGTCGATCGCAGCCTGTCGCAGGCGGCGTTCGCTGGCATTCCCGCTCTGGTCGTGATCATCCTGCTGCTCCGCCTCGCCGGACCGCTCGACGCACTGGCGCTGAGCGAGGAGGTGGCCCAATCGATGGGCCATGACATCCGCGCGCTCCGGCTGCAGGTGATCGTGCTGACCGCGCTCGGTGTGGGGGCCTGCGTGGCGATCTGCGGAGCGGTGGGGTTCATCGGCCTGGTCGCGCCGATCTTCGCCCGGCGGCTGACCCGAGGACATCCCGGCCGGGCGATCCTGCCCGCCGCCCTTATCGGGGCGCTGCTGCTTACCGCCGCCGATCTTATCGTCCGGCTGGCACCTTTGGGCCGGATGCTGCCGATCGGCGTGGTGACGGCAATGCTCGGCGCCCCCTTCTTCCTCTGGCTGGTCGCGCATATGCGATGGCGGGTGACGTCATGACGGCATTCGCCGAAGCGCGCGGCCTGTCCTTGCCGGGGCGACTTATCGAGGCATCACTGGATGTAGGCGCGGGCGAACTGGTCGCGCTGGTTGGCCCGAACGGCAGCGGCAAGACCAGCCTGCTCCACGCCATTGCTGGGATCGGCGGCCCGGCGGGCGAGGTGCGCATCGACGGCGCCGATCCGCGTCTGATCCCGCCGGCGCGGCGGCCGCATGCCCTCACCTACCTGCCCGCCTCGCGCGATCTTGCCTGGCCGCTGCTGGCGCGCGACATGATCGCGCTGGGCGGCGGCGAGGTCCCGCCTCCGGCGCTGGATCTGGACTCACTGCTCGACCGGCGGATGGATCGGCTGTCGACCGGCGAACGCGGACGGGTGCTGATCGCCCGTGCGCTGGCGCCGAGGCCGAAGCTGCTGCTGCTCGACGAACCGACGGCCAATCTCGACCCGCTCTGGCAAATCCGGCTGATGGAATTGATCCGCGACGAAATTGGCGAAGCAGAACGCGCGGCTTTGGTCGCCATGCACGACCTCGACGCGGCCCGGCGCTATGCCGACCGCATACTGGTCATGGACAAGGGACACATCGCCGCCGAGGGCCTCGACGGCGACCATGTCGCGCGGATTTTCGGGATTGAGCGCGCGGATGATGGCCAGTGGCGGCCGATTAGTCCTGCGGCGGATCCGCGATCATCGCCGTGAAGCTGCATTCGGCGGCGAGCTTGCCGGCGATCAGCGCCCTGCCGGCGAACTTGCAGACCGTAGCGCGGCGCTGGACGAACTCGACCTCGAGGGTCAGCAGCACACCCGGTTCGACGGGGGTGCGGAACTTCACCCCGTCGATCGCCATGAAATAGACGAGCTTTCCCGTGCCGGAGAGTCCGAGCGTTTCGACCGCCAGTACGCCAGCGGCCTGAGCCAGCGCCTCGACGATCAGTACGCCGGGCATGATCGGTCGATCCGGGAAATGGCCGGCGAAGAACGGCTCGTTGATCGTGACCGCCTTCGTCGCGACGATCTTCTCGCCAACGACCAGCTCCTCGACCCGATCGACGAGGAGCATCGGAAAACGGTGCGGCAGCGCCGCCATCACCCGTCTGATATCGAACGGGCCGATGACGACACCGGTTTCGTCCGCCATTAGCGACCCGATGGGCGCCGCTGCTGCGCGGGCTGCTCGGCCGGCTGCTGGGCGGCGGGCTGCTGCGGGGGCGGCGCGTTGACGTTGACGCTGGTCACGGCGGCGTTGAGCGCGGCGAGCACAGCATCGGTGATTTCCACCGACGGATTGATCGCCAGCGTGGCGCCACGGTCCATCGCGATGGTGGCGCCGCGCTGCTGCATGATCTGGGTTATCGCGGTGTTGAGCGGAGCCTCAAGCTGTTCGAGCACATAAGAAGCATTGCGCTGGAACTGCTGCTGACGACCCTGCATTTCGCTCTGCGCGTTCTGCGCCTGGGTCTGATAGGCCTGAACACGCTGCTGGAGCGCGGCATCTGGCTGCTGCCCATCAGGCAGCGCATTGACCGCAGTCTGGATCGCCTGCTGTTCCGCCTGCAGCGGTTGGCTCAATTGCTGAGCGCGCTGCTCGAGCTGTTGACGCTGCGTCTGGAGCTGCTGGTTCGCAGCGACACAGGCCGTGCACTGGGTCAGGATGCGCTGGGTGTCCACCACCGCAACGACGGCGGGGGCGATTGCCTGCGCCTGGGCGAGAGCCGGCATGGTGAAGGCAAGCGCCGCAGCGGTCGCCCCGAAAGTCAGTTTGTTCATCAGAATGCAGTCCCTACGTTGAAGCTGAAGAGTTTGGTGTCGTCGCCCGGTTCGCTGAGCAGCGCCTTGGCGATGTCGATACGGAACGGACCGAATGGCGAGTTCCAGTTCACACCGAAGCCCACCGACAGGCGCGGCCGCGGCGAATTGCCGAGAAACACCTCACGGAACGGAGCAATGGCGAAGCGGGTGACATTCGAGCCGTCAGGACAGACCTGCGTTGCCGGGACAAGCGACGTGCTGCCATCTGCCGCAGTGCACTCGTTCTGGGTCAATGGAGTGCCCGGCTCAATATCGAACGTCGCCGGACGGCGAACGCCCCAGAGCGCACCGACGTCGACAAAGATTGACGGACGAAGCCCGAGATCGCGGGCGCCGGAGCCGAGCGGAATCTCCAGTTCGGCGCGGCCCAGATAATAAGCCCGACCGCCAAGCGCGTCGTCGATGATCCGATCGCGATCCTCGGACAGGCGGACATTGCTGATCGTGCCGTCATTGGCGACATCGAACTCATAGGGGACGCGCTGGATACGTGGACCGACACCGCGAATGTCGAAGCCGCGCATCTGCGGGCTACCGAGCTGGAAGCGATCGTTGATTCGCAGCGGATCGACATCCGGCCCTCCGCTGTCGAACGACCGCGTATAACCGCCTTCCAGGCTGAGAGAAAAGATGAAATTATTGAATACGTTCCAATATTTCGCTGCGCTGCCGCGAGTGCGCAGATAGGTCACGTCGCCGCCCAGGCCAGCAAAATCCTGCTGGAACAGCACACGTTCGCCGCGTGACGGACGAAGCTGGTTGTTGAGCGTGCTGTACACCAGCGAATAGCCGATTGACGAGGTCAGGCGGTTGCCGATGGAATCGCAGAGATAGCGGCTGGCGCGCAGCGGGTCGCATTGCGACGGCAGCGGGCCGCTGCCGTCGGGATCGGTGAAGTAGAGAGCTTCGTTAAGGCCCACTTCGTCGTAAGTAAGGCCATAGCGTAGCGCCAGGCTGAGATTCTCCGTCAATGGCACGCCGGCGCGGACCTGGCCGCCGGTGCTGACCACTTCATAGGTCGTCTGACGGTTGCTGCCGAGCAGATTGAAGCTGTTGAAATCACGCCGGAAGATATCAAAGCCGATCGCGATGTTGCGATCGAACAGATAGGGTTCGGTGAACCCGAGCTCGACCGACTTGGAATAGGTGGAATAGTTGATGCCGGCGCGCAGTTCCTGTCCGCGGCCGCGGAAATTGCGCTGGCGGACCGACACGTTGACGAGGAAGCGCTCCAAACTGGAGAAACCTGCCGAAAGCTGCAGTTCGCCCGTCGCCCGTTCCTCGACCGCGACACCGAGCAACACCCGGTCCGGCGAGGAACCCTCGGTCTGCTGGATTTCGAGATTTTCCTGGAAGAATCCGAGCGACTGGATGCGATCGCGCGATCGACGCACCCGGACATTGTTGAACGGATCCCCCTCCGCGAGACGGAATTCGCGGCGGATCACCTTGTCATGGGTATTGGTGTTTCCCGAGATATCGATCCGCTCGACATAGACACGCGGGGTCTCGGCGACTTGGAAGGTCACCCCCATCGTCAGGTTTTCGCGGCTGCGGTTGAAGCGCGGCCGGACGTCGGCGAAAGCATAGCCGAACAGACCGGCCAGCTCGTTGAGGCTGGTAACGGTGTCCTCGACCTGGCGGGCATTGTACCAGTCGCCGCTGCTCATCGGCAGCGTGCGCTGGAGATCCTCGCCCCGGAAATCGCGAATGTCGCTTTCGACGCCGACTTCGCCGAAGCGATAACGCTCACCTTCCTCGACCACATAGGTGATGATGAAATCACGGCGGTCGGGCGTCAGCTCGGCAACGGCAGAAACGACGCGGAAATCGGCATAGCCCTGAGTCAGGTAGAATTGCCGGAGCTTCTGCTGGTCGAAGGCGAGCCGGTCGGGATCGTAGGTGTCGGAGGAACTGAGGAAGTTCCACCACACATGCTGGCGCGTTGCCATCTCGGAAATCAGGCGGCCGTCGCCGAAGCGCTCATTGCCGATGATGTTGATCCGGCGCACCCGTGAGCGCGGTCCTTCGTTGATTTCGAACACGACATCGACGCGGTTCTGGTCGAGCTGAACGATCTGCGGCACGACGCTCGCAGCATAGCGGCCCTGGCGCCGATAAAGCTCTATGATGCGCGCGACGTCCGCGCGGGCGCGCGAACGTGTGAATATCTGGCGCGGCGCGAGCCGGATTTCGGGGCCGATCTTGTCGTCCTTGAGCCGGCGGTTGCCCTCAAGTACGATGCGGTTGATGACCGGGTTCTCGCGTACCTGGATAACGAGGTCGCCGGTGTCGGCGCCGGCGATCGTCACGTCGGCGAACAGCTCGGTCGCATAGAGATCGCGCAGCGCCTCGTCGAGCCGCTCCTGGGTATAAGTTTCGCCCGCGCGCAGCTGAGTGTAAGAGAGGACGGTTTCGGACTC
The DNA here is from genome assembly GCA_964438875.1 of uncultured Sphingosinicella sp. Taxonomy (GTDB): domain Bacteria; phylum Pseudomonadota; class Alphaproteobacteria; order Sphingomonadales; family Sphingomonadaceae; genus Allosphingosinicella. The sequence goes on along the minus strand of CAYTMM010000057.1, from coordinate 10,336 downwards.
GAGCCGCTGGCTGCCCTGAATCGTGATCGTGCGGATCGTGCGCTGTGCCTCGGCGGATGCCGCCGGCGAAGGCGGCGCAACCTGCGGCAACGGTGCCGCCTGTTGCGCATATGCCGGCGCGGCAAGCCCGCCGAGCATCGTGCCGACCAGCAAAGCGGCGCAGATCTTGCGGCCTTTGGGAAAATCTTCTGTCGCCGTCACGCGTCCCCGCCTTTTGGTTTGAAGGCTGGCGTACCTGCCAGCCATGTCGATAGTCGTCGCCTGCCCTGCCCCAACATGGTCAGCCGATCAAGCCGCCAAGCTTGGTGAAGAGGCCAAAAGAGGCCAGGTCGTTGAAAGTGACGAATATCATCAATGCCAGCAGCACCGCGAGGCCTGTCCTGAATGCCCATTCCTGAGCCTCCGGCTTCAGCGGCTTACGCCTCACTCCCTCGATCAGATAGAAGAACAGATGTCCGCCATCGAGCATCGGGATTGGCAAGAGGTTGATGAATCCCAGATTAATCGAGATGAGCGCCATGAAGAGCACGAAATCGAGCCAGCCGAGACTCGCCTGCTGGCCAGAAAACTGCGCGATCTTGAGCGGCCCGCCCATTTCCTCAAGCGAACGCTGGCCGCGGATCAGCTGACCGAGCGTGACCACCATCATTTTCACCGTATCACCAGTCTGGCGCATAGCAGCCGCGGCGGCCTGATGCGGCGCCAGTTCGGCGACTTCGATGTCGCCGGAACGGATACCGAGCTGACCGACCCGCGCCCGGTTGCCGAAACGATCCTCGACCTGATGCGATTGCGGCGTGACGGTCAGCAGCCGCCGTTCGTCCCCGCGCTCGATCTCGATGGCCATCGGCTGGTCGGGGCGGATCGCGACATAGGATGCGATGTCTTGGAACCGGCGGATTGCGCCACCCTCGATCGAAACGACACGGTCGCCAGCCCGCATCCCCGCGGCCTCGGCCGCCGATCCTTCTACAACTCCGGCGATGACCGGCGGCGTTTGCGGCTGGCCGTAAGTGGAGAAGAGCGCCATGTAGACCAGAATCGCGAACAGGAAATTGATCGCGGGTCCAGCGGCGACGATGATGAAGCGCTGCCACAATTTCTTGGCTTGAAACGTCTCGGCGCGCTCCTCGGCGGGCAAAGCCAGCCATTCGGGAGACGGCTGCGAGGCCGGATTCATGTCGCCTTTGAAGCGGACATAACCGCCTAGCGGCATCCAGCCGACCTTCCAGCGCGTACCGCGTCTGTCGGTCCAGCCGAACATCTCGCGGCCGAAGCCGATCGAAAAGGCCTCCGCCTTCACGCCGAACCAGCGCCCGGCGAAATAATGGCCCAGCTCGTGGATGAAAATCAGCGGCCCGATGACGAGCAAAAAGGCGAAGATCGTAAAAACGATGCCGGGGCTGTTCAAATGCGGAGCTTTCCTGTCACTTCGGTGGCCACGCCCCTGGCTTCCCGATCGATTTCCAGCACCGCGTCGATCGACGACGGCGCCGGCGGGTCGAAGCGGGCGAGGGTTTCGCCCACAACCGATGCGATATCCAGGAAAGCGAGCCGGCTTTCAAGGAAAGATGCAACCGCTATCTCGTTGGCGGCATTGAGGATGGCCGGCCGGGCGCCGCCCGCCGCTAGCGCCGCCTTGGCAAGGCCGAGCGCAGGAAAGCGATCGAGGTCGGGCGCCGCGAAGTCCAGACGGGCAATTTCCACGAGATCGAGCCGGCGGCACGGCGTCTCCATCCGCTCCGGCCAGGCGAGCGTATGCGCGATCGGCACCCGCATGTCCGGCGCGCCGAGCTGGGCCAGCACGGAGCCGTCGACATATTCGACCAGGCTGTGGATCACCGATTGTGGGTGGATCACCGCATCGAAGGCATCGGCGGGCAGCGGAAACAGGTGGAAAGCCTCGATAAGCTCCAGACCCTTGTTCATCAGGGTCGCCGAATCGACCGAAATCTTGGCGCCCATCGACCAGTTCGGATGAGCGACCGCCTCGGCCGGGGTGACCCGGCGCATCCCATCGAGCGAGCGCGTCCGGAACGGGCCGCCGCTGGCGGTGAGGATGACGCGGCTGATTGCCTCCGGACGGGCGGCGTCGAAGCACTGGAAGACCGCATTATGCTCGGAATCGACCGGCAGCAGGGTCGCGCCGCTCGCCTTCGCGGCTTGCGTCATCAGCGCGCCGGCGGACACCAAAGATTCCTTGTTGGCCAGCGCCACTGTGCCGCCCGCCTCCAGCGCGCGCATCACTGGCTTGAGGCCGGCAGTGCCCACGATCGCCGCCATCGTCCAGTCGGCACCCGCCTCGGCAGCCTCGGCGATGGCGGCGTCGCCCGCGACCGCTTCGACGCCGGTGCCGATCAACGCTTCCCTCAGGCGCGGCAGATGCGTCTCGTCGCCGATGACGGCGCGTTTCGGGCGGAATTTCGCCGCCAGTTCGATCAGCCCTTCAATGTCCCTGCGGGCGGTCAACGCGACGATGTCGAAGCGATCGCGGTTGCGTTCGACGAGGTCGAGCGTCGAGCGGCCGACCGATCCGGTCGCGCCCAGTACGGTGACGGAGCGGGTCATCCGATCCACAGCCCCGCCATCGGCACGGCCAGCGTCGCCAGCACGACCGGCAGCAGTCCGTCGATTCGGTCGAGCACGCCGCCATGACCCGGCAGGATCGCACCGCTGTCCTTCACCCCTGCGCGACGCTTCTCCCAACTTTCATAGAGGTCGCCGGCCTGGGCGAGCACGGCCATCAGGCCACCGAGCAGCAGGAAAGGCTGGCCAAGCGCGAAAATCTCCAGCGAAGCGACCAGCCAGCCGAACAGAGCGGCGGCGGCGATGCCGCCGGCAAGCCCGGCCCAGGTCTTGTTCGGGCTGATCGCGGGCGCCAGTTTCGGCCCGCCAATCGCGCGGCCCGCCGCATAGGCGCCGATGTCGGTCGCCCAAGTGACGACCATCGCCCACAGGACCAGCCCGAACCAGGCCCAGCTCAGCACCAGCAACGCGAAGGACGGCATCGCGATGTACAGAAAGCCCCAGGCCATCGAGACGCGGCGGGTTCCCGCGCCCAGCAAAGCCGCGATAGCGAGCGCGGCAAACACCGCCTGCCACATCGGCGCGAAGCTTGCCGGCGCGATGGCGAGTATGCCGATGCCGTCTTCTGTGACGATCTCGTCCACCTGCCCGACCGGGAACAGATATTCCGCGCCGCCAAGGAGAAACAAAACCATCAGCCCGGCGCCAATCCAGCTCCACGACCGCCCGACGCCACGCATCGTGCTCCATTCGAGCAAGGCGATCGCCGCACCGGCCGCGACCAGCAGACGGAACGGCCAGCCGCCAAGATAGATGGCGAGCAAAGCGACCGCCGCCATCGCCACGCCGGCAGCGAAGCGCACGGTGAGGTCCGATGCGGGGCGCGAAGCGTCTTGCGCGATCATAACCCTCCGTAGCGCCGTTCGCGCCGGGCATATTCGTCCAAAGCGGCACGCATCGAATGCTCGTCGAAATCGGGCCAGTGTGTGTCTACGAACAGCAATTCGGCATAAGCCGCCTGCCAGAGCAGGAAATTGGACAGCCGCTGCTCGCCCGAGGTGCGGATCAGGAGATCCAGGGGCGGAAGCCCGTGCGTGTCGAGTGCGGCATCGATCCGGGCCTCATCGATGTCGCCGGGCGCGAGCCGCCCGCCGGCCACGTCTTCCGCGAGATTGCGCATCGCCCCGATCAGCTCGGCGCGTGAACCGTAATTGAGCGCGATCGCAACCGTCATCCGGTCATTGCCGGCGGTGCGGGCGACCGCATCGTCCACCATCTCGGCGACATCGGCTTCGAAGGCGGTGTGATCCCCGAGCACGCGCAGCCTGACACCTTCTTTGAGAAGAGTCTTGAGTTCTTTCTTCACATAGAATCTCAACAACCCGGTCAGATCAGCGATCTCGGCCTTCGGGCGACGCCAGTTTTCCGAGGAAAAGGCATAGAGAGTCAGGCATTCGACGCCCGCCTCACCCGCCGTACGCAGCGCTCGACGCGCCGCTTCGGCCCCGGCGCGATGGCCGGCCGAACGCGGCAGCCCCCGCGCCTTGGCCCAGCGGCCATTGCCATCCATGATGATGGCGACGTGGCGCGGAACCGCAGGCGCCGGACTCGCCTCTTCCGGCACGGTTCCGGCGCTGGCCGGCATTGCCGTCACTTCTGCAGGATTTCCTTGTCCTTGGCGGCGAGTACGTCGTCGATCTCCTTGATCGCCTCGTCGGTCAGCTTCTGCACCTCGGTGTCGAGCCGCTTATGCTCGTCCTCGCTGATTTCCTTCTTCTTCTCGTCGGTCTTCAGCGCATCCATGCCGTCACGGCGAACGTTGCGGACAGCGACCTTCGCTTTCTCGGCATATTGATGGGCGAGCTTGGCCAGTTCCTTGCGGCGCTCCTCGGTCAGATCCGGGATTGGCAGACGAATATTCTGTCCGTCCGTGATCGGATTGATGCCGAGTCCGGCATTGCGAATCGCCTTTTCGACCGCCGAGATATTCGAACGATCCCAGACCTGTACGGACAGCAGGCGCGGCTCCGGCGCGGAAACGGTCGCGACCTGATTCAACGGCATGTTCGCGCCATAAACCTCGACCTGAACCGGATCGAGCAGGGTCGTCGAAGCTCGTCCGGTGCGCAGGCCGCTCAGATCATGCTTCAGCGCTTCGACGGCGCCATTCATCCGGCGCTGGATATCGCCCTTTTCGTAAGCGGGCATGGCTTCCTCTCCCTTTTAGTTCTGAACGACCGTCGCCACGCCACCACCGCCGAGTACACGGGCGAGATTGCCCTGTTCGCGAATGTTGAAGACAACGATCGGGATATTGTTGTCGCGGCACAGAGCAATGGCGCTGGCGTCCATCACTTTGAGATTATCCGCGAGAACCTGGTTGAAAGTCACTGCATCGTAACGCTTCGCGTCCGGCACCTGCTTTGGATCGGCAGTGTAGATGCCGTCTACACTGGTGCCCTTGAACAAGGCGTCGCAACCCATTTCGGCGGCGCGCAGGGCCGCCGCCGTGTCGGTGGTGAAGAACGGATTGCCAGTGCCGGCGGCGAAGATCACCACCCGCCCCTTCTCCATGTGACGGGCGGCGCGGCGCCGGATATAGGGTTCGGACACTGTCGCCATCGGAATAGCCGACTGGACACGCGTGTCGACGCCGATCTTCTCCAGAGCATTCTGCAACGCCAGCGCGTTCATCACCGTGGCGAGCATGCCCATATAATCGGCGCTCGCCCGGTCGAATCCCTTGGCGGCGCCGGCCAGTCCGCGAAAGATATTGCCGCCGCCGACGACAAGGCAGAGCTCATGCCCATCCTCGCGCGCCACCTTGATCTCGCCGGCGATGCGGGCGACCGTGTCGGGATCGATGCCGAACTGGCCATCGCCCATCAACGCCTCGCCCGAAAGCTTCAACAGGATGCGATTGAAGCGCGGGCGCGTCATGGGTTTTCCGTTCGTCAGGCAATGCGGAGCGCGCGCACCTTAGTCAGGTGCGCGGAGGGTGCCAAGCCTCTCCCCTTCCGCGTGGAAGGAGAGAGCGCATGGATTCAGGCGGCCTTGCTGGTGCCGGCCGCGGCGGCGACTTCGGCAGCGAAGTCGCTTTCCTGCTTCTCGATGCCTTCGCCGATCTGGAAACGCAGATAGGCGGCAAGCGCGACCGGCCCGCCCAGGCGCTTCGCCTCGGCGGCGATCACGTCTTCGATCTTCGTCTTGTTGTCCATGACGAAGATCTGGGAGAGAAGCGCATTTTCCTTGCGGAACTTGGCCATCGCGCCATCGACCATCTTTTCGACGATCTCGGCCGGCTTGCCCGATTCCTTGGCTTTTTCCAGCGCGATGCCGCGCTCGCGCTCGATCAGGGCCGGATCGAGATCCTCGCCCTTCAGCGCCAGCGGCGCAGCTGCCGCGATGTGCATTGCGAGCTGCTTGCCAAGCGTTTCCAGCTCCGCCTTGTCGGCGGCGCTTTCGAGCGCGACCAGCACGCCGATCTTGCCGAGGCCCGGCGCGGCGGCGTTGTGGACATAGGAGACGACGACGCCGTCGCCCACGCTGACACGTCCGACACGGCGCAGCGACTGATTCTCGCCGATCGTCGCGATATTTTGGGTCAGCACCTCGTTGACGGTGCCGCCTGCAGGGTGCGCGGCATTGCCGAGCGCCTCGATATCGTCGCCCGTCGTCAATGCGATCTGCGACACGCTGCGTACGAAATCCTGGAACTGCTCGTTCTTAGCGACGAAATCGGTCTCGGAATTCACCTCGACGACCGCGCCGGTCGTGCCTTCGACGGCAACACCGACCAGGCCCTCGGCGGCGACGCGACCGGACTTCTTCGCGGCCGCGGCCAACCCCTTGGTGCGCAACCAGTCGATGGCGGCTTCCATGTCGCCATTGGTTTCGGCCAGCGCCTTCTTGCAATCCATCATGCCGGCGCCGGTGCGCTCGCGCAGCTCCTTGACCATCGCGGCCGTGATCTCAGCCATGTCTCATGTCCTTTTGAAAATGTTCTCCCTCCCGCCTGCCTGCGGGAGGGATTGGGGAGGGCATATGCTGAACAACAGCCCCTCCCCTTGATCCCCTCCCGTCAGCGGGAAGGGAAATGCTCAAGCCTCGGCGAGCACCGCTTCGGCCGGCGGCTCATCCTGCGCGCCGATATCGACGCCACGGGATGACGCGCCACCCTGCTTGCCAGCCAGAACCGCGTCGGCGATCGCATCGCAATAGAGGCGGATCGCGCGGCTGGCATCGTCATTGCCCGGGACCGGGAAGGCGATGCCGTTCGGGCTCACATTGGTGTCGAGGATCGCGACGACCGGAATGCCGAGTACATTGGCTTCCTTGATCGCCAGCTCTTCCTTGTTGGCGTCGATCACGAACATCACGTCCGGAATGCCGCCCATGTCGCGGATGCCGCCCAGCGACAACTCCAGCTTGTCGCGCTCGCGGGTAAGCTGCAGCACTTCCTTCTTGGTGAGGCCGTGCGTATCGCCGGAAAGCTGCTCCTCGAGGCTCTTGAAGCGCTTGATCGAGTTGGAGATCGTCTTCCAATTGGTGAGCATGCCGCCCAGCCAGCGATGATTGACGAAGTGCTGGCCGGAACGGCGCGCCGCCTCGGCGATCGGCTCCTGCGCCTGGCGCTTGGTGCCGACGAACAGCACCTTGCCGCCCGAAGCGGCGCTGGCGCGGACGAAATCGAGCGCGCGCGCGAACAGCGGCACGGTCTGCGACAGATCGATGATGTGCACCCCGTTGCGATCGCCGAAGATATACGGCTTCATCTTGGGGTTCCAGCGACGGGTCTGGTGGCCGAAATGCGCTCCGGCTTCAAGCAATGCCTGCATGCTGACGTCAGTGGACGCCATAGTCTTTCTCCTTCCGGTTACACCTCTGCAGGGCCGTGAACCTCGGACAGGTCCGAAGCACCGGTATGTTGACCCTGCATGTGGGATGGGCGGCGACTTAGGCGGACGCGCGTCGGAAATCAACCCTTCACGAATGCGGGTTGACTAAGGAACAAATCATGAACATAAGCACACTCCACTCTCAATGAGAGAACCAAATCTCCCGGTCGGACGTCCCGGCTGTGGATAAGCAGGGGACAAGGCTGTGGCTCATCTGTTTGCGATTCTGTTCTTCTCGGGTCTCCTAATGGCGCTCGGCATGACGGCCGAACTCATTCTGAGGGAGAATTGGGCGGCGATGCGCGCCGCTTTAACGGGCGCCCCGCTTTCGGCTCCGACGGTACGGTCGTATCCGAAGCGGGCAACGGCGCGGACGCTGCCGCAGCTACGCGCTGTCGCCTGATCTTCGCATAGCTCGCTATGCTGAACGGGATCAGCGCGAGATAGGCGAGCGCGACGAAGCTCAAAGTCTGCCAGGGCGCGGAAAAGATCGCGCCACCGATCAGCGCGATCGCCAGAATCGCCTCCAGCCGGACGTTGCGCCTGAGGCGCAGCGAGGTCCAGGAGAAGGTCGCGATGTTGGAGATGGCGAGGAACGCAATGAAGGCGGCCCAGGGCGCAACCAGCCAATATTCCTGCAGCCAGGTCCATTCCCGTCCACTCGCCAGCCACAGGAAGATCGGCAGCAGCAGCAGCCCCGCCCCCGCCGGTGCGGGAACGCCGGTCAGAAAGCCGGCGGATTTGTGCGGCTGGTCTTCCACATCGATACGCGCGTTGAAGCGCGCGAGACGCAGCGCCATGCAGACCGCATAGGCCAAAGCGAAGACCCAGCCGAGGCGCGGCCAGTGCTGCAGCGACCACAGATGCAGGATGATTGCCGGCGATACGCCAAAGGCGATCACATCGGACAACGAATCGAGCTCCGCGCCGAACCGCGTCTGGCCCTTCATCGCCCGGGCGATCCGCCCGTCCATGCCGTCCAGAACAGCCGCGACGATGATGGCGTAGATCGCCTTGTCCCATTCGCCCGCAATCGCGAAGCGAACGCCGGTGAGTCCGACGCACAGCGCCAGCGCCGTGACTGCATTGGGGACAACAGCGCGCAGCGGAATGCCCCCACCCGCCCGTTCCGGCGCGAGACTCATTGCGCGACGCCTTCGATCAGTTCCGACACGCCGATCTTCGCGATCACAGTTTCGCCCGCGATGGTGCGCTGACCCAGAAGAACCTGGCTGGACGTGCCCTGTGGCAGATAGACGTCGACTCGGCTGCCGAAGCGGATGAGACCAACGCGCTGGCCGACAGCCACCTTGTCGCCCGGCTTCACCCAGGGAACGATCCGCCGCGCCACCAGCCCGGCGATCTGGGTGAAGGCGATCTTCGTGCCGTCTTCGCCCTCGACCAGGATATGCTGGCGCTCATTATGCTCGCTCGCCTTGTCGAGATCGGCATTGAGGAACTTGCCGGCGATATAGACGACGTTCAGGATGGTGCCGGCGATCGGCGTGCGATTGATGTGGACGTCAAACACGCTCATGAAGATCGAAACCCGGATTACAGGATCGGCCGTGAGCCCGCCCTCCCCGATCAATTCCTTTGGCGGCGGCACGGTCGCGATCATCGTCACCATTCCGTCCGCAGGCGCGATGACGAGTCCTTCGCCAACCGGCGTGGTCCGAACCGGATCGCGAAAGAAGCTCAATATCCAGACGGTAACGCCCGCAGCGATCCAGCCAAGCCAGTCCCAATCGACCACCCACCAGAACAGCAGGGCGATCGCGCCGGCGATAACGGCGAACTTGCGCCCCTCCGGATGGACGCTCGGCAAGCGATAACGGACGGTCGGCGTGGTCGGATCGTCCGACTTTTCAAGGGAGCTCATGCGCCGCTTCTAGGCGGAGTGAATATTTGTGACAACAGAATCACCCGGCGCCGGATTGATCGACGCCGCGCCACGCCCTAAGGCCCCTATCGCACACCAACACCGGGGAAGGACACGGACAGCCTCATGGCAAAGATCAAGGTGAAGAACCCCGTCGTCGAGCTCGACGGCGACGAGATGACCCGCATCATCTGGCAGTGGATCCGCGAACGGTTGATCCTGCCCTATCTCGACATCGATCTCATCTATTACGATCTCGGCATCGAGAAGCGCGATGAGACGGATGACAAGATCACGATCGAATCCGCAGAGGCGATCAAGAAATATGGCGTCGGCGTGAAATGCGCGACGATCACCCCGGACGAGGCTCGGGTCGAGGAATTCGGCCTCAAGCAGATGTGGAAATCGCCGAACGGCACGATCCGCAACATTCTGGGCGGCGTCGTCTTCCGCGAGCCGATCGTGATCGACAACGTACCGCGGCTCATTCCCGGCTGGACCGACCCGATTGTGGTTGGCCGCCATGCCTTTGGCGATCAGTATCGCGCCACCGATTTCGTGGTGCCCGGCCCCGGCAAGCTCACCATGAAGTGGGAAGGCAAGGACGGCCAGGTCATCGAACGCGAGGTGTTCGATTATCCCGACGGCGGCGTCGCCATGGGTATGTACAATCTGGACGAATCGATCCGCGATTTCGCCCGCGCCTGCCTCAATTACGGCATCACCCGCGAATGGCCGGTTTACCTCTCGACCAAGAACACCATCCTCAAGGCCTATGACGGCCGCTTCAAGGACATCTTCCAGGAGGTCTACGAGGCCGAGTTCGTCGCCGCCTTCAAGGAAAAGAAGATCTGGTACGAGCACAGGCTGATCGACGACATGGTCGCTTCCAGCCTCAAGTGGTCGGGCGGCTATGTCTGGGCGTGCAAGAACTACGACGGCGACGTGCAGTCCGACACGGTGGCGCAAGGCTACGGCTCGCTCGGCCTGATGACCTCGGTGCTGATGACGCCGGACGGCAAGACGGTGG
>CAYTMM010000056.1:18300-20682 GCA_964438875.1 uncultured Sphingosinicella sp. | reverse complement strand
CGATCGTGCGGCCCATCACGAAAATCTCGCCCATCATCCGCATCGCGGCGCCGACACCCTGTCGCACGAACGGCTCGCCGGCGCGGGAGATCAGCTTCTTGAGCGCGCTCGCCTGCTGCGAATCGCTGGTGAGCGCCCGACCGATGACAAGGCCCCAGGTCGCGCTGTTGACGAGGCTCGAATGGGACTTGCCCTTGTGCGCGCGCCAGTCGCCATCGCCCAGCTTGTCGGAGATGAGCGCATCCGCCGTGTCGGGATCGGGCACACGCAAAAACGCCTCGGCGAGGCTGAGCAGCGCCACGCCTTCCTGCGTGTTCAGCCGATATTCCTGCAGGAACTGGTTCACCCAGCCGCGCGACTGCGCCTCACGCAGAACGTCGATCATCGAACGGGCACGCTTTTCCACCCGCGCACGCGAATCGCCACCCAGCGCAGCGTCTCTCAGCAACGGCGCGAGCACGTCCGGTTCGCTCGCACGCAGCAGCTTGTGGATTTCAAGACGCGCGGTTGCCGTAGCGTCCGCCATATCGACCTCTCCCAAAGGCTTGAGTCCCGCCGCCGCGCGGCCCTATGGCGCCCCTAGCGATACAATCGGGGAGGCTCAATGCCAGTCGCATGCATCGAGGACATTAAAAGCCAGATCGGTCAGGAGATCGGCGTATCCGAGTGGATCGAGATCGATCAGACGCGGATCAATGCCTTCGCCGACGCCACCGATGACCATCAGTTCATCCATGTCGATCCGGAGGCTGCCGCGAAGACGCCGTTCGGCGGCACCATCGCGCATGGCTTCCTCACCCTGTCGATGCTGAGCCGCATGTCCTATGAGGTCGCGCTGGTGCCCGAAGGGCTGAAAATGGCCGTCAATTACGGCTTCGACAAAGTCCGCTTCCTCAGCCCCGTCCGCGCCGGAAAGCGCATCCGTGGCCGCTTCACTCTCGTCTCGTTCGACGAGAAGCGCCCCGGCCAGTGGCAGTTCACCAACCATGTCGCCGTCGAAATCGAAGGCGAAGAGAAACCCGCTTTGACCGCCGACTGGATCGGCATGATATTCGTCTGAACATAAGCGAGAGGATAATCCCATGACCCGCGAAGCCGTTATCGTTTCCACCGCCCGCACCGCCATCGGCAAGGCCTATCGCGGCGCGTTCAACAACACACCATCGCCAACGCTAGCAGCCCATGCGATCCGTGCCGCGGTCGAGCGTTCAGGCGTCGATCCGACCGAAGTGGACGATTGCCTGATCGGCGCTGCATTGCCGCAGGGCGTGCAGCACACGATCGGCCGCACCGCGGCACTGCGCGCGGGCCTTCCAGTCACCGTATCGGGTATGACGATGGACCGGCAATGTTCGTCCGGCCTGATGACGATCGCGACCGCCGCAAAGCAGGTGATCGTCGACCGGATGGACGTGGTCGTCGCCGGCGGCGTCGAATCGATCAGCCTGGTGCAGACCGCCGAAATCCGCGTCGGCCCGGATCCCGAGCTGTTGGCGATGCACAAGGATGTCTACATGCCGATGATCGGCACGGCGGAGGTGGTGGCGAAGCGCTACGGCATTTCCCGCGCCGCGCAGGACGAATATGCGCTTCAGTCGCAGCAGCGTACCGCTGCCGCGCAGGCGGCCGGCAAGTTCGACGACGAGATCGTCCCCGTGACCGCGACGATGCTGGTCAAGGACAAGGCGACCGGTGAGGTCTCCCAGAAGGAGGTCACCATCGCGAAGGACGAGGGCAACCGCGCCGATACGACGCTGGAGGGCCTGTCTTCGCTGCAACCGGTCATGGGGCCGGACGCCGTCATCACCGCCGGCAATGCGTCGCAATTGTCTGACGGCGCTTCGGCCGTGGTCGTCATGGAGGCCGGCCTCGCCGCGGCGCGCGGCCTCGCGCCACTCGGCAAGTATCTCGGCATGGCAGTCGCGGGCACGGAGCCCGACGAAATGGGCATCGGCCCGGTCTTCGCGGTGCCCAAGCTGCTCGACCGGTTCGGCCTGAAGACGAGCGACATCGGACTGTGGGAGCTGAACGAGGCGTTCGCGGTCCAGGTGCTCTATTGCCGCGACCGGCTCGGCATCGACAACGACAAGCTGAACGTCAACGGCGGCGCGATCTCGATCGGCCATCCCTATGGCATGTCGGGCGCAAGGCTGACCGGCCATGCGCTGATCGAGGGCAAGCGCCGCGGCGCGAAATATGTCGTCGTGACCATGTGCATCGGCGGCGGCATGGGCGCGGCGGGACTGTTCGAGGTGCTGTGAGGCGCGCCATCGCCCACAACCCCTCCCTCCTCCATCGGTTGCGCGTCGAGGTCCACGCCATGTGGCTCGCTGCGCGCGATCCGCGCACGCCCTGGGCGGCGCGGATCGTCGGCCTGATGGT
>CAYTMM010000056.1:3246-18290 GCA_964438875.1 uncultured Sphingosinicella sp. | reverse complement strand
GCCGCCTATGCGCTGTCGCCGATCGATCTGGTGCCGGATTTCGTGCCGGTGCTGGGGCTGGTGGACGATGCGATCATCGTGCCGGCGGGCCTGTGGCTGTTCCGCCGTCTGATCCCGGCCGCATTGCTCGCCGAGCATCGCGCGGCGGCCGAGGCGGCGGCGGAGCGGCCGCGCAGCACGATGGGCGCGATCGTCATCATCGCGATCTGGATCGCGCTGGCGCTGCTCGCCTGGTCCGTGCTGCGCTGGGCCTATGCCTGAGCTTCAGACCCGCGCGCGGAACGGCGTGAAATCCGTGCCCTCGTCATAGACGTCAATGCCTTCGCGGCGCTTGAGGAACCCGACCACCGCATAAGTGGCGGGCGTCAGCGCCGCTTCCCAGCCCACTTTCAGCGCCCATTGCGTCGCCATCACCAGCAACAGGGTCTCCGTCTCCCAGACACCGTAGAACGCGAGCGGATAGAAGATCAGGCTGTCCACCCCCTGCCCGGCCACGGTCGATCCGATCGTGCGCATCCACAGATGGCGTCCTTCGGACCAGATCTTCATCTTCGCCATCACATAGGCATTGACCAACTCGCCCGCCCAGAAGGCAATGATCGAGGCCATGACGATGCGCGGCACCTGGCCGAACACCTGTTCATAGGCCTCCTGCCCCGTCCAGCTCTCCGCCGGCGGCAGCGCGACGACGACCCAGGCCATGCCGGCCATGAACAGCATCGCGGCGAAACCTGCCCAGATGCAGCGCCGGGCGCGGGCATAGCCGTACACCTCGGTCATCACATCGCCGATCACATAAGCGAGCGGAAAGAAGAGAATGCCCGCGCCGAACGGCCAGGAACCTATCCCCGGCAGATCGATCGTGGCGACCTTTCCCGCGCCGAGCACGTTGGACAGCAGCAGCACGGTGACGAACGTCGCCATCACAAAATCGAAATAGCGCAGCCGTCGGCCTGCGATCTCGCCGGCTCCGACGGCCTTTACCCCCGCTTCGCTCATCCCCGGACGATAGCGCGGTTCCGCTCGCCGCCAAAGCAGGATAGAGAGCCCGCTACGCGCCCGTAGCTCAGTTGGATAGAGCACGAGCCTTCTAAGCTTGGGGCCGCAGGTTCGAATCCTGCCGGGCGCGCCAGATTTTCGGACTGGGGACTAAGTCTCCCGTTCGATCTGTTCCGATTGCGCCTTCTTCATGCCAGTCACAACGAGCCACGCCATCAGCGCAACGAAAGCCGTGACGAGAAGTTCGACGCGATACTGGCTAAACCAATAGCCCAGATCAAGCACCCGGATGATCGCCAGCCCGGCTAGGCCCGTTAGGACCGGCACCAGGACCAGGCAGGCGATATGGCGTAGGCACTCCCCCAAGTGCATGGCATCTCTCCCGTTGCCGCGGCATATATTTTGCCGCTCCGGCGGGAACATATGGGATTCGCGGGGATTCGCAAAGCCCGGCCGCACCGCCACCGCCGCGTTGCGGTCCCATGGCGCGAAAGGAGACGCCTATTCGTGACGCAGCGCGTCGATCGGGTTGAGGCTCGCGGCGCGGCGGGCCGGAAAATAGCCGAAGACGATACCGATCAGCGCGGAGACGCTGAACGCAATCAGGTTGATCTGTGGATCGAACAGGAAAGGCACCTGGATCAATGGCGCGATGGCGAAGGTCGCGATCAATGCCAGCAAGAGGCCAATGAGCCCTCCCAGGCAGGCGAGCACCACCGCCTCGACCAGAAATTGCATCAGCACCTCTCCCGCCACGGCGCCGATGGCGAGGCGGATGCCGATTTCGCGGGTTCGCTCCGTGACGGAAACCAGCATGATGTTCATGATGCCGATGCCGCCGACGATCAAGCTCACGGCGGCAACCGCGCCCATCACCATCGTTAGAATGCGCGTCGTGCCTTGCAGCGTCTCGCTGATCTGGCGGGTGTCGAAGATGTTGAAATTGTCCTGTTGGCCCGGGCGGATGTTGCGCCGCTCGCGCAGCAGGCTTTCGATAGAAGACTGTACGGACGTGGTGTCGTAGGCATCGTCCACCGCGACCATGATGAAGCGGATGTCGCGATTGCCGGAGAAGCGGCGCTGCACCGCCTTGATCGGCATGATGACGACATCGTCCTGGTCCTGGAAACCGCCCTGCCCGCGCGCGGCGAGCGTGCCGATCACTTCACAGGACAGGTCGCGGATGCGGAAACGCTCGCCGATCGGATCATCGTTGCGGAACAGGTTGCGCTGCACTGTGCTGCCGATGATGCAGACCGCCTTACCCGATTCCTCCTCCGCCTCGTTCCAGATGCGGCCGGCGGATAGCGCCCATTGCTGCGCGGTGAAGAATTGTTCCGTCGTGCCGTTGATCGTCGTCTGCCAGTTGGCGGCATTGCGGACCGCCAGACCGGAGGATTGCGCCTGGGGTGCGACAGCGCGCACGCCCGGCACTTGATCCGCGATCGCATCGACATCCGCCATCTCGAAATCGGGGGGCTGCGGCCCGCCGCCGCCGCGCCCGAAGCCCTGGCCGGGGCGGATCTGCAGGATATTGGCACCCAGGCTCGAAATCTGCTCGGCGACAGCGGCCGTTGCCCCCTGCCCCAAGGTCACCATCGTCACCACCGCCGCGACGCCGATGACGATGCCGAGCGTGGTCAGGAAGGAGCGCAGCAGATGCCGCCGGATTTCCCGTACAGCGAGGATGATGGTGGTGAAGAACATCAGACGCGCACCTCTGCATTGGTGTCGATCCGCTCCACGAGCCCATCGCGGAAGTGGACGATCGTGCGGGCATATTCGGCCATGTCCGGTTCGTGCGTCACCATCAGCACGGTGATGCCGCTGTCACGGTTCAGCCCCGTCAGCAGCTCCATGATCTCGACCGATGTCTTCGAATCGAGATTACCGGTCGGCTCGTCGGCGAGCAGCACGTCGGGATTGGTAACGATCGCCCGGGCGATAGCGACGCGCTGCTGCTGGCCACCCGAAAGCTCGGCGGGAGTGTGATCCCACCATTTGTCGAGCCCGACCTTCTCGAGCGCCGCCATGCCGGCCGCATGCCGCGACGCCTTGTCCTCACCGCGATAGAGCAATGGCAGTTCGACATTCTCCAGCGCGCTGGTCCGCGCCAGCAGGTTGAAGCCCTGAAAAACGAAGCCAAGATAACGCCGCCGCAGGAGCGCGCGCTGGTCGCGGTCGAGGCTGTCGACCGGCACACCCTTGAAATGGAAGGAACCGCCGGTCGGCACGTCGAGACAGCCAAGGATGTTCATCGCCGTCGACTTGCCGGAACCGGAAGGCCCCATCACCGCGACGAAATCGCCGGCCGCGACGTCAAGATCGACCCCCTTCAGCGCCTGGAAGGCGGTCGTCCCGGAGCCGTAGGTCTTGGTGACGCCGCGCAGCGATATGATCGACTCATTCGCCATTGCCGGGCCCCGCGCCCTCTCCGCCGCCACGCCGCTCGCGCATCTGCTGCCGGCGTTCGCGCAGCCGTTCGCGCTCTTCCGGCGACAGGCTCTCGAAATAGGCACGTCGCTGTTCAGGCGTCATATCGCGCATCCGGGCGCCTTGGCCGCCGCCCGAGCCATTCCGCTCGCCCGCCGCCGACCGGCTGGCCGGGGCCTCCGCCTTCGGCGCGCCGCCTTCGTTCCGGGAGGCGGGTGCCGCCGGCGCCTGTTCGTTGCCGGGCGCGACAGGCGCTTCGGCAGGCGCGGCGCTGTTGCCGGCGGCATCGACGCCGCCATCGCGCGAACGGCGGCGCTCGCGGCCCTCGCCGCTACGCTCCTCGCTTTTGGGCTGGACCTGTCCGGCCGCAAGGCGGGCGGTAATGACCTCCATGCCTTCGGTCAGCTCGCCCTCGACGATCTCGGTCACCGAGCCATTGCTTTCGCCGACCACAACCTGGATGGCGCGCGGGCTGCCGTCCTCACCCACCACATAAACAGTCTGACGGCTGCCCCGGCCGATCGCGACCTCACGGTTGCCGCGACCGCCCCGGCCGCCCATGCCGCGCGGGCCGCGTGGCACGAGCACGGAGGTGACCCCGCCCTGCGAACTCGCACCTGCCGCCGCCTGCTCCGGAGAGAAGCGCAGGGCGGCATTGGGAACGAGCAGGACGCCGCGCCGCTCGGTCGTGACGATATCGGCCGTCGCCGTCATGCCCGGTCGCAGCAGCAGATCGGGATTGGCGACGGACAGCTCGGCCGTATAGGCGACGACCTGGCCGCTGGTCGAAGACGAGCTGCTGGAGCTTGACGTGCTGCCCGACGCATTGGCGCCGACATCGACGCGGGTGACGGTGGCCGGGAAGGTGCGCCCCGGATAAGCATCGACCGTGAAGCTCGCGCGCTGGCCGTCATTGACCGAGCCCACATCCGCCTCGTCGACCCGGACTTCCAGTTTCATCGCCGAAAGATCCTCGGCGATGATGAACAGGACCGGTGCATTGAACGAGGCGGCGACAGTCTGACCCGGATCGATCTGGCGCGACAGCACCACGCCCGTCACCGGCGAATAGATGGTGGCCTTGGAAAGATTGGTCTGCGCTGAAGAAACCTGCGCGCGGGCCTGCGCAACCTGCGCCTCGGCGGACCGGATGCCGGCCACGGCGCGGCGATTTTCGGCACGCGCGGCATCCAGTTCGGTCGCGGAGGGCACCCGGCCGTTCGACAGGCGGTGGACCTCTTCCTGCCGGGCAAGATTGGCCTGGGCCTGGGCGGCAGTGGCCTGGGCGGTCGCGACCTGCGCCTGAGCGGATGCGAGCGCGGCTTGCGCCCGCACGATCTCGTCCTGCAGCCGCGCGGTATCGAGCCGGGCGAGCGGCTGGCCGCGCGTCACTCGATCATTGTTGTCGACGAAGACCTGAGTGACGAGGCCGGACTGTTCGGAACCGACCTCGACCTGATTGGTCGGCTGGATATTGCCGGTCGCCGAGACGGTGACGGTGAGATCGCCACGCCGCACCTGCTGAGTCGCAAAGCCGCCCTCCGCCTCTCCGGCGAAGCAGCGCGACAGCAGGAGCAAAGCGAAGACGATGATGATCGCACCGACGATGAAGGTCGGCCGCTTCCACCAGGCGCGCGTTGCCGGCGCACCAAGAAATTCGTCGAGATCGGCCTTATCGGCGGCGGGCTGGGAATTGGCGTCGGTCATGGATTGGCTCCGGTCTCCGGCGCGGCACTGGCATCCCAGCCGCCGCCGAGGGCGCGATAGAGTTGAACGATGGCGCGGGCTTCGTCGCCACGGCTGTTGGCCATGCCGTCGCGCGCGGAGAGCAGCGAACGCTCGGCATCCAGCAAGGTGCGGAAATCGGTAAGGCCCGAGCGGTATTGCACGCGGGCAAGGATGGCGCTGTTGGTCGCCGCATCGAGCGCGATGGCGAATTCCGCCTGGCGCGCCCGCGCCGCGTTGAGCGCGAGCAGGGCGTTCTCGACATCCTCCAGCCCGGTCAGCACCGACTGGCGGTAGCTCGCCAGCGAGGCTTCGGTCGCCGCCTGCTGCGAGCGGAGCTGCGAGCGCAGCCGGCCGCCGTCGAACAGGGTCTGGTCGATCCCGCCAAGGATCGAGCCGGTGATCGCGCTGAACAAACCGCCCAGCGAGAAGGCCGCCGTGCCGATGCTGCCGGACAGGCGCAGGCCGGGATAGAGCTGCGCCTCGGCGACGCCGACCCGGGCCGTGGCGGCGGCGAGGCTGCGCTCGGCGGCGCGGATGTCCGGGCGCTGGCGCAGCGTGTCGGCGGGGATGCCCGTGGCGATCTCGGCCGGCCCGCGCGGAATCGGGCGCGCCTCGGTGAGCTCGGCGGTCAGCGCGCCCGGCGCCCGGCCGGTCAGGACGGCGAGGCGGTAGGTGGCGCTGGTGAAGTTGTTCTCGATATTGGGAATCGACGCGGCGGTGCTTGCGCGGGCGCCGCGCGCCTGCTCCGAATCCAGCGAGGAGGCGAGGCCCGCCTGCACCCGCCACTGGGCGATCTGGAGATTGTCGTCGGAGATGGCGAGCGTGTCGCGGGCCAGCGCGAGCCGCTCCTGCGCCAGCCGCGCCTCGATATAATTGCCCGCCACCTCAGCGGCGATCGCGGCGCGCAGCGCCTCGCGATCGTACCACGCGCCCTCGGCATCCGCGCCAGCCGCCTCGACGCCGCGCCGGATGCGGCCGAACAGATCGACCTCCCAGGAGGCGTCCGCGCCGACGCTGAAGCGGGTCGTGTCGTTGCCCGGTCCGATGCTGCGGTTCGCGCTGCCCGACGCGCCGGCATTCGGCACCAGCCCGGCACGGGCCTGGACCAGCGATTCCCGCGCCTGGGCAAGCCGGGCGGAGGAAACGGCAAGGTCAAGATTGCCGGCGCTGGCCTCGGCAATCAGCCTGGTGAGCAGCGGATCGTCGAAATTCTCCCACCAGCGCGACAAATCCGCCGTGACGCCGGGCGCAGCCGGGCCTGCATAGACGTCCGGGACGGCCAGCTCGGTGGGCGCGAGCGGCCGGTAATCGGGTCCGACGGTGGTGCAGGCGGCCAGGGCCAGCGCCGACAGGGGTAAGCAAACTCTACGCATCGCCACCCCTATGCCCCGGAGCGTGTCGCGCAATTATGTCCGGCGCGGCGGAACATTGTATCAGAATGTCGCCGCGCCGGAGGAGTTCCCCGGCAAGCGGCCTCAGCCGCCGATGTGCGTCTGCGCGATCATGCAGTAGAGCATCGGGAAAGACAGGATGAGATTGGTGCGCGAGGCCATCATCGCGGTCGACGCCGCCTTCGCCTTCACATCGTCTTCCGCCGGCACGATGCCGAGCGCCTTCTTCTGGTTCGGCCAGATGATGAACCAGACGTTCGCCGCCATGATCAGGCCGAGCCACATGCCGATGCCGATCGTCTTGAAACCCGGCTCCAGACCCAGCGCGCGCGCGACATAACCGCCCTGCTGCAGCTCCGCGACGAGCAGGCCGAGCACCACCGTCGCCAGCGCCGCCCAACGGAACCAGAACAAAGCGGCGGGCGCGATATATTTCGTGACGCCCGGCTTCAGCTCGGCCGGGACCTTGGGCATGGTCGGGATCTGGACGAAGTTGAAATAGTAGAGCAGCCCGATCCACAGCACGCCGGCGGCGGTGTGGAAGAAGCGCAGCCACTGCGCCCAATAGCCGGGCTCGCCGATCGCCTCGCCGTGCAGACCGAACATCGCCGCGACCAGCAGCACGAAACCGATCGCCAGCGCGATGTGGAAATTGCCCAGTATCTTCGCCATTGCCCTCTCCCCAGAAAGTCGTTTCGCAACTCTAACGCAAAGCCGCGTCTCAATCGAGCCGCCACATGATGCTCTGGGCGAAGGGCGTCCACAGGCCGGTGCGGATGCCGGCGGAACGCAGCGCGCGGCCGGTCCACTCGTTGCAGGTGAGCACGAAGCTGTAGCCGCCGTCCGCCTCGTAGAACATGTCGTTGGCATTGTAGCCGCGACCCGGCACCGGGATCGGCCGTCCCTCCGCATCACGCCGGAAGCGCGCGGCGATGAAACGGACGAGGCGGCGATACTGGTCCGGGGTGACCTTGATCGGACGCGTCCATTCGTCGGGACGCGGATTGTGATCATGCACGACATGCAGCAGCGTGGGACCGCCGCCGAACAGGGCGGCCGCGGCGGTGCGCGGCGACAGATCACTCCAGGTCGGCGTGTTCAGGTAGAAGTCGCGATTGCCATAGCCGATCGCGACATAATTGCCGCCGCCCCAGCGCGGATCGCCGAGATGCTCTCCCGGCGCATAAGTGCTCCAGTCGATCGCGCTGTTCGACTTGGGCATCACGATCCAGGTGTGGACGCCGTTCGACCGCACGAAGATGGCGATGCCCTGTTCCGGCGGGCGCCAGGCGACATTGGCCGGCACCGCGCCCAGGATCGCCGCGATCAGCACATAGAAGAACGGCAAGGCGACGATAAACGCCGCAATCCGCCCCGCGATGCGTCCCGTTCGCCGCCATGTCAGCCTGCCCGTCACGGGCGAGAGGCTAGACCGATTCGCGCGGGCCGCCAAACGCGTCGCCGCTTGCCCAATGGCAACGCCTGTCCCTAAGGATTGCGGGAATGACCGAAACGCTCCCCCCCTATGCCCAACTCCTCGGCATCGAGAAGCACCGCGCGGATGACGGCACGATCCTGTTCGCCATGCCGTTCGGCGACGCCGTGCTCGGCCGGCCCGGCTATTTGCATGGCGGGGCAATCGCCGGGCTGCTCGAATTCGCGGCGCTGGGCACACTCTACCAGGCGCTGGGCGACAGGACCGGCGTCACGGTGAAACCGATCAATGTCACTGTCCAATATCTGCGCGGCGGCGTCAGCCACGATACCTTCGCCGGCGCCGTGGTCACCCGGCTCGGCAACCGCGTCGCAAATGTCGAGGCCCATGCCTGGCAACAAGACCGGAACAAGCCGATCGCCTCGGCCCAGATGAACGTGCTGATCCGGCGCGGTTAGGGTCTGTTTCAGCAAGGCTGAACCAGAGGCGGCACCGGCCCGCACCCCACCCGGCCTCCCAATAGCATATCCTGTCGATGGGAGGCCGGGTGGGGGTGCGGGCCGGTGCCGATTCAGCGAAGCTGAAAACGACGCTAGTCGCGGCGGAAAAGCGCCTCGGCCGCGACGACCATCCCCTCCACGCCCGCCGTCACCGCCGGCTCCGGCACAATCCGGAAGAGCGGCGAATGGTGGGCGGAGGCACTTTCCAGCTCGTCCGGCGCTGTTCCGCCCACGCCGAAATAGACACCCCGCACGCCGCTTTCGGGGGTGATGAAATAGGCGAAATCTTCGGCGCCCATGCCCTGGCGCGGCTGGTCGATCAGCCGGTCCGCACCCATCGCGGCGGCGATCGCCTCACGCACCCGAATCGCCGTATCGCGATCGTTGCGGGTCGGCGGCGTGGTCTCGACGGCCGAACGGGTCACGACCGGCAGCAGATTATCCGGCACGCCCAGCGCCAGCGCCGTGCCGCGCGCGATGCGATCGATGCCGTCCAGGAGCTGCGTGCGCACCTCCGGTGTGTCGGCACGTACGGTGAGCGCCATATCGACATATTCGGGAATGATGTTGCCGCGCACGCCGCCGTGAATCGCGCCGACGGTGATCACGCGGCCCTCGAGCGGCGCGATCTCGCGGCTCACGACCGACTGGAGCGACACCACGATCTGCGCGGCGACCAGCACCGGATCGACACCGCGATGCGGGGACGCCCCGTGCGATCCGATGCCGTTCACCCGGATCGTCACGATATCCGAGCTGGAATACGCGATGGTCTCGGGAATCGATATCCGTCCCGCTGGCAGCCCGGACGAGACGTGAAAGGCGACGGCATAATCCGGTTTCGGGAAGCGCGTGTAGAGTCCGTCCTGAACCATCGCGCGCGCGCCGGAAATCGTCTCCTCCGCCGGCTGCGCGATCAGCACCAGCGTGCCGGACCAGTTGGCGCGCCGCGCCATCATCTGCCGTGCCGTACCGACCAGAGCAGTGATGTGCACGTCATGGCCACAGGCATGCATCACCGGCTGCTCGACCCCGTTCGCATCCACCTGCCGTGCCGTCGACGCATTGGAAAGGCCGGAGCGCTCCTCGACCGGCAGGCCGTCCATGTCGGCGCGCAGCATCACGGTCGGCCCATCGCCGTTGCGCAGCACCGCGACCACGCCGTGTCCGCCGACACCCGTCGTCACCTCATAGCCGAGCGCGCCCAGTTCCCGCGCCATCCGCGCCGCGGTCTGCACCTCAAGGCCCGACAGTTCCGGATTGCGATGGAAATGATCGAACAGGGCGGCGAGATTGTCACGATAGTCTTGCGCAACCGCATCCCGCAGCGGCGCATCCTGCGCCGGCGCCTGCGTCGCGAGCGCGGCGACAGCTGCCGCGAACATCCATTTCATCTTCATAACCGCCCTCCCGTTCGGCCTCATCCTTGACGAGCGCCGGGGCGGTTGCAAGCCGTTGGTGAAGCTTTCTTCAATAGCCTTTGAGCTTCGCCAACTTGTCGGCGTGGTAATTCGCGTCGCCAAACAATTCGGCCAGCACACGGTCGCGCTTCATGTAGAGGCCGATATCGTGCTCGTCGGTCATGCCGATGCCGCCGTGCATCTGGACGCCCTCCTGGACCGCGAGCTGGGACGCGCGGCCGGCCTTGGCCTTGGCGACCGAGACCATCGCCTCGGCCTCGTCCGAACCCTCGTCCAGCAATTGCTGCGCCTTAAGCGTCGCGGCGCGGGCGATCTCCAGCTCGGAATAGAGATACGCGGCGCGGAATTGCAGCGCCTGGAACTCGCCGATCAGTCGGCCGAACTGCTTGCGCTGCTTGAGATAATCGACCGTCATGTCCAGCGCGGCACCGCCCAGCCCGACCAGCTCCGCCGCCGCGCCCGTCCGGCCCGCCGCGAGCACGCGCGCCAACACCGCTTCGCCCCCGCCGACCTCGCCGACCACCGCATCCGCATCGACCTCCACGCCGTCGAACGTCAGCCGCGCGCCAATGCTGGCATCGGCGAGGCGGACGCCTTCAACCTCAAGTCCCTTCGTTCCCTTCTCGACGGCGAACAAGGTCAGGCCCTCGTCCGTGCGCGCCGCCACAAGTGTCACGTCCGCCGAGGCGCCCTGGACCACGAACTGCTTGGCGCCGTCGATACGAAAGCCGTTGCCCGAACGCTCGGCCCGCATCGCGATCGTCTCGGGCCGGTGCTTGCCGCTCTCGTCGATCGCCAGCGCCGCCACCGTCTCGCCGGCGAGGATGCCCGGATACCAGCGCGATCCGTGGACGGTGCCCTTCACCGCCTCCACGAACGCCACTGCCGTTGTCAGGAAGGGCGACGGCGTCAGGTTACGCCCGATCTCCTCCAGTACGATCCCCGCCTCGACATGGCCGAGGCCAAGGCCGCCATCCTCTTCGCCGATCAGGATGCCGGTGAAGCCCATTTCGGCGAACTGCTTCCACAAGGCATGGCCGAAACCGTCCTTGCAATTCCTGTCCCGCCAGTGGCGGAGCTGGCTTTTGATCGCACCCTGCTCGGCCATGAAATCCCGCGCCGTATCGCGCAGCATCGTCTGATCTTCGGTGTGATAAAGGGGCATTGGCTCAGGCTCCCGGCAGATCGAGGATACGCTTGGCGACGATGCCGAGCTGGATTTCGCTGGTGCCGCCCTCGATCGAATTGGCCTTGGTGCGCAGCCATTCGCGCGCCGACTTGCCGTTCCGCGAGCGGTCGCTCTCCCATTCCAGTGCGTTGCCGCCGCCGGCGGCCATGACCAGCTCATGCCTGGCCTTGTTCAGCTCGGTGCCGGCATATTTCATCATCGAGGGCTGGGCGGGATGCGCCTTGCCGGCCTTCAGCTCGTCGATGAATTTCTCACTCATCGCGCGAAAGGCAAGCGCATCGACATCGAAGCGGGCCACGTCCGCGCGCAGCAGAGGATCATGTGCGAGCGCATCGGCCAGAGCCGCGCCGAGCGACTCCCCTTCCCCGCCCAACCCCATGCCGGAGATCATTTCCCGTTCGTGGCCGAGCAGATATTTGGCGACGTCCCAGCCCTTGTTCAGCTCGCCGACCAACTGGCCCTTGGGCACCTTCACATCGTCGAAGAAGGTCTCGCAGAATGGCGAATAGCCGGAGATGAGGAGGATCGGCTTGGTCGAGACGCCGGGCGAGGCCATGTCGAACAGCAGGAAGCTGATCCCCTTATGCTTGGGCGCCGCCGGATCGGTGCGGACCAGGCAGAAGATCCAGTCCGCCTTGTCGGCATAGGAGGTCCAGACCTTCTGGCCGTTGACCAGCCAGTGATCGCCCTTGTCCTCGCATTTCGTCTGGAGCGACGCGAGATCGCTGCCTGCGCCCGGCTCCGAATAACCCTGGCACCAGCGTATCTCGCCGCGCGCGATCTGCGGCAGATAATGGCGCTTCTGTTCCTCGCTGCCATATTTGAGCAAAGCCGGACCGAGCATCGAAATACCGAAGCTGTAGAGCGGATTGCGGGCGTTTATGCGCGCCAGTTCCTGACGCAGGATCTTGGTCTCTTCGGCCGAAAGACCGCCGCCGCCATAATCGGCGGGCCAGTCCGGCACCGTCCAGCCCCGCGCCGCCATTGCCTCCATCCACTGCCGCTGCGCGTCGCTCTGAAAGACCGGGTTGCGCCCGCCCCAGCAGATGTCGCTTTCGCCACGCACCGGCTGGCGCATTTCCGCGGGGCAGTTCGCCTCCAGCCAAGCGCGCGTATCGCGGCGGAACGTCTCCAGATCGACCATCCGATTCCTCTCCCTTACGTAAACGTAAGGGTGCCGTGCTGCCGCCGCCAAGTCAACGGGCTGGCGGCGTTCGCGCGCGCGGCCTAGGACAGCTTCATGGTCGACGAGATCAATTGGGGGGCCGGCCCTCTCCGCATTTCCGGCCTGACCGGAGGAACCGGCGCTTTTATCGCGGGCGCGGGCATATTCTTGGGCTGGGTCGGCTTGGGGCTGTTGCTGCTGATCGTCTATACGATTTCGGGCACCCTGCCGCGCGGCGGCCCTGCGCCCGAGCATTGGATCGGCCTTGTCGTCGCCTTGCTGGTCGCCGGGGGGCTCATCACCTTGGGCGTCAGCAGTTGGCGCACAGGACGCATCCGTACGTCGCTGTCCTCGCGCGAAGGCGAAGTGAAGATCATCGACGCGGACATCCTCAGCGTCTCGCCCGCCGGGCGCGGTTTCTCCATATTCCGCTACGCCTTCACGCAGGACGGTCTGCGCTGGACGGCGGAGCAGACCTTTCATGGCGATCCGCTTTTTCTCGACGATCTCGCCAGCCGCGGAGCGGCGCTGTCGCTTCCCGGCGGGGTCGCCGAACTGCTCGGGCCGAGCGCGCGTCAACTCGTTCTCGTGCCGGAGGAGCGCAAGCGCATCCTGAATGAAGTCGCCGCCCTCGTTGCCCGGAGAACCGTCGTAGAGCCCGACATCACCTTGCTCGAGGACATGCTGGAGGGCCGCGAAAAGAAGTTCGTGCGCTATTTCAGGGAGGCCTGCCAGGCCGAGAAGCCGGGTCATCGACGAGGCCGAGGGCATGATCGTCTCTACGTCGCCCGCCGCCTCAAAGGAGAGCGGGCCGACACATTGCTTCAGCAATGCCGGGCCTATTTCGATCCACCGCCTTCGTCCTCCGGCTGACGGCCGGGAACGATATTAGCCGGTCCGCGCCGCCGTCCAGTCCGCGACGACACGGGCGAGGACCTCCATCGGCATATCGCCATAGCCCAGAACTTCGTCGTGGAACGACTTGATGTCGAAGCGCGTGCCAGTCGCCGCCCGCGCCTGTTCGCGCAGCCGGACGATCTCGGTATGGCCGAGCTTGTAGCTGCACGCCTGACCGGGCCAGACGATGTAGCGCTCCACCTCGCTGGTCGCCGAAATCTCGTCGAGACCGACCTCTTCGCGGAAATAGCGGATCGCGCGCTCGCGGCTCCAATCCATCGCGTGCATCCCGGTGTCCATGACGATGCGGGCGGCGCGGTAGAGGAAGCTTTGCAGCCAGCCGATCCGACCCTGCGGGAAATCCTCATAGACGCCGATCTCGGCGGCGAGTTGCTCGGCATAGAGGCCCCAGCCTTCGCCGAAGGCCGGAATGCCGATATTGCGGTGAAGCAAGGGAATGGCGTCATTGCCCATCAAAGTCGCGCCCTGCCACAGATGCCCGGGCACGCTTTCGTGATAGGTGAGCGTCGGCAATGACCATTTCGGCCAGATCCGGGTATCGACCAGATTGATGTAAAAGGCCCCCGGTCGACTCCCGTCGAGACTGCCACCCTGCGCATAGCCGCGCGGCGCGCCGACCTCGATCGCTGGCGGCACACGGCGGATTTCCATGCCGCTGTCCGGGATCACGCCGAACCAGTCCGGCATCCGCGCGCGAATCGCGTCCATCTGGCGCTGCAGATCGCCGATCAGTTCGGCGCGGCCGGCATCGGTGTTCGGATATTGCCAGCGTTCCTGCCGTCCCAATTCGGTCAACCGCGCCCCGACGCTGCCGCGGGTCAGCCCCTCGCGGCGGAGCAGCGGATCGAGTTCCGCAGTCAGCTCCGCCATCTGCTGGAGCCCGACCCGGTGCGCCTCCTGCGGCGTCAGGCCGGTGCTGGTGTGGTAGCGCAGGCAGAGCGCATAGAGTTCGTCGCCCCGGGGCAGGCGATCGACACCGGCATGGGTACCGGCATCGTGCTGCATGGCGGTGAGGATCTGGATCTGCCGGTCTAATGCGCGGGCGATCGGGCCGTCGACGATCGCGGTCGCATGCCGTGCCCAGTCACCAGCGACATTCTTCTCCCGTGCCCGGCGGGCAAGCGATTGCACCAGACCCGAATTCGTGCCCCCGTCACCACGCAGCGCGCGGGTCTGGGTCAGCGCCTTGTTGAGAATGTAGGAAGGCGGGATGACCGTACGCCCGGCATCGGCGCGGGCGCGGTCGACCTCGAAATTCACACCCGCCGCGAACGCCTCGAGCCGGGAAATATAGGCCTCGCAATCATCGGCATCGTCGATGCTGTGCTGGCTATCGAGGAAGTCCGGCACGATCTGGTAGGCCCCGGACAATTGCGAGATCACATAGGGGACAGGATAATTGTAGCCGCCGATCCCGCCATAGGGGATGGCGGCGGCCGCCTCCATCCGCTCGCCGAGCCATAGCACGGTATCGTACCAGGCGCGCTCGCGCGGGGGCAGCGCGCCGCGCCCTACCGCGCGCAGGCGTGGCATATGATCCAGCAAGGGCTGATAGACGCCCATCTTGCCGCCCGGAGAAAGATCGGAGAGGCGACTCTTCAGGAAGGCGCGTTCGCCCGAGTCGAGGCCGAGGCCCGTCGCCATTTCCGGCGAGGTGCGCAGCATCCCCTCGAAGATGGAATCATAGAGCGCGCGCGCCGAGCCTGTGCCGGAGGGCGGCGCCATGCCGGCACAGCCTGACAAGACAAAGCCGCCGGCAGCGGCAGAGCCGAGGAGGAATTGGCGGCGGTCCAGGTTCAGCATGTTCGCATCCTCCTTAAATTCTCCCCGCTCATCCTGAGTAGGGACTGAGCCTGGCGAAGGCC
>CAYTMM010000056.1:0-3236 GCA_964438875.1 uncultured Sphingosinicella sp. | reverse complement strand
GCGAAGGCCCGTGTCGAAGGACCCGACGGAGAGGCTCTGCGTCCTTCGATACGCCAGTTCGACAAGCTCAGTCCCTACTCAGGATGAGCGGGGTTGGGATAATGGTTCACGGCTCCAGCCGGTGCACGCGGCCCCGTGCCATCACGAAGCGCATCTGCCGGAGCACGCCCACGTCGCTCAGCGGATCGCCGCGCACCGCGACGATATCCGCAACCTTGCCCGGCTCGATCGTGCCGATCTCGTCGGCGAGGCCGAGCAGGTCGGCGGCGTTGACGGTCGCCGCCTCGATCGCGCTCATCGGCGTCATGCCATGCTGGACCATCAACGGGAACTCGTCGGCATTGCGGCCGTGCATCGAGACGCCCGCGTCGGTGCCGAAGGCGATCCTGACGCCGGCCGGCACGGCGCGGCGCAGCGATTGCCCGGTGATGCCGATCCGCCATTCGATCTTCTCGCGGACCTCGCCGACATAGGCGTCGGGATTGTTGCGCAGCCGCTCAAGATAGCCGTTCACGGTGGAAAGCGTCGGCACATAATAGGTCCGGCTGTTGCGCCACAGCCGCAGGATATCGTCGTCGATCAATGTGCCGTGCTCGATCGAATCCACACCTGCGCGCAGCGCCAGAGCGATACCGTCGGCGCCGTGGGCGTGGACGGCGACGCGCTTGCCGTAGAGTCGCGCCGTCTCGACGATCGCGCGCACCTCGTCCTCGAACATCTGCGCGCCAAGGCCGAGGCCGATGCGGCTGTTGACGCCGCCCGTGGTGGCGATCTTGATGACGTCGACGCCGCGCGCGACCTGCCGCCGCACTGCACGGCGGCAATCGTCCGGGCCATCACAGGTGCTGCCCGACTGGCGGAGCACCTCGTGAAACTCTTCGCGCATGCCCAAAGTCGGATCCATATGGCCCGTGGTGGTCGAAAGGCTGGTGCCGGCATCGACGATGCGCGGCCCGATCGCCCAGCCCCGGCTGATCGCGTCGCGCAGACCGAGCGTGATGCCATCGGACGATCCCATATTGCGCACGGTGGTGAAGCCCGCATCCAGGGTCTTGCGCGCATTCCACGCCGCCTCGTGCGCCCCGAGCGCCACATTGTCGGTAACGGCGGCGAGCTGGCCTTCCACGCCCGCCCGATCACTGTCGAGGTGGACATGGCTGTCGATCAGGCCGGGCAGCACGAAACTGTCGGACAGGTCGACCACGCGGCTGCCTTCGCCCGCCGGCACGAAGCCGTCCTCGACCGCAGCAATCCGCCCGTCCCGCACAATGATGCTGACATTGCGGCGCGGCGCGCGGCCCGGCCGGTCGAGCAGGGTGCCGGCGTGAATGATCACCGTTTCGGACGGCGCGCCCGCCACCGCCGGCGCGGACTGCGTGGCGGCACCGGGCGCGCCAACCAGCGCGAAGGCAAGCAGCAATGACAAGGCGAACGGCAAACGCATCGGGTGGGCTCCCATTTCCGGTCTGTTCTGATTGGTGCGGACGATAGCCGATCCGCCGCTCCCGCCAATCCCCTAAAGCAGCGCGCGAAATTGACTCGCCGCCGTGCCGTGTTACACCGCCGCTACACCATGACCCCAGCCGAGGTGACTTCTCCATGCGCTTGTCCGCTGCTCTCCTTGCCTTGCCGGTTGCCGCGCTCGCAATGAGTGCCCAGTCCGCCGCCCAGGCTCCCGCCCCGGCACCGATCGCCTATCCGGAAAGCGCCCGCGGCGACACGGTGGAGGAATTGTTCGGCGAGCGGATCGCGGACCCCTATCGCTGGCTCGAGAACGACGTGCGCGAGGATGGCCGGGTGCGCGACTGGGTCAGCGCGCAGAACCGCGTCACCGACGCCTATCTCGCCACCCTGCCTGGCCGCGCCCCGTTCCGCGCGCGGATGACCGAGATTTACGATTACGAGCGCTATGGCCTGCCCCGCCATGCCGGCGGCCGCTATTTCTATTCGCGCAATGACGGGCTGCAGAACCAGTCCGTCCTCTATGTCCGCGAAGGGCTGAACGGCGAAGCCCGCCTGCTGGTCGATCCCAATACATGGTCGCAAGATGGCGCCACCGCGCTGGCCGAATGGGAGCCCTCGGAGGACGGCCGTTATCTGCTTTATTCGATCCAGGACGGCGGCAGCGACTGGCGCACCGTGCGCGTGCTCGACGTCGCCACCGGTCGGCCGCTCGCCGACGAGATCCGCTGGGTCAAATTCTCCGGCTTCGAATGGGCGAAAGACGGCTCCGGTTTCTACTATTCGCGCTTCCCCGAGCCGGCCGCCGGCCAGGAATTCCAGTCGCTGAACGAGAATCAGGCGATCTATTTCCACCGGATCGGCACGCCCCAGAGCGAAGACCGGCTGATCTTCTCCCGCCCGGATCGACCGCGGCTCAGCAATGGCGGCCAGCTCACCGACGACGGCCGCTGGCTGATCGTCTATTCCTCCGAAGGAACTGATGCGCGCTACGAAATCACCCTGATCGACCTCGCCAATCCGGGCGCCGAGCCGAACCGGCTGATCACCGGTCTTGACCATGACTGGACCTATCTCGGCAATCAGGGGACGCGTTTCATCTGGCAGACCAACAATAGCGCGGCGCGCCAGCGGATCGTCGCGATGGACATCGCCGATCCCGCCGTCCTGACCGAACTGGTGCCGGAGGACGAAGCGACGCTGACCGGCGCCTCCATCGTCGGGCAGCAGCTCATCGCCTCCTATCTGGTCGATGCGAAGAGCGAGATCCGCACTTTCACGCTGGACGGCCGGCGCACCGGCGTCATCGCCCTGCCCGGCATCGGCAGCGTCGGGGGCTTCCGCGGTAGCCCGGAGCGGAGCGAAACCTTCTACGCCTTCTCCAGCTACAACCGCCCGCCGACCGTCTATCGCTACGACAGCGCGACCGGCGAGAGCAGCGTCTTCGCTCAGCCCGAACTCGCCTTCGATCCCGAGGCCTATGAAGTCCGCCAGGTCTTCTACACCTCACGCGACGGCACACGGGTGCCGATGTTCCTGATGAGCCGCCGCGATCTCGATCGCTCGCGGCCACAGCCGACTTTGCTCTACGGCTATGGCGGCTTCAACATCTCCTCCACCCCCGCCTTCCAGCCGCGCTGGCTCACCTGGGTGGACATGGGCGGCGTGCTCGCCGTCGCCAACATTCGCGGCGGCGGCGAATATGGCCAGGCGTGGCACGATGCCGGCCGGCGCGCGAACAAGCAGAACGTGTTCGACGATTTCATCGGCGCGGC
>CAYTMM010000055.1:0-21153 GCA_964438875.1 uncultured Sphingosinicella sp. | reverse complement strand
CGATCCCTTCGCGGAGACGAGCGGCACGCGCGGATCGTCGGCCAGCGCTTCGCCAACCGCGCGGCCGCCCTGCACGACCTCCAGCAACCCGGCCGGCGCATCGCCGAAGCGGGCGGCGGCGCGAGCGAACAGCCCCGCCACGGCAACGGCACAAAGCGGTGTTTTTTCAGATGGTTTCCAGACGATGCTGTCGCCGCACACGAATGCCAGACAGGCATTCCATGCCCAGACGGCAACCGGAAAATTGAACGCCGAAATGACGCCGACCACACCCAGCGGGTGCCAGGTCTCCATCATCCGGTGATCCGGCCGCTCGGTCGCGATGGTCAGGCCATGCAGCTGGCGCGAGAGGCCGACCGCGAAATCGCAGATGTCGATCATCTCCTGCACTTCGCCCAGCCCTTCGGACAGAACCTTGCCCGCCTCCAGGCTGACCAGCCGGCCGAGCGCATCCTTCTCTTCGCGCAGCACCTCGCCGAACAGCCGCACCAGCTCGCCCCGGCGCGGCGGCGGAACGACGCGCCAGGCGAGGAAGGCGTCATGCGCCCGGCCCACCGCCGCGGCGACGGCGGCGGCATCGGCCGCGGCGACATGCCCGATCACGACGCCGTCGATCGGCGAGCGGGAAGCGAGATTCCCTTCACCGGTCGGAACGCCCAGATGCGCGAGCAGACGCACGGTTTCGGCGGCAGACGAGAAGCCGCTCATGCCAGCCGCCCGATCAGCGCCTGGGCCGCCTGCGGATTGCGGGCCTTGTCCCCGGCGATGAAGAAGAGGAACACATCGCGCCGCGCGCCCGGCGGCGGGGGTTCGCTCACATGGTCCAGCCCCGCCGGGCTTTCCCCCGCCGCCCAGCCGCGCGCTATCCCCGCCCAGCGATCAAGCTCCGCCGGTGCGTAGCCGGTGGGCTCGGCCTCGCGGGCGCGCATCAGCCGGGCGTAGATGAAATCGGACGCGGGATCGGCGATCTGCGGATAGGTTTCATGATCGGCGGTGACGATCGCGATGTTGGACGCGCGGGCCATCGCGACGAAGGTACGGTCCCTGAAACTGTCATGGCGCGGCTCGATCGCGTGGCGCAGCGCCACGCCGTCCCGGCTGGTCGGCAACAGTGCGAAGAAGGCGCGGATCTCGTCGGGGTCGAACCTTTTGGTCGGCGCGAGCTGCCACAGGACCGGCCCCAGCCGGTCGCCCAGTTCGGTGAAGCCCTGCGCGCAGAACTTGCCGATCGATTCCGCAGCCTCGGCCAGATTGCGCCGGTTGGTGCAAAAGCGCGACGCCTTGAGCGCGAACTGGAAGCCATCCGGCACCGCCTTCGCCCAGCGCGCGAACAGCTCCGGCTTCTGGGTGCGATAATAGGTCGCGTTGATCTCGGTTGCGGTCAGCTGTTGCCCGACATATTCGAGCTGCCTGGTTCTGGGCAGGCCGACAGGAAAGAAAGTGCCGCGCCAGGGATCGAAATCCCAGCCGCCGATGCCGATCCGGATCGATCCTGCCTCCATATTCCTGCCCGTCCATATCCGTTTGGCTGGGGCGACAGGATTCGAATCTGCGAATACCGGCACCAAAACCGGCAACACACCATTTTGCGACGGCCCAGCAGCAGTCGAAAGCCGCAGAATTCTGCGGATTCCTAGACTTTAACGGCACAAGCGGAGACCATCAATCAAAAATCATGACCGAGATCGTGACGGGATTTCCGGAAGCAGACGGCAGATATTTAGAAAGAGGATTGTCGTCCATCCGCGTAGCGGGTGATTGTCTTCCAGGGTTTGGTGATGGGTTGCGCGGCCGGACTGCGTCATTCCAAGCTCCCCTCGATAATCGGCGGAAGATCCAGCACGTCTTCGCCACGATGAAAGGCGATGGAAAGACGGAAAGAATGGGCGATACGCACCGCACGATCCATGAAGAAGTCGGCGACACCCGGTTGGAATAGGCTCCGGACGGTTTCGCGGAACAGGGAGAGCCAGCGCCGGAAATGGGCCTCGCCTAACTCCGGGATGGCAAGATGATGGGACAATGGCCGACCGGCATAGCGATCGGTGCGCAACATGATCGAGGACCAGAAATCGCACATCTTCGCGAGGTGCTCCGGCCAATCGTCCGGCGCGATGATGCGGTTGAAGACCGGCCCGATCAGATCGTCTTCCCGCACTTTGTCGTAGAAACCGTGAACGAGCGCCCGGATCATGCCTTCGTCCAACAGCTCGGCAAGTGGTCGGCCATCGACGATCATCTCGCGCACGGGCGCGGGCCGGCCCTTCATTGTTCCGGTTCCCGTTCAGCGGAGCGATGACGGCTGCCCGCGCGATCCGCATCCTCATCGACGAATATGCGCGCGCCCGCGCCCTTCAGATCCTCATACTGCCCATTGCCGAGCGACCAGAAGAAGGCACCGAGTGCGCCCGCGCCGAGCACCAAAGCGAGCGGGACGAGGAAGACGAGGCTGGAGCTCATTCCACAGCCTCCAGTTTGACACCACGTATTTGTCCGGTGGCGTTCTCTCGGTCACGTCGTATCCGGTGCGGCCGTCCGTCACTGAGACGCATGGCATTGGCGACGACGATCACCGACGAAAGCGACATCGCCACCGCCGCGATCAGGGGCGTGACATAGCCCAGTACGGCAATTGGCAAAGCGATCAGGTTGTAAACGATGGCGAGCGCGAAATTCTGCCGGATCAGGAGGTCCGCCTGACGCGCGATGCGATGCGCGAGTGGCACGGCGCCCAGATCGTCGCCGAGAAAAACAAAATCCGCCGTGTTACGGCCGATATCAGCGGCGTTGACCGGCGCGATCGAAACATGGGCGGCGGCAAGCGCCGGCGCATCGTTCAGCCCGTCGCCGACCATCAGCGTGCGACGGCCGGCATTGGCGAGCGCCTGAAGCCGCGCCACCTTCTCTCCCGGCAACAAGCCGTAAGCGTGCCGTTCGATCGAGAGGCCAGTGGCCATAGCGGCGACTGCCGTCTGATTGTCTCCCGACAGCATTTCGATAGCAACGCCCGCGTCGCGCAGGTTCGCGACCGCTGTCGCCGCACCGGGACGCAACTGCTCTTCGAAACGGAAAAGCCCGAGCGGCACGCCGTCCCGCGACAACATGGTGCCCGCGATTCCCGAATTTTCCACGCCGGGCGCCGCCCATTCGGGTCGACCGAGCCGGTAGAGCTGCCCGTCGATCCGCCCTTCGATACCCATCCCGGCCTCTTCGCGCAGTTCGTTCGGCACCACCTGCGCGAGGGCCAGCATCGCGAGCGCGCGGGCATGAGGATGCACGGATCGGGCGCCAAGCGCAGCGGCCAGCGCCAGCGTACCGCTATCGAATGTAGCGGGATCGATCAGGCGAACTTCGCCCGAAGTCAGCGTGCCGGTCTTGTCGAATACGGCATTGTCGATCTCGGCCAGCCTTTCGATCGCGCTACCGTCCTTCACCATGACGCCGTTTTCGAACAGGCGACGTGCGGCCATCACCTGGACAATCGGCACGGCCAGCCCAAGTGCGCAAGGACAGGTGATGATCAATACGGCGATGGCAATGCTGATCGCCTGATGCCAATCCGCCCCAACCGCCATCCAGCCGAGGAAGGTAAGCAAGGCGGCAGTGTGGACAACGGGGGCATAAAGCCGGGCCGCACGGTCCGCCACCCGCCGGTAGTGCGCGCGGCCACCTTCCGCCGTCTCCATTAGCCGCACCATCTCGGCCAGGAAGGAATCCTCGGCGCGTGCTGTCGCAACCAGCGTAAGCGGGCCCGTCAGATTCATTGTTCCGGCCTGCACCTGAGCGCCTGGCGCGACGGCGCGTAGCGCGCTTTCGCCGGTCGCGATCGCGCAATCGAGTTCGGATCGCCCATCCTCAACACGCCCGTCGACCGGGACACGCTCGCCGGCTGTGACCAGCAGGCGCATCCCCGGTTCGATCTCCGCGACCGGACGATAATCGCGCCGGCCATCCGCCCCGAGCACGACTACACCGCGCGGCGCCAGTCGGACCAGCCCTTCGACTGCAGTGCGTGCGCGCGCGCGCATGATGTGATCCAGCGTGCGGCCGATCAGTAGGAAGAAGATGAGCATGGTCGCCGCCTCAAAATAGGCGTGCGGACCGGCATGGATCGTATCGTAAAGGCTGAGGGCAAAGGCAAGAACGATACCGATGGAGATCGGAACGTCCATATTGGTGCGCGCCCGTCGAAGCGCGCTCCACGCTGATGCAAAGAAAATGCGACCCGAATAGACGATGCAGGGCGAAGCCAGCACGGCGGATATCCAGTGGAAGGCATCGCGCGTCGCCACATCCGCACCGGACCAGACCGACACGGACAGGAGCATGATGTTCATCGAGCAAAAGCCGGCGACCGCCAGCGCACGGATCAATCGGCCGAGTTCGGGGTCGCGGCCGGCTTCCTCCGGTTCGAACGGGTGACCGGGAAAGCCCAGTTCCGCCAGCGTCGTCAACAGGGGCGGCGCACCCTCGCCGCGCCAGGTGACGCTGGCGCGGCGGGTGGAAAGATTCACGCGTGCCGTCTCGACGCCCGGCAACGCCAGCAGCCCGCGCTCGACCGTGCGGATACAACCGGCGCAATGAACCTGGGGAACCGAAAGGTCCGTCTGGAACAGGTCATCGCCCAGCGCCCGGCTGGCGAGCCGCAGTTCAGCGGCATCGCTGTTCACGCGATCGCCCGGTAGCTGTGCCAGGTGGCGTGCCCCAGCAGCGGGAAGATGACAACAAGGCCGAGCAGGCCGCTTGCCACACCGATCAGGAACAAAACAAGCGCGATCGTGCCCCAGGCGAGCATCACTGGGAGGTTGTTCCACACCAGCGAAATGCTGGTGCCCATGGCGGTGAACACATCGGTCCGCCGGTCCAGCATCATCGGCATGGCGAACATGCTGATCGCGAACGAGAAGGCAGCGAACAGGCCACCCACGACCGCGCCCACCGCGAGCATCGCCCAGCCTTCGGGCGTGGTGAACAGCATCGCCGCGACATGGTCGAGCCCGGGGAAGGGACGCAGCCCGAAGAACAAAGCATAGATCAGAACCGCAGCGCGCATCCACAGCAGCATAAGGAGACACAGCAGCGCACCCGCGAACCACACCTGTGCACCGGATGCGGGGCGGGCGAACAGCATGTGCCCAAGACTTACCGGTTCATCCGTCTCCATTGCCTGGCTCTTCTGGTAAAGCCCCATGGCGAGGAACGGTCCGATCACCATGAAGCCGGCCAGCGCGGGAAACAGGATATAATCCAGCTCGAAGCGAAACAGGCCCCAGACGATGCCGGCCGAAACGGTAAAGACCAACAGCCCATAAGCCAGGCTGGGACCTGGCCGGTGACAAAGATCGCTCCAGCCGGCGGCAAGCCAGCCGATGGCGGCGCCGACCGGAAGATTGCGACGCCGCTGCGTCGTGAGCGGGACACTGGGGCTTTCGGCCATGTCGCTGGCAGCCATCTTCTTCTCCCTCAACAGGCCGAACGAGCCGCGCGATGGCTCCCGTTGCCGTCCTTAACCTTGGCATGCGGCACGCAATCAGGCTGGGAGGCCAGCGCGACGTGTACGAGATGCCAGTTTGCAGCGAGCAGCAGCACGATCCCGGCGCCGACGATGGCGAGCGACATCAGGCGCCAGTTCGGGCGGGTGTGTCGCACCGTCATCGCTCCCCTTCCCCCAGCGTGCCCACATATAGGGCGAGCAGCTTGATCTCGGCGGGCGAGAGCCGGCCGGACCAATGCGGCATATGGCCTTGGCGACCGAGTCGGATGCTGTCCTGCACCGACTGGATGTCGCCGCCGTGGATCCAGACGTCGTCAGTGAGATCGGGCGCGCCGAACTCGCGGCCACCGCCGCCGTCCGCGCCGTGGCAGGATGCGCAATTGACAGCATAGACCTCGCGTCCCGCGCCAAGTGAAGCCCGCTCCTCCACGCTCAGCGGCTGACCGGACAGGGAGCGTACATAAGCGGCGGCGATGCGCACCTGCGCAGCATCGAGAATGCCGTCGCGACCGAAGGCGAGCATCTGCGAGACACGTGTACCCTCCATCGTGGAATTGATCCCGACGCGGATCGTCTCTGCGATCGTTTCCGGCTCGCCGCCCCACAGCCAGGATCCGGCAGCAAGGTTCGGATAGCCCGGCCCGCCCGTTCCTTCGACGCCGTGGCAGACCGCGCAATTGTCGCCGAACAAGGTCCGACCGCTGTCACGCACATGCCCCATCAGTGTTGGATCGGCGGCAATCTCGGCAAAATCCGAGCGCGCGATCCGGTCCATCCAGACGCTGCGTTCGCGCGCCGCGTCACGGACCTGACGGTTGACGATGTCGCGCTGATCGATGCCCAGCATACCAGCCGTGTAGCTGCTCAGAGTCGGCCATGCCGGCATCAAAATCCAGTAGCCCGCCGAAAAAAGGAAAGTCACGGCAAGGAAGAAGATCACGACGCGCGGGATTGGCGTGTCCAGTTCCTCGATGCCGTTCCACTCATGCCCGGTCGTGCTGCGTCCGGTGACCGGGTCCCGCTTCTCGGCGCTCATGCCTCGGGTCCTCCCGGCCGATCGTCCCTGTCGAGAATGCTTTTCTTGGCGCGATCGAAGCGTTTCCGGTTCGACGGCCAAAACGTGTAGACCAGAACGCCGATCGAAAGTCCGATCAGGTAGAAAAGACCCCAGCCCTTGGCGAGTTCGGCGGCGGTTTCGTAGCTCATCGCATCACTCCTGCGTGGCTTCGGCCTGACGATGCGCGGCATCGGTCAGGCGACCGAGAATCTGGAGATAGGCGACCAGCGCATCCATCTCCGTCAATATGCCCGGGTGACCGTCAAACGGCCGGATGTTGGTCGCATCCCCATAGCGTTCGCGCACGCCGGCAGCAGCGGCGCTGTCGGGTGCCGCCTGGGCCGCCATGTCGGCCGGGGCATTGGCGATCATTTCGTCCGTATAGGGCACGCCAACGGCGCGCTGTGCGGCGAGATGCTCTCCCGCATCCTCGGTCCGCAGACGGTTCCGCGCCAGCCAACCGTAACGCGGCATCACCGATTCCGGCACCACGTCGCGTGGATTGACGAGGTGCGCGACATGCCAGGCATCGGAATATTTGTCGCCGAGCCGTGCCAGATCGGGTCCGGTCCGCTTTGATCCCCACAGCATCGGATGGTCGTATTGCGACTCCACTGCGAGTGAGTATGGGCCGTAGCGTTCCACCTCGTCGCGCAGGGTGCGGATCATCTGGCTGTGGCAGGCGTAGCAGCCCTCCCGGATGTAGATGTTGCGCCCGGCCAGCTCGAGGGGCGTGTAGACCCGCATGTCCGGCGCCTCCTCCACCGTGTCGTCGATGGTGAAGAGCGGGGCGATTTCGATCAGGCCACCGATGCTGGAGACCCCGATGATCGCGAGCACGAAGCCGATCGCGCTGCGTTCGATCTTTCGATGAAAGAATTCAGCCATGTCGCTTACTCCGCCGCCGACGCGGGCCGCAGGGCCGGCACGTCAGTGTCGCTCGCCGAGTCCGCTTCCGTCCGCGCGGCGCGGATCGTCATCCACACATTGTACGAGCCGATGATCGCGCCCATCAGGAAGAAGAGGCCGCCAATCGTTCGCGCCACATAATAGGGGTGCATGGCGACCAGGCTGTCGATGAACGAATAAGCGAGCGTCCCGCTCTCGTTATAGGTGCGCCACATCAGGCCTTGAATGATGCCCGAGTTCCACATCGCGAAGACGTAGATGACCGTCCCGGCGAGAGCCAACCAGAAGTGGACCTCGACAAGACGCGGCGAATACATCGTCTCGCGCTTCCACATCCACGGCACCAGTGCGTAGATTGATCCGAAAGTGATCATCGCCACCCAGCCGAGTGCGCCGGCATGGACATGGCCCACCGTCCAGTCGGTATAGTGAGAGAGCGAATTGACCGCCCGGATCGCCATGAACGACCCTTCGAAGGTCGACAGGCCGTAGAAGACGGCGGCGACCATCATGAAGCGCAAGGTCGCATCGTCGCGCACCTTGTGCCAGGCGCCGTTCAACGTCGCGAGGGCGTTGCCGGCCGAGGCCCAGGAGGGCACGAGCAGCATGACCGAAAAGGTCATGCCCAGCGTCTGCACCCATTGCGGCAGCGCTGTGTAATGCAGGTGGTGAGAACCCGCCCACATGTACATGAACGTGATGCCCCAGAAGCTGATGATCGACAGGCGATAGGAAAAGATCGGTCGTCCGGCCCGCTTTGGCAGATAATAATACATCATGCCGAGGAAGCCGGCGGTGAGGAAGAAGGCGACGGCGTTATGGCCGTACCACCATTGCGTCATCGCATCCTGCACACCGGAGAAGAGCGAATAACTCTTAGCGTGGCCGAGCGAGACGGGAACGGCCAGATTGTTGACGATGTGCAGCACGGCCACGACCAGGATGAACGCCATATAATACCAGTTGGCGACGTAGATGTGCGGTTCCTGCCGGCGTTGCAGCGTACGCAGATAGATCAGAAAATAGACGACCCAGACGATCACCAGCCAGATGTCCGCATACCATTCCGGTTCGGCATATTCTTTCGACTGGGTGATGCCGGCGAGATAGCCGCTGGCTGCCAGGATGCAGAACAGATTGTAGCCGAGCAGCACGAACCACGGGCTGAACTGGTCCGGCAGCCTTGCGCGGGTCGTACGCTGGAGCACGTGAAAGGACGTGGCGATCAACGCATTGCCGCCGAAACCGAAGATCACGCCGGATGTGTGGACCGGCCGCAAACGCCCGAAGCTTGCCCATGCGGAATCGACGAAAGTGAGATCTGGCCAGGCCAGCAGAGCCGCGACCCAGACACCGAAGAACATGCCGACCACGGCCCATGCCATGGCGAAGACAATGCCCGCTCGGGTGGGATCGTCATAATATTCGGCCAGACGTTCGGCGGACGGCTCCGGATCGTAATAATGCCCAGCCACGAAGAAGAGCAGCAAAAGCGCGAAAACGACCACAACGAAGCCATGTAGCGCGACCGGATCGTCCCGTCCGGCGATGGCAAGCGCCAGGCCCGCCAGCGTGAGCGCAACAAGGATGGCGATCCCAAGCTGGCGTTCCGCGACGGTCAGTCCGGCAGCCATTCGTCCCGCGCCGCTCATGCCGCCTCCAGACCGAGCAGGTCGCGCAGCGCCGGACCGTTGCTCATCACATCGGAGAGCATGTGGCTGTCCAGCACCGCCAGATAGGCGGCGACTGCTTTGGCAAAGACACCCTTCAATCCACACGCGGGCGAGATCACGCACCGCCCGCCAGCTCCCAGGCATTCAACCACCGCCAAGTCTCCCTCCATCGCACGAACCACCGTGCCAACATTGATCCGTTCGGGCTGCGCGATGAGACGGATCCCCCCGGCTCGCCCTCGCACCGTTTCGATCAAACCGAGGTCGCGCAGACTTTGCGCCACCTTGAGCAGATGATGGTGCGACAGTCCG
This sequence comes from uncultured Sphingosinicella sp., assembly GCA_964438875.1. GTDB lineage: Bacteria > Pseudomonadota > Alphaproteobacteria > Sphingomonadales > Sphingomonadaceae > Allosphingosinicella. The sequence continues at coordinate 11,708 of CAYTMM010000055.1, read as the reverse complement.
TAGGCCTCAGCCACATCGGCGACCGTGCATGTGTCGGCGGAGGAAGTCGCTACGTAGATCAACATACGCAGCGCGTAATCCGTGTGGAGCGTCATCTTCACCGGCCAGCCTCCTTTCCGCCCTTCAGGGTCCGCAGTCCGTCAACCGACAAAGCGAGAAGCAGGAAACCTTTGGCGATTTCGGCCATGACATAGAGAATGTGATGGCTGGACGGCGTCAGATCGGCCCCTTGCATGATCGCATCGACACGCGCATCGAGCGCGGGAAGAAGCCATGCCGCCTGCAACAGAACGAGCAGGGCGAGCGCCGCCATCAGTATCCGGACACCTTGGTGAGATGGCCGCAGGCACGTGCCAAGAAACAGCAAGACGAGCAGGAGCCATTCGACACGCGTGAGCGCCGCGAACGTGACGCGCCCGACCTCCAGAGCGACCGGCAATGTCAGCGTGGACGCCTGGAATTTGACCGGCGTGGCCAGAAAGGAAACGCCGAGAAGAATGCCTAGCCAAAGCATCGCGATGAACGCCTGGACCAGACAGGCGCCATTGAACGGCGATGCATCAAAATCCATGCCGTCTTGGTTGGTCATGCTCGTAACTGGAATCATCGCACGATTATAAGTGGTATTTAAAATACGTGTTATATTCACATGGCTATGCCGTCAATCCGGATCGGGGGTGAAGACACTCTACAGCTGGCTGAGGCCAGGATGCGGATCGGAGCATGGCGGCCACCCAGTGTTTTTGGAGGTCCCGTCCGACCTTTCCGCAATCGGCCCGCATGCCCTGTGCTGCAGAGACTATCGCCTTACTCGCCGACAGCGAAAAAGTGCCTCCATTACACCCCCATTTCAAAATTGATGTAGGTGGTAGCAGCGAGTCGCAGCCAGACGAGATTGTTCACAACAGAATGCTAAAATTATTTGATTTTATTGTGAAAAAACCCACCGGTGGTTGAAATAGGCTATTGCGAAAATTTTGGGGTCGGTAGCGGGGAGGAGCACGAACCCTCGACGCGCGGAACATCAAGCTAGTCGGAGACGCCTGACTCAATAGCGATAAGGATGATCTCATTCTCCCCCTCGAGTTCATAGCCGTCGTAGATCCGCTCCATCCCAAACTTGAGGTGGTTCATCATCTCCTCTGCGGTCTCGCAATCCGCTTTAGGTCGCTTGATGCGTTGCTGCGTGCGGTTCGGCGCAGATCGTGCGGCGTGAACCGCTCGACCGGATATCCGGCGATCTTGGACATCCGCTCAACCACCCGATCCCGTGCCTTGTACCACACGGAGCGGTTACGCGGCCTGTCCGGCTGGGAACACCCATTCGTTGTTGGTCGCGATCAGTGATCGGCCTTATGGGCCGAGCGCAATCGAATGGACGCTGGTGTTCTTGACCAGGCTCGGCGGGATGACCCACACGCCGTTCACCAGCTCAGTCCGCTTCGCCTCGCGCGGATCGATGCCATTTTCGACCTGCGCATTCAGGCCATCGGCCCTTGGCGAGCGACGATGCTAAGGGCCGAGAACAGCCCATAGCTCAGCTTAATCTCGATCTCGCTGCCGGCGATATTTCCACCGCTTCTTCCCGCTAGACAGCACCTCCACCAACAATCCTGGGCAAGCGCGTCCCACAAGTTCTCTTTGCGAAAGGCGTCAAGCGATGCGGGAGTGAGAGTTCTTCTCGATACCATTGCCGACTCCATGTCGGCTCCCGGGTCATAAAATCATGACGGAAATCGTGACGGAACAGGCGTCCCATCCAGGCCTGCCCGGGCCCGCCGAGTCCAACCGAATTTTCGTCACGATGGCCACAAGTCATTGATACAAGAGTCGAATCTAGAGAATTCGACTGGCTGGGGCGGCAGGATTCGAACCTGCGAATGCCGGTACCAAAAACCGGTGCCTTACCACTTGGCGACGCCCCAGCAGAGCGGTTGAAGCGAGGGCTTATAGCCCCGCGCACGCAGGTGGGAAGGGGTGAACCGCGCCCCTCCCCGCGTTTTTCAGGAGATCTCCTCGATCCAGCCGCGCGTGTCGACGGCATCGCCGCGCTGGATAGCCACAAGTTCCTCGCGCAGCGACAGCGTGACCGGCCCGGGAGATCCGCCACCGATCATGAAGGCGCCGTCCGCGCCCTTCACCTGGGCGATCGGTGTCACCACCGCGGCAGTGCCGCAGGCGAAGGACTCTTGCAATCGCCCGCTCTGCGCATCGGCGCGCCATTGATCGATCGCATAGGGCTCTTCGCGCACGACGAGCCCCCTGTCGCGTGCGATGGTCAGGATCGAATCGCGGGTGATGCCGGGCAGGATCGTGCCGGTCAGCGGCGGCGTCGCGATCGATCCGTCGTCGAACACGAAGAAGATGTTCATGCCGCCCAGTTCCTCGATCCAGCGCCGTTCGGCCGCATCGAGGAACACGACCTGGTCGCAGCCCTGACGCGTCGCCTCCGCCTGGGCGACGAGGCTGGTCGCATAATTGCCGCCGCATTTCGCCGCACCGGTCCCGCCCGGCGCGGCGCGGGTATAATCGCGCGTGGCCCAGAGCGTGACGCCGCTCAGCCCGCCCCGGAAATAGGGTCCGACGGACGAGGCCATGACCATGTAGAGATATTGCGACGCCGGCTTCACGCCCAGGAACACTTCGCTCGCGAACATGAACGGCCGGAGATAAAGCGCGCCTTCCGCATCATCGGGGATCCAGGCCTTGTCGGCACGCACCAGCGCGCGCACCGATTCCAGGAACAGCTCTTCCGGCAATTCCGCCATCGCCATCCGGCGAGCGGAATCCTGAAAGCGCCGGGCATTGGCTTCGGGCCGGAACAGGGCCGCGCCGCCATCCGGCCGGCGATAGGCCTTCATGCCTTCGAAGATTTCCTGTGCGTAATGGAGCACCGAGGTCGCCGGATCAATCGACAGCGGCTGACGCGCGGTGATGCGCGCATCGTGCCAGCCACCCTTGTCCGCATCATAATGGATGATCGCCATATGATCGGTGAAGATCTTGCCGAAGCCGGGATCCGCGATCAGCGCTACGCGATCGGCTTCAGCCACCTTATGGGTGCTGGGCTCAAACGCGAAGGCCGCGGCTTCGGACGACATTCTCTTCCCTTTCATGACGATGTTGCGGGAGCGAACTAGGGACGGCCCGCCTTCAGGTCAAACCCCCGCGCCGCGCCTCCGCCGCCATTTCGAGACTGCGGCGCCGCGCGGCATCAAGCGCGCGTTCGACAAGGCCGCGCAGCGCATCGTCGGCGTCGAGTACCTGGAGGCCTGCGGCGGTCGTCCCGCCACGGCTGGTGACGGCCGCAGCCAGCTCGGCCGGGCCGCGCGGATCGCTCCGCGCCAGCGCCGCCGCCCCCTCGACCGTAGCGAGCGCGAGATGCAGCGCCTGATCGGGTGGGAAGCCCAGCTTCACCCCGCCTTCGGCCAGCCCTTCGATGAAGCGATAGACGAAGGCCGGGCCGCTGCCCGCCAAAGTGGTGACGAGGTTGAACAGCGACTCGTCCTCGAACCATTCGGCATGGCCGAGCGGCGCCATCAGGCCGGTGACGATGCCGCGCGCGGCGACATCGTCGCTGTCGCTATGAAGGCCGACCACGCCCTTGCCGATGCGGACCGGGAGATTGGGCATTGCCCGGGCGATCGTGCGCGGCGCAGCAAAGCGCGCGCGCAGCGAGGCCAGCTCGACACCGGCCAGGATCGACACGAGGATGGTATTTTCATCAAGGATCGGCGCCAACACTTCCGCGACGGCATCGATCTGGTTCGGCTTCATCGCCAGCAGGACGATGGCCGGAACCTCGTCCTCCGGATAGGCCGTGAGGACGCGAACGCCATGTCCGATCGCGCGGCCACTGGGCCGGATCACGCTGATCCGGCCGGGATCGACGCCTTCGTCGATCCAGCGCGCCAGCATCGCCGATCCCATATTGCCGCAACCGGCGAACCAGAGAGGGCCGGGCAGTGCGGGAACGCTCACAATGCGCCTCCTAGGCTTCGCCCTGTGTTTCGATAAGGGCGGCGGTGATCGCTTCCTGCGGCGATTTGTCGGCCCACAGCACGAACTGGAAGACCGGATAGAAACGCTCACACTCCTCGATCGCGGCTTCGACCAGAGTTTCGGCCTGCTGCAGGCTCATCGTCCCACTATCTTCACCTTCCAGCAAGGCGGCATGGCGGAACAGGACGAGACCGGAGGCCGACCACAATTCGAAATGGCCGAGCCAGAGCTGCTCGTTGATCAGGCCGATCGTCTCGTACGTGACGTCGCGCTTCTCGGCCGATACGCGAATGTCGGGCAGCGCGAGGAACTGGAGCACATGATCCTCGGCGCGCCAGATCGCGCGCAGTTCATATTGCGTCCAGCTTCCCTGGAAGCTCGAGACGATCTCGTCCTCGCCGCTGCGCTCATAAGCCCAGCCCAGCGCGCTGTAATAGGTTTCGAGCATGTCGATGGGGGCGCTTGCCTCCCGCTCCAGCTCATATTCGTCCATGTCCATAAAGCGTCCCCGGACCGCTTTTGTTCGCGTTAACTGCCTTTCCCGGCGCAAAAGCGCAAGGAAAGGCGCGATCCGGCCCCTAGAAAACTGTGGATAATCAGGCGTCTTTGCGGGGCGCCTTGCGCTTCGGCGCAGCGGCCGCGGCAGGCTCCGCCGCGGCTTCCAGCACCGCGATACGCGCCTTCAGCGCATCGGCCTCCTCGCGTGCGGCGACGGCGATCGCCTTCACCGCCTCGAACTCCTCGCGGCTCACCATGTCGAGCCCGCCAACCCAGTCGCGTGCGCGCTCACGCATCGAGTCCTGCGCTTCACGGGTCATCCCGGCCACGGTGCCGGCGGCGCCGTTCAGCACTTTTACGAGATCGTCGAACAAACGGTTCTGGGACTGCATCGCGGTCCTCCTGAATTCTATCGGTCAGAAGGCGATATCGGTACTCGATGCCGCCGGCACAAGCGTTTCCGCACCGGGATTCAGCGCGACGATCTGGAAATTGAGCGCCAGCGCGAACATCAGCCAGCCCAGATAAGGAAGAAGCAAAGTCGCCGCGACCGGGCGAATCCGCCAGATGAGCACGATCATCGCCACCGCAACGATGATCATCGCCGCGATCATCGACAGCGCGATCGATACCTTGTGCATGCCGAAAAAGACCGGCGACCAGGCGAAATTCAGCAGCAGCTGGAGACCGAACAGGATAAGCGCCTTTTCCCGTCCAATCGCGCCGCGCGCATGCAGCACCATCGCCAGCGACAGTCCCAGCAGAACGTAGAGCACGGTCCAGGCCGCGCCGAACGCCCAGCCCGGCGGCATGAAATCCGGTTTGCTCAAAGCGGCGAACCAAGCATTGTCATAGCCGGAGCCGGACAGACTGCCCGACAGCGTCCCGATTAGGACGATCACCGGCACCGTGACCAACGCGTAGCGCAGGAAGCTCATCCGGAGCTGCGATTTCGAAGCGATACCCGTCATGCGCCGATCCCGATCATTCCGCCGGATGCGGCACCGCGCCCTGTGCCATCTGCTCTTCCAACTTGCGCGTCACCGCGAGCGGCGAACCGGTGAAACGGGCGAGGCGCGAATAGAGGAGTGGAATCAGGAACAGGGTGATAACCGTCGAGATCGAGACGCCGAAAACGATCACCACGCCGATCGTGCTGCGCGCGCCCGCGCCCGCGCCACCCGACAGCATAAGCGGCATAGCCCCCGCCACCAGCGCGATCGAGGTCATCAGAATCGGACGGAGACGGCGTTTCGATGCCTCGCGTACCGCATCCGCGATGTCGCGCCCCTGATCGCGCAGCTGATTCGCGAACTCCACGATGAGGATGCCGTTCTTCGCCGCGAGCCCCACCAGCATGACGATGCCGACCTGGCTGTAGAGATTGATCGTCTGGCCCATCACGGCGAGCCCCAAGACGCCGCCGGCAACGGCGAGCGGGACCGTGGCGATGATCACGCCGGGATGGACGAAGCTTTCGAACTGGGCGGCCAGCAGCAGATAGACGATCAGGATGGTCAACCCGAACACGATCCAGATCGAGCTGCCCGCCTCCTTGAAGGACTGACTTTCACCGCGATAGCCGACCGCAGAAACTTCCGGAGAGGCTGCGGCCTGCTGTTCCAAGAAAGCGAGTGCATCGCCAAGCGGATAACCATCGGCAAGCCCGCCCGACAATGTGATCGCGCGCATCCGGTTGTAGCGGCCGAGATCGCGGGCGCCGGCGGCATCCTCGACCTGGACGAGATTGGAGAGCGGCACCAGCTCGCCGGCCCGGCTGCGGACGTAAATGGTGGCGAGATTGGCTTCGGTCGAACGGGCCGAGGCTTCGGCCTGGACGACGACACGATATTCCTCGCCCCGGTCGATATAGGTGGAGACGCGGCGCGAACCGAGCAGGGTCTGCAGCGCAAGGCTGACTTCTTCGACCGAAACGCCGAGATCACCGGCGCGCTGCGTATCGACCAGGACACGAAGCTGCGGCTTGGTTTCCTTATAGTCGGAATCAAGATTGACGATGCCGGCATTGTCGCGCGCGGCGGCGAGAATGCGATCGCGCGCCAAAGCGAGCTCGGCATAGCTCGAACCCGCGATCACGAAATTGATCGGCTGCCCGCGCCCCCGTCCGAGGCCCGAGCGCGGCGAGGCATTGCCGCGCACGGCGGATATGTCGGCGAGAATCGCATTGACCTGACGGACCACATCCTGCGTGGATTCGCTGCGTTCCTCCCAGGGCCTCAGGAAGATGGTGAAATTGCCGCTGTTGAAATCGTCGCTCGTCCCCCAGCCGCCCGGCGTCCGCTGGATGAGCGCACGCACCGCGCCGCCCTCATCCGTCATCGGCAGCAGCCGGGCCTGGGTGTCGACCATGTAACGGTCCATCTCGGCGAAGCCCGTGCCTTCGGGTGCGGAGATATTGACCTGGACGATGCCGGTATCCTCCATGGGAGCAAGCTCGGCATGGAGGGTCGTGAAAAGAAATGCGGAGCCGGCGATCATCGCCGCGACAGTCAGGCCAGGCACCAGCGGCTTCCTGAGCGCCCAGTCAAGCCCGCGCGCATAACCGTCCTCGATCCGCTTGAACTGGCGGTCGGTCCAGCTGGCGAAGCGGCCGCGTTCCTCGTTCCTGAGGACTTTGGAACAGAGCATCGGCACGAGCGTGAGGGCAAGGAAACCGGAAAAAGCGATCGTCCCGATCATCGCCACCGCCAACTCGCGGAACAGCAGGCCGGTCTCGCCGGTGATGAACATGATGGGCACGAATACGGCGCAGATCACCAAAGTGATCGACACGATCGCGAAACCGACCTGACGCGTTCCCTCGAACGCGGCCTTTAGCGGTGGATCACCCGCCTCGATCCGGTGATAGATGTTCTCCAGCACCACGATCGCGTCGTCGACGACGATGCCGATGCACAGGACGAGCGCAAGCAGAGTGAGCAGGTTGATCGAGAAACCCGCCATCCAGAGCACAGCGAAAGCGGCGAGCAAGCAGAGCGGCACCATGACCGCCGGGATCAGAGTCGCGCGCCAGCTTCCCAGGAAAAGGAAGATGACGAGCACCACGAGCAAGGCGGCCTCCGCCAGCGTGACCCAGACCTTGGTGATGGCGCGATCGATGAACAGCGACTCATCCGAGCCGACGATGATGTCCATGCCTTCCGGAAGGGTCGGGCGCACTTCTTCCATTTCGGTTTTGGCCGCTTCTGCGACCGCGAGTGTGTTGGCGCCGGACTGGCGGACAATGCCCATGCCGACAGCCGGCGCGCCGTTCAGCCGGAAGGCGCTGTAGGGATTTTCCGGACCGCGCTCGACCCGCGCCACATCGCCCAGGCTGACCTGATAGCCGTCGGCGCCGCGCCCGACGACGAGCCGGGCGAATTCCTCGGGCGTGCTGAATGGCCGCTCCACCCGCAGTGTCAGGTTCTGCGTCTCCGATTCCAGCCGCCCCGCCGGGAGCTCGACATTCTGCGAACGCAGCGCACGCTCGATATCGCCGGGCGTGAGGCTGAACGCGGCCAGCCGCTCGGGCCGCAGCCAGACGCGCATCGCCGGGCGGGCCTCGCCGCCGACGAAAACGCGCGCCACGCCGTCGATATTGGCGAAGCGATCGGCGAGATTGCGGTCCACCCAGTCGGAAAGCTCGATCGACGACCAGCCCGGCCGGGAAATGACGAAAAACATGATCGGCGAGGCATCGGCATCCACCTTGCGGACGATCGGCGGATCGATCTCGTTGGGCAGATTGCGGGTCGCCGCGCCGACCCGGTCGCGCACGTCGTTGGCGGCATCGTCCACCGTACGGCCGGGGCGGAATTCCAGCGTGATCGAGGATTGGCCGTCACGCGAACGCGACGTGATCGTCACCAGCCCCTCCAGACCGGACAATTGTTCCTCCAGCACCTGCGTGACGCGGGTTTCCACGACATTGGCCGCAGCACCGATATAGGTGGTGTCGACCGACACGATCGGCGGATCGACTGCCGGATATTCGCGCACCGGCAGGCCGAAGAAACCGACCAGGCCGACCACGCCGATCAGCAGGGCCATCACCGCAGCGAAGACGGGACGCCGAACCGAAATGTCGGATATCTGCACGGCCTAGCTTCCGGCGCCTTGCGCGGCGGGCCGGCGTTCACGCCCAGCATGGGCCTGCTCGTCGTCAAGGCGGACCGCCATGCCGTCGCTCACCTTGACGACGCCTTCGGTGATGACGCGCTGGCCGGGATTGAGCCCCTCAACGATCTCGATCCGGCCACGCAGCCGAACGCCGGTCCGCACCGGTGCACGCCGCGCCAGGCCCTGTTCGTCGAGCACGTAGACGAAGCGCGCATCGCCTTCGCCGATCACCGCCAGCTCGGGCACCGACGGGCTGCTGCGCGGCGCATTCTCGATATCGACAATCAGCATCATGCCGGGCCGCAGCAGCCGATCGGGGTTGGGCAGCCGCGCCCGCACGGTCACTGCCCGGGTATTGGGGTCAACGACGGGGTCGACAGTGTGGATACGCCCCCGGAACACCCTTTCCGGATAAGCAGCGGAACGCGCCTCGATCGTCAGACCCGGCCGCATCGCGGCCAGCATCGTCTCCGGCACCGGGAAATCGAGCTTGATCGTGCTGATGTCGCTGATCGTGGCGATCGCGGTGCCCTGGCTGGCGATCGCGCCCACGGATATGTTGCGCAAGGATACCCAGCCGGAGAAAGGCGCGCGGATCACCCGCTCGCCGATCGCCGCACGCACCGCCTCGGCCTGCGCGCGCGTGGCAGCCGTGGCCGCAACTTGGCTGTCGTAACTTGAGCGTGTGGCGAAACCCCGATCCTTGAGCGCCTCGACGCGTTCAAGCTGCTGCGCCGCCTCGCGCTCGCGCGCCTGGATTTCCTGAAGCTGGGCACTCTGCTGACCCTGCTGGAGAACGGCGATGATCTGACCCTGCCGGACAAAGCCGCCATCATCAAAATTCAGGCGCACGATCCGCTCGGTCACTGGTGCGGAGAGCGTAACCTGTTCGTTGGCGACAGCAGTGCCGACCGCCTCGATCCGGTCGGCGAAATTCATCCCCACCACCGGCTCGGCCTTGACCAGCGGCGACGGCCGCTCACGCTGCATGCCGCTGTCGCCGCCATTTCCACATGCGGCCAGCGTCGCGGTCATGAAGAGAATGAGAAAGCGCCAGGTCACCTAGTTTTTCCAACACATTAAAGCCTGTACCGTCTCAATGACCATATTCACGTCTTTGTCGAGAGAGGCCTTGTATCAAAATGTATCGGCCGCATCACGCACGGCGCCAATCAGGAACTCGACATTTCCTTCCGGCCCGGTAATCGGGCTTTGCGTCACTCCGGCGACGGTCCAGCCGCGCGAGGTTAGCCAGTCCGCCGCCTCCGCGCAGACCCGCGCATGGACCTCGCCATCTCGCACCACGCCGCCTTTGCCGATCTCATGCCGCTCCGCCTCGAATTGCGGCTTGACCAGCGCGACCAGCCGGCCGCCCGGCTTCACGAAATTCAGGGCCGTATCCAGCACCTTGGCAAGGGATATGAAGCTGGCGTCGCAGACAAGGATATCGATCGGCTCGGTGACGATCGCATCGGTCAGATAGCGCGCGTTGGTCTGCTCATGGACGATCACGCGCGAATCGCTGCGCAGCTTCCAGGCGAGCTGGTTGGTGCCGACATCGATCGCAAAGACCTTCTCGGCGCCGCGCTGGAGCAGCACGTCGGTGAACCCGCCCGTGGAGCTGCCCACGTCCAGCCCCACCGCGCCGGCCACATCCCAGCCGAAATGATCGAGACCGTGCGCCAGCTTGATCCCGCCGCGCGACACCCAGGGATGCGCTTTGCCCCGCACCTCCAGCGGCGCGTCGGCGGCGAGCTGCTGCCCCGCCTTCTCGATCTTGCGTTCGCCGGAGAAGACCAGCCCGGCAAGGATCAACGCCTGCGCCTTCGCCCGGCTTTCGGCGAGCCCGCGATCGACGAGGAGTTGATCGGTGCGCAGTTTGGTCATCAGGGCAACAGCGAAAGAGCTTTGAGTCCCAAGACGAGCAGCCCGATCACGGCGGCGCCGATCGCGCTGATCAAAACACCGGCGGCAGCGAGATCCTTCACGACACCGATCTGCGGATCCCGCTCGGCGATGACACGGTCCGCGAGGCGCTCGATCGCCGTGTTGAAGGCCTCGGCGGTCCACACCCATCCGATCGCCAGCACCAGCCAAAGCCACTCGCCGCGATCGATCCGCAGCAAGAGCCCGGCCGCCACGACAAGCAGGGTCGAAGCAAGATGCAGCCAGGCATTGTGCTCCGAGGCCGCGAGATAGCGAAGGCCGGAAAAGGCGAAACCGAAGCTCCTGATCCGATTATGGATCGAGAAGGGCGAGCGCGGCGGGACGGTCAGGCCCGCGCCCCTTCAACCACCCCCGCGCTGTTGTGTCGGAGCGCCTTCAGCACCGTCTCGACGATGCCGTCTGCATCCAGCCCGGCTTCGGCATATTGCTTTTCGGGCTTGTCCTGATCCTGGAAGATGTCCGGCAGGCGCATGGTGCGCAGTTTCAGGCCGGCGTCGATCAGGCCGGCATCGCTGGCCAAGGTGAGCACATGGGCGCCGAAGCCGCCGATCGCGGCCTCCTCGATCGTCACCGCGACTTCGTGGGTGGCGAGCAGGCGGCGGATCAGATCCTCGTCCAGCGGCTTGGCGAAGCGCAGGTCGGCGACGGTGGTGGAGAGGCCCTGCGCGTCGAGCCGGTCGGCGGCCTTGAGCGCCTCGGCCAGCCGGGTGCCGAGCGACAGGATCGCCACCTTCTTGCCCTCGCGGACCACCCGGCCCTTGCCGATCTCCAGCGCCTGCGGCGTCTCCGGCATGGCCACACCAATGCCCTGCCCGCGCGGATAGCGCACGGCGATCGGGCCGCTGTCATGGTCCTGCATGGTCTTCGTCATATGGGCCAGTTCGGCCTCGTCGGCCGGGGCCATCACGACGAAATTGGGCAGGGTGCACAGATAAGCGAGATCGAAGCTGCCGGCATGGGTGGAGCCGTCGGCGCCGACCAGCCCGGCGCGGTCCAGCGCAAAGCGGACGGGGAGATTCTGAATCGCCACGTCATGGACGACCTGATCATAGGCGCGCTGCAGGAAGGTCGAATAGATGGCGACGAAGGGCCGCATCCCCTGCGCCGCCAGCCCCGCCGCGAAGGTCACCGCATGCTGCTCC
>CAYTMM010000054.1:0-21499 GCA_964438875.1 uncultured Sphingosinicella sp. | reverse complement strand
GGCGGCGGCGCGTTCAGCGGCAAGGATCCGACGAAGGTCGATCGCTCGGCCGCCTATGTCAGCCGCTATCTCGCCAAGAACATCGTCGCCGCAGGCCTCGCGAAGCGCGCCACGATCCAGCTTTCCTACGCGATCGGCGTTGCCGAGCCGCTGTCCCTCTATGTCGATCTGCACGGCACCGAACTCAACGGCGCCACGGCCGAGAAACTGGAAGAAATTCTTCCCCGGCTGGTGCGGCTGACACCGAAGGGCATTCGCACCCATCTCGGCCTCAACAAGCCGATCTACACGCCCACTGCCGCCTACGGCCATTTCGGCCGGAAGGCGGACGGCGACCATTTCTCCTGGGAGCGGACCGACCTGGTCGACGCGCTGAAGCAGGCGATCTGACCCGCGCGTCCCTCGCCGTCATTCCCGCGAAGAAGCTGGACCCCGCTTCCGCGGGGTGACGTGAGGTGCCGATGACCGATGACGCGAACCTTTGGACCCTGATCGCTTCGGCAGCGAAGGCTGCCGGCGATACGCCCGCTTTCGTCGAGCAAGGCGACATCCGGCTCCGCTACGACGAACTGGACGCGGCCGTCGCCGGCTGGGCCAGGGCGCTCGTCGCGCGCGGGGCGAAGCCCGGCGACCGGATCGTGGTGCAGACCGAGAAATCGATCGACAACGCCCTGCTCTACCTCGCCAGCCTGCGCGCCGGCCTCGTCTATGTGCCGCTCAACACCGCCTATACGGCCGCCGAGCTGGATTATTTCATCGTGGATGCCGAGCCGGCGGTCGTGATCGCCCCCGGCCATCTCGACCTTGCCGAGCTGACGCCCCAGCCCGGCCCCTTCGAGACCGTGGCGCGCGGGCCCGACGATCTCGCCGCCATCCTCTACACGTCCGGTACCACCGGCCGCTCCAAGGGGGCGATGCTCTCCCACGACAATCTGTCCTCCAACGCGCTGGTGCTGAAGGATTATTGGTGCTGGCAAACAGGCGACGTGCTGATCCACGCGCTGCCCATCTACCATGTCCACGGCCTGTTCGTGGCGCTGCACGGCGCGCTGCTGAACGGCTCGACGATGCTCTGGCACAAGAGCTTCGACGCCGATGCGGTGATCGACGATCTGCTCCACGCCACAATGCTGATGGGCGTGCCGACCTTCTATGTCCGCCTCGCATCGCATGAACGACTGACGCACGAAGCGGTTGCGAACATGCGCCTCTTCATTTCGGGATCGGCGCCGCTGCTGGAGACGACCTTCGCCGATTTCGAAGCGAAGACCGGCCATCGCATCCTGGAACGCTACGGCATGACCGAGGCGGGGATGATCTGCTCCAATCCGTATGACGGGGACCGCATCCCCGGCACGGTCGGCTTCCCACTGCCCGGCGTCGAGGCGCGGATCGTGGACGAGGTGCTCGAAATAAGCGGGCCGAACCTGTTCAAAGGCTATTGGCGCAATCCGGAAAAAACTGCTGAGGACATGCGCGCCGACGGGTGGTTCATCACCGGCGACATGGCGACCATGGCCGATGACGGCCGGGTCGCGATCGTCGGGCGGGCCAAGGATCTGATCATTGCCGGCGGGCTCAACATCTACCCCAAGGAGATCGAGCTGGCGATCGACGCGGTGCCGGGCGTCGGCGAAAGCGCGGTGATCGGCGTGCCCCATGCCGATCTGGGTGAGGCCGTGGTCGCCGTGGTGACACGCACCGATCCGGCGCTCGACGAGGCGACCGTGCTCGCCGGCATCGCCGCCCTCGCCCGCTTCAAGCAGCCCCGCCGCATCCTCTTCGCCGACGCCCTGCCCCGCAACGCGATGGGCAAGGTGCAGAAAGCCGTCCTGCGCGAGGCGCACAAGGACCTGTTCGCCTAAGCGGCCTCCCGCGCGTCTTCAAAGCCCTGCTGGAAATCGAGGCCGGTGGGTTGCTGGAACAGGCGCAGTCCGAATTCCGGCAAGATCGCGATCAGATGATCAAAGATATCCGACTGGATATCCTCATACTCCCCCCAGGCGGTGGTCGCGGTGAAACAGTAGATTTCGATCGGCAGGCCTTCGGGCGAGGGGCTGAGCTGACGCACCAGCATCGTCATCCTGTCAGTGATCCGCGGATGCGCCTTCAGATAAGCGACGATATAGGCGCGGAACGTGCCAACATTGGTAAGCCGTCGCGCATTCACTGCTTCGGCGCTGTCCGGATTGGCTAGGTTCCAGGCCGCGATCTCCGCTTCCTTCGCATCCAGATAGGGCCGGATCAACGCGAACCTCTCCAGATTGTCCACCTCCGCGTCGCTCAGAAAACGGACGCTGTTCTGATCGATCATCAACGGCCGCTTGATCCGCCGCCCGCCCGATTCGGACATGCCGCGCCAGTTCTTGAACGAATCCTCGATCAGCTTGTGGGTCGGGATGGTGGTGATCGTCAGATCCCAGTTCTGCACCTTCACCGTGTGCAGCGCGATATCGATCACATCGCCGTCGGCGCCATATTTCGGCATCTCGATCCAGTCGCCGACCCTCAACATGTCGTTGGAGGTGAGCTGGACGGAGGCGACCAGTGACAGGATCGTGTCCTTGAACACCAGCATCAGCACGGCGGCCATCGCGCCGAGACCGGAGAAGAGCAGGATCGGGGACCGATCGATCAGTGCCGCGACGATCAAAATCGCCGTGATACAGAAGATGACGATCTTGCCGACCTGTACATAGCCCTTGATCGGCCGTGAGCCGGCATTCGGACGACGGCTATAGACATGATTGCCGAGGTCCATCGCCGCGCCGATCGCCAGCGCGATGGTCAGAATCGCAAAACCGGTCGCAACATTACGGACCAGAATGGGCGCCCAAGGGGGCAGATGCGGAACCGCGAGGATCCCGGTGCTGACGATGAGCGTGGGCACGAGATTCGCCAACCGCTTCACGATCCGGGTGACGGCGCCGGCTTCCTCGCCGATCGGCGAATGGGCGATCAGCCGCCCGATGATCTTGAGGACGATCTTCTTGGCGATCCAGTTGCCGATCCAGGCCAGCAGGATCAGCAGCGACAGCGAGATCAGGGTTTGGAGCCAGGCTTGGTCGGTGACGGTCATTCCGATCAGGTCGGCGATGAGAGCCTCCTTCAGACAATGATGTAGAGATGGATCAGTCTAACAAGCCTCCGGGAAAATTTCACCCCCAATGACCCTAGCCGCTCTCCTGGCAGCGTACGCGCCACTGCCGACCGTGCAGAATGAGAATGCCGGTATAGCCCGTGCCGGCCCGCCGCGTATCGAGCCGCACGATACGTTCGTCGGCATTGCCGTCGAGGATGTCGATCTTGAGCTGGTCGCGATCGAGCCAGGACTGAGCGATCATCGGCGCGCCATCGCTTTGGCCGGTGGTGAAGGACGCCCCGCTCTCGTTCAGCCGCGCCTGGACGATCCCACCCGCGCCGACGACGAGGAACAGGGCAGGCCCGTCGGTCGGGCTGGTCGTCGAACGACACGATATCGTGCTTGTCGCCAGAGCGGGAGCGGCCACCGCGCACAAGACAGTGGCGATACAGCTTGCGACTCTCATGGCAGGCAGGATAGCAGCGCGCGACTGAGCTGACCATGAACGATCCCACCACCATCCGCCGCCTCTACGGCCGCTCCAAGGGCCGTCCGCTCCGCCAGGGCCAGGCGGCGCTGATCGAGGAGCTGTTGCCTGCGCTCAGCGTGCCGGAGGACGGGCCGATCGACGCGGCCAACCTGTTCGGTCACGATTGCCCGCTTCATTTCGAGATCGGCTTCGGCGGCGGCGAGCATCTCGCCTATCGCGCTGATCTGCTGCCCGATCACGGCTTCATCGGCTGCGAGCCCTTCCTGAACGGCGTCGCCACCGCGCTCGGCCATGTCCGCGAGAAGCATCTCGCCAATGTCCGCCTCCACATGGGCGATGCGCTGGAGGTACTGGCGCGGCTGCCGGACGCGAGCCTGCGCTTCGTCTATCTTCTCCATCCCGATCCCTGGCCCAAGGCGCGGCACGCCAAGCGACGGATGGTCAATCACGGCCCGCTCGACCTGATCGCGGCAAAGCTGCGGCCGGACGGCGAGTTCCGGCTCGGTACCGACGACCCGACCTATTGCCGCTGGGCGATGATGGTGATGGGGCAGCGCACAGATTTCGAATGGCTGGCGGAAAGCGCGCGGGATTTCCTCACCCGCCCCGGCGGCTGGCCCGAGACGCGTTACGAGGCCAAGGCCCGGCGCGAGGGCCGCGAAGTCTGGTATTTCCGCTATCGCCGCGCCTGAGCGGACGGGCTATGCTCCTCGTCGATACGACGTTTCGGGGAAAACCGATCATGGCCGGACCCGTCTATACCTGCCTCGATACCGCCTGCGGCAAGATCGTCGAGGGCAGGACCGAGACTTGCCCCAAATGCGGCGGACCAATGCGGCATGTGCGCGAATCCGGCCTGCGCGGCTGGGCCTCGCTGATCGCGGGGCTGCTGCTGATCGGGATGATGGCGGCCATCCTCTGGTTCATGGGGCCGTCTCTCGCCCAGCCGGGTGAAACCACGGCAGCAGGTAACCGCTTCGACGGCACCGCCGATCAGGCGCAGGCGATCCTCTGGATGTTCTGGGCGATCCTGGCGCTCGGCATCGTCAGCGCGGTGAACGGCGCGGTCCAGATCTCGACCGGCCGCGTCTACCGGTCGTTCATCACCCTGAGCCTTATCGCATTCGCCGCGATCATCGCGACGGTCGTGATCGCGCTCCAGCGACTCGTCTAGGATGCGGGCGTAAGCCGCAACAGACGCCCGCCCGAACCTTCGCGCTGGTCCTCGAGCAGATAGAGCGACCCGTCCGGCCCCTGTTCGACCTCGCGGATGCGCTGGCCCATGTCGTACCGCTCGGCCTCACGGGCCGTATCGCCATCGAAGGTGACACGAACCAGCGACCTGCTGGAAAGGCCGCCGATGAAGGCGCTGCCCTGCCATTGCGGAAACATGTCCCCCGAATAGAAGATCAGGCTGGAAGGCGAGATAACCGGCGTCCAGGTAATCTTCGGCGCACTGAATTCCGGCCGTGTGTCGTGGTTCGGGATCGGCCGACCGTCATAATGATCGCCGTTGGAGACGGTGGGATAACCGTAATTGGCGCCGCGCTCGACAAGGTTCAGCTCGTCGCCGCCTTGCGGCCCCATCTCCACATTCCACAAGCGCCCCTGCGCGTCGAAGGCAAGACCGAGCGGGTTGCGATGGCCGAGGCTCCAGACCTGCGAGATGATCCGGCCCTGATCGTAGAACGGATTGTCGGACGGCACGCCGCCCGTGTCGCTCAGCCGCACGATCTTGCCGGCATTGGAGTTGCGATCCTGCGCCGGATCGAATTGCTGGCGCTCGCCCGAGCTGATGTAGAGAAACTGCCCGTCCGGCGAGAAAGCGAGACGGTGGCCATAATGGCCACGCCCGGTGAAGCCCGGTTCCTGCCGCCAGATCACCTGGAAGCCGTCGAGCCGCGCCGAATCGCCCTCTACGATCAATCGGCCCCGGCCGACCGCCGCATGACGGGTGCCGCCCTCGCCCGCTTCGGCATAGCTGAGGTAAATGATATTGTTGTTGGCGAAATCCGGGTGGACGATCACATCGCCCAGGCCGCCCTGCCCGCCATGCTCGACCGCCTGCACACCCGCGACATCGATCGCACCACCGCCGACCGTCCACAGCTTCAACGCGCCCGGCCGTTCCGTAATCAGCGCCTGGCGGCCACCGGGCAGAAAGGTCATCGCCCAGGGCTCATTGAACTGCGCGATCTCCTCCACCGCGAATGGACGCCCGTCCGAAGCGGCCGCCGGAGCCTGGCCGGCATTGCCCGATTCGCTGGCGGCCGTGCAGCCGATCAGGACCAGGGCGGGAAGCAGGACGGTGCGAAAAGCGCGCATGGGAAGGCTCCTGTGTAGCTGGTGCCGGGGGAACGCCCCGGATCGCGACTGGTGCCGTGATAGCCAGCCGATTTGCATTGTGCGACCCCCGCGATAGGGTGGGCGCCATGAAACAGACCCTGTCACTCGCCGCAGCTGCGGCCATCGCCCTTCCCGCCTGCGCCACCGCCCAGGGAAGTTCGGATCCACAAGGCCAGTTCATGGCCGCGCTCAACGCCCTGTGCGGCAATGCCTATGAAGGACGGGTCGTCACGACCGACGAGGCGGACCGCGATTTCGCGTCGAACCGGTTGGTCATGCATGTCCGCCAATGCGCGCCGGACGATGTGCGCGTCCCCTTCCATGTCGGCGAGGACCGCTCACGCACCTGGGTCATCACCCGCACCGCAGAGGGCCTGCGCCTCAAACACGATCATCGCCACGAAGACGGCAGCGAGGACGTGCTCACCCAATATGGCGGCGACACCGCAAATGCCGGCACCGCGACGCGCCAGGAATTCCCGGCCGACCAGTTCTCCCGCGATCTGTTCGTCGCCCAGGACATCCCGCAATCGGCAACCAATGTCTGGGCCGTCGAGGTCATTCCAGGGCAAATTTACGCCTATGAACTGCGCCGGCCGAACCGCTTCCTGCGTGTCGAGTTCGACCTTACGCGCCCGGTGACGCCGCCGCCCGCGCCCTGGGGCCACGAATAGGAGCGCAATTGCTGATGCGCAAAAGTGGCACCATAGCAAGGCTCACCTGCGCGCTCGCCTTTCCTACCCTCGGCGGATAACGTGCGATTGAAGGGGGTGGAGTGCCGTTGGCGGAGGAATCGCGCACCATAAAGCTGGCGCATGTGCCGCCCTTTCAATTCGGCGAAGTGTTGGTCGACCCACCGCGCCGCAGGGTGTCGCGCGGCAATTGCGTGGTAACGCTTGAACCGAGGGTGATGCAGGTGCTGGTGCTGCTCGCCCAGGCGCGCGGTGCGGTAATTTCACGCGACGAATTGATCGAGCGTTGCTGGAACGGTCGTATCGTCGGCGAGAATGCGATCAATCGCGTCATTTCCCGTATCCGCCAGCTGGCCGCGGAACTCGGCCTCGAGTCCTTCCTGCTCGAGACCATCACCAAGGTCGGCTATCGCATGGTCGTGGTCGGCGAGGCGGAAGCCGCCGCCGCGCCGGACCTGTCGCCGCCCTGGCCGGTGGATGACCGCGAACTGCTCCCCCTCGCTCTCGCCGACGCGGACGACGATGAACCGAACTCGCCTCCCCGCCTGTCGAGACGGCAGTTCGTCGCCGTCTGCTCGGCGCTGGCCGGACTCGGCGCGACGGGAGCGTGGCTATGGCGACAGGAAGGGCATGTGCCGCACCCAGAGGCGCTGGAATTCCACCGGCGCGGCCAGCACGCGCAGCGCCAGGGCGTGCCCGAACAGGTGCGCCAGGCCATTTCCTTCTTCCGCCAGGCGACCCAGATCGATCCGCTCTACGCCGACGCCTGGGGTGGTCTGGCCTTGTCCTATCGCCATGTCCTGGAAGGCTATGCGGAAGGAGAGCTGGACAGTCTGCCGGGCCTGATCGAATCCGCTGCCAACCGGGCGCTTTCGCTCGATTCCGGTAATGCCGACGCGGCGATCGCTTTGGCCATGATCGATCCCTATTTCCGCAACTGGCAGCGAATCGAACGTGACCTGCTGCACATCCAACGCGATCATCCCCATCACTGGTTCGTCCAGGGTCAGCTCGGCCTCACTCGCTATGAGACAGGACGATGGCGCGACGGCCTCCCGCACACCGAGCGGCAGTTGGAGATCGAACCTTTCATCCCGATCCCGCATGTAACCTATGCCCGTGCCTTGTGGACTGTCGGGCGCTTACATGAGGCGGAAACCGTGCTCGACGCCGCCGTGGCTCGCTGGCCGGGCAACTTCCTTCCCTGGAGCCTCAAATTCAGCTTTTTGCTGTTCAATCGGCGCCCTGCCGCCGCCGCCGCGTTCGTAATGAATCCCGAAACGCGACCCGAACGTCTCCGGTCGGACGGCGTTCAGGCCCGGCTTGTGCTGGCCCGAGCCGTCGAACGGGGCGATCCCGCCGACATCGCCGCCAGCCTGGCCGATCAGCGCGCAATAATAGCGACGATAGGATCCATTCCCACAACGGCGCCCGTTTTGGTCCTGCTGGGACAACCAAACCTCGCAATGGCCATGATGGAGCGTTATTATTTTGGCGGCCCGGCGAGCGATCTCGGGCCCGAGATCGCGCCGCCGGAACGATATCAGCGCCGCTACACGCATTTCCTGTTCATGCCGCATATGGCTTCACTATGGCCCGAGCCGCGCTTCGCGGCGTTGTTGGACCGGATCGGCCTTGAACAGTATTGGCGCGCGACCGGGACCGTACCGGATTATCGCCGTCCCGGCTGAGCGGGGGCGGGCGAAGCGACGCTGCACCCGCCGAGCCAATCAGAATTCGCCGGCCACACCAACACGGAAGGCATTATTCTTATTGCCCGCAAAGGAAAAACCGACGCCCAGCGCGAACGGTGTTTCCCCATCGAGACGATGGACGATGGAGCCGCCGAGTGCGAACTCGCCCCGGAAGGTCGAGCCGTTAAGGACATAGGATGTCCGCCCCGGCGCCGAAGGCATCGGCGCATGACCCATCGCCACGGCCGCCGCGACGCCCTGACGCATGTCCCGTCGGTCGAGATCGCGAAGATCAAACAGGTTGTCGATCTGGCTGGCCATCAGATTCTGGGCGGCCTGCAGCGCACCTATACTGGGCAGAAGGGCCGAGTTGCGGCCGACCACGCCGTTGGCATCAACCGTCATCACCGAAACGGCACCGGCCTGCGCGGCGGTACTGGCAGCGATGTCGCCGATCCGGACCGCACTGCCGTTGCCACCCAGAGCCACCTGATTGGCAGCAGTCGTCGTTGCGCCCGCGCCGACCGCCGTCGAGGCGGCGAAAGTGGCGTTGGAACCCGCGCCGACCGACGTCGAGCCTTCCCCCGATGCTTCTGCCAGGCGCCCGACGGCGGTGGTGCCGAGCGCTGTCGCTTGCGAACCGACGCCGAAGGCCGAACTGGCCAGCGCAGTCGCGCGGCTATTATGGCCGACCGAGGTCGAAGCGATCGCCGTCGCCTGCGAGCCTTGGCCCATGGCGGTGGCGTTAAGACCGGATGAAACCGTGGCATCACCGATCGCGATCGCACCCTGACCGGAGGCGGCGGCGCCATTGCCGGCAGCGAAGGACTGGTCCCCGGTCGCCGAGGATGTGGCTCCCACCGCTGTCGCGGCTTCACCTGATGCGTTGGCCAATCGGCCCAAAGCCGTTGAGGCGGTCCCCGTCGCTTGCGAAGCGACGCCGAAAGCGGAAGCCGCCAGGGCCGTGGCACTGCTATTATGACCGATTGCCGATGACGCGATTCCGATCGCCTGGGAGCCTTGCCCCATCGCGGTGGAATTGAGAGCCGACGCGACAGTGGCATCGCCGACTGCGATCGCCCCCGGCCCGGACGCGCTGGCGGCATTGCCTATCGCGAGCGAGCGCTCGCCCTCTGCCAACGCATCTGTGCCCAACGCGGTACTTCTGTCTTGAAACGCAAAGGCATCGATGCCGACGGCCGTGCTGCGCAATCCGGCAGCAATGCTGAATGCACCTGTCGCCGTACTGCCACCGCCATTGGCCAAACTGCCCGCCCCAACCGCTGTTGAAAGCTGTGCGGCTTCGCTGGAATTGCCGACTGCAGTCGCGAAGCTGCCGGTCGTGGTGGAATCCGCGCCGCATTCGGTAGACGCCACATCCGGCCCCTCATTGCATTCCGGCGTTGGATCGGCGCGCGCCATGGTCGGCAACGCCATCATCGCGGCCACCGCGCCCAGAAGGACGCTGCCGAGCAATGTGGAGCGAGCTCTGTGCACCCGAGCGAACGTGTTGGATATGTTCGTCATTTCAACCTCCCTGTTACATGTCGTCATGCCAGCGCAGGGTGTAGGGATTGGCCGGGACCGGCTACATCGGCACGGTGATGAAAGCGTGATAAAGTTGTGATTTGTACGATTCCGGGTGGATAGAGCGATGCTGGCGGCGCGTGGCACGGGGCACTGCCATTCGCCGCTTGCCCCCTTCCCTCGCCTCCCCTATATGGCCTCTGCCTTTCTCGACATCGTCAAACATGTTGAGGCTGGTCCCGGAAACGGGGCCGGCACGAGGATGTTTTACTTTTGCAGGAACACGGATGGCGGACATCCCCGCATTGACGAGGATCATCGAGCCGGAGGCCGAAGCCGAGGGCTTCGCGCTGGTGCGCGTCAAGATGATCGGCGGGAAGGACGATCCGACCTTGCAGATCATGGCCGAGCGCCCCGACACCCGTCAGCTCGATCTGGCCGATTGCGAGCGATTGTCGCGGCGACTGTCCGACCGGTTCGACGCGCTGGAGGCGGAGGGGGCCGACCCTATCGAGGGCGGCTATCGGCTCGAGGTCAGTTCGCCCGGCATCGACCGCCCGCTGACCCGACCACAGGATTTCACCGACTGGCGGGGTCATGAGGCGCGGATCAACCTGATCGAGAAGACAGACGGCCGCAAACAATTTAACGGCGCGCTGATCGGCTGGGAGGATGGCGACATTCTCGTCGACGTGCCCAATCTCGGCGAGACCCGGGTGCCCTTTGCAAATGTGGCGGGGGCGAAACTGGTCTTGAACGACCGACTCATCGCCGCGACGGCGCCGCTCGACACGGCCGGCGCGGAGACATTCGAAGAACTTCAGGAAGAAGGACAGGACTGAGATCATGGCCACCGAAGCTCCCGGCGCGATTTCCGCCAACAAGGCCGAGCTGATCGCCATCGCCGACGCCGTCGCGCGCGAGAAGCTGATCGACAAGGGCATCGTCATCGAGGCGATGGAGGACGCGATCCAGCGCGCCGCCCGCGCCCGCTACGGCGCCGAGAACGACATCCGCGCCAAACTCGACCCCAATAGCGGCGACTTGCGCCTGTGGCGCGTCGTCGAGGTGGTCGAAGAGGTCGATGATTACTTCAAGCAGGTGAATCTGGAGGACGCGCAGAAGCTGCAGAAAGATGCGGCGCTGGGCGACTATATCGTCGATCCGCTCCCGCCGATCGAGTTCGGCCGCATCGCCGCGCAGGCCGCCAAACAGGTCATCTTCCAGAAGGTTCGCGATGCCGAGCGCGAGCGCCAGTTCGAAGAATTCAAGGACCGCGGCAACGAGATCATCACCGGCGTCGTCAAGCGCGTCGAGTTCGGCCATGTCGTGGTCGATCTGGGCCGTGCCGAAGGCGTGATCCGCCGCGACCAGCAGATCCCGCGCGAACTGCTGCGCGTCGGCGATCGGGTCCGCTCGATCATCCTGCGCGTCGTGCGGGAAAATCGCGGGCCGCAGATCTTCCTGTCGCGCGCCCATCCCGAATTCATGAAGAAGCTGTTCGCGCAGGAAGTGCCGGAGATCTACGACGGCATCATCGAGATCAAGGCCGCGGCCCGCGATCCGGGGAGCCGCGCCAAGATCGGCGTGATCAGCCATGACGGCTCGATTGATCCGGTCGGCGCCTGCGTCGGCATGAAGGGCTCGCGGGTCCAGGCCGTGGTGCAGGAGCTGCAGGGCGAAAAGATCGACATCATCCCGTGGAGCGAGGACACCGCGACTTTCATCGTCAACGCACTGCAGCCTGCCACGGTCGCTCGCGTCGTCATCGACGAGGAAGAGAGCCGTATCGAGGTGGTCGTCCCCGACGATCAGCTCAGCCTCGCCATCGGCCGCCGCGGCCAGAATGTCCGCCTCGCCAGCCAGCTCACCGGCTCCGCCATCGACATCATGACCGAGGCGGACTCGAGCGAGAAGCGCCAGCGCGAGTTCATCGAACGCTCCGAGATGTTCCAGAACGAGTTGGATGTCGACGAGACGCTGGCCCAACTGCTCGTCGCCGAGGGCTTCGGCGCGCTGGAAGAGGTCGCCTATGTCGAGGCCGAGGAGCTTTCGACGATCGAAGGCTTCGACGAAGAGCTGGCGGCCGAACTGCAGAACCGCGCCGCCGAGGCGCTGGAGCGCCGCGAGGCCGCGAACCGCGACGAGCGCCGCGCGCTCGGCGTCGAGGATGCTCTGGCCGAGATGCCCTATCTCACCGAGGCGATGCTGGTCACGCTCGGCAAGGCGAATATCCGCACGCTCGACGACTTGGCCGATCTCGCCACCGATGAGCTTATCCAGAAGAAGCGCCCGGAGCAGCGCCGCCAGCGCGAACCGAACAACCGGCCCGAGGACAAGGGCGGCGTGCTTGGCGAATATGGCCTGACGGAGGAGCAGGGCAACGAGATCATCATGGCCGCCCGCGCCCACTGGTTCGAGGACGAGGACGTCAAGGGGGAGGACGCTGTTGCGGAAACTCCCCAATGACACGCTAAGCGAAAGACATTCGCCGGAGCGTATGTGCGTCCTGACCCGGGAGACCGGGACACGGGATGATCTGATCCGACTTGCCTTGTCTCCCGACGGAGAGGTGCTTCCCGATGTGCGCGCCAAAGCGCCTGGGCGGGGCGCGTGGATCGGTGTCGATCGCCCTGCGCTCGATATCGCGCTGGCCAAGGGCAAGCTCAGAGGCGCGCTCGGGCGGGCGTTCAAGACGAACGACATCGCCGTCCCGACGGATCTGGGCGAACGGATCGAGGCGGCGCTGCGGCAGGCCTTGCTTGACCGGCTCGGGCTGGAGGCACGGGCCGGCAATCTCGCCACGGGCAGCGAGAAGATCGAAACGGCGGCGCGGCGCGGGCAGGTCCACCTCCTGCTCCATGCCGCCGACGCCGGCGAAGAAGGCAATCGCAAGCTGGACCAGGCCTGGCGCGTCGGCTCCGAGACCGAAGGTTCGGGGCAGCGGGGGTTGGTTTTGCCGTTGGCGAGGGCCATATTGTCGTTGGCACTGGGCCGCGACAATGTGGTACATATCGCCATTGTGGACCGGGCTGCCGCGAAGCGTGTTTCGCACGCGATTGCGCGGTGGCGCGCTTTCATCGGACGTGATGCTGGGCTAGAGGCCGTTTCCGCGGATGCGGCGGCTGCGTCCGATATTGAATGAATGAAGGATTTCGAGTGAGCGATTCGACGGACAAGCCGAAACTGGGAACGCGGGCGCCGCTGGGCCTGAAGCGCACGGTGGAGACCGGCAAGGTGAAGCAGAGCTTCAGCCACGGCCGCTCGAACACCGTCGTCGTCGAGGTGAAGAAGCGCCGTATCCTGGGCCGTCCAGGTGAAGAGGCTGCGCCGCCCTCCGAGCCTGTCGCGCCGCCGCCAGCGCCCGCACCTGCCGCGCGCGCGCCGGAACCGGCGCCGAAGCCCGCACCGCGGCCCGCCGTGTCCACCGAAACCCGCAAGGAGCTGCAGGAGCGGTTGCTGCGCGAGGCCGAGGAAGCGCGTCTGGCCTCTCTCGAGGAAGCGCGCCGGCGCGAGGACAAGCAGGCCAAGGCCGCGACCGAGGACGAGAAGCGTCGTGCCGAGGACAACAAGCGGGCTGAAGAAGAAGCCCGGATCAAGGCCGAGGAAGAGGCCAGGCGCGCCGCCGAGGAAGCCGAACAGACCGTCGCACAGCCCGCGCCTGCCGCTCCCGCTGCGGCAGCGGAGGAAGGCGAGCGCCGCCCGGCGCATGCCCGACCGCCCCGCCAGGCCTTCACGCCGGTCAAGCGCCCCGAGCCGGCCCGCCCCGCGCGCGGCCGTGACGATCGCCGCCAGTCCGGGAAGCTCACCGTCACGCGTGCGCTGGACGACAGCGGCGATGCGCGCGCGCGCAGCCTTGCCGCACTCAAGCGCGCCCGTGAAAAGGAACGTCGCTCGCACGTCCAATCCGGCCCGGCCGCCAAGCAGATTCGCGACGTGCAGGTGCCCGAATCGATCACTGTCGGCGAGCTCGCGAACCGCATGGCGGAGCGCGGTGCCGATCTGGTCAAAGCGCTGTTCAAGATGGGTATGGTCGTCACCGTCAACCAGACGATTGACCAGGACACGGCCGAGCTGCTCGTCACCGAGTTCGGCCACAACATCAAACGCGTCAGCGACAGCGATATCGACATCCAGACCGAGACGGACGTGGATGCCGAAGACACGCTGAAGCCGCGCCCGCCCGTTGTCACGATCATGGGCCATGTCGATCACGGCAAGACCTCGCTGCTCGACGCGATCCGTGGCGCCAGCGTTGCCCCTGGCGAGGCCGGCGGCATCACCCAGCATATCGGCGCCTATCAGGTGACGCTGAAGGACAAGTCCAAGGTCACCTTCCTCGATACGCCGGGGCATGAGGCCTTCACGGAGATGCGCGCGCGCGGCGCGAACGTCACCGACATCGTCATCCTTGTGGTGGCGGCAGATGACGGCCTGAAGCCTCAGACGATCGAAGCGATTGCCCATACCAAGGCGGCTGGCGTGCCGATGATCGTGGCGATCAACAAGATCGACAAGTCGGGCGCCAAGCCGCAGAAAGTCCGCGAGGAGCTGCTCCAGCACGAAGTGGTGGTCGAGGATATGGGCGGCGACGTGCAGGACGTCGAGGTGTCGGCCCTGCAGAAGACCAATCTCGACAAGTTGCTGGATGCGATCCAGCTTCAAGCCGAACTGCTTGAACTCAAGGCCAATCCGGATCGCGCCGCCGAAGGCGCCGTGGTCGAGGCCAAGCTCGACAAGGGTCGCGGTCCGCTGGCAACCGTGCTGGTTCAGCGCGGAACGCTGCGCGTCGGCGACATCTTCGTCGCCGGCCCGATCTCCGGCAAGGTCCGGGCGATGATCGACGATCACGGCCGCCAGGTGAAGGAAGCCGGGCCGAGCGTCCCGGTCGAGGTACTGGGTCTCGGAGGCGTCCCCTCCGCGGGCGACACGCTGACCGTGGTCGAGAACGAGGCACGCGCCCGCGAGGTCGCGGCCTATCGCCAGGGCGTCATCGACAAGAAGCGCACGACCTCCGCGCCCGCCAGCTTCGACACGATGTTCTCGGCGCTCAAGGAGAAGCAGGCGGTCGAATTCCCGCTGGTCATCAAGGGTGACGTGCAGGGTTCGGTCGAAGCGATCGTCGCGGCCGTCAACAAGATTTCCAACGAGGACATCAAAGCCCGCGTGCTCCATGCCGGCGTCGGCGGCATCACCGAGAGCGACGTGACGCTCGCCGGGGCCTCCGGTGCGCCGATCATCGGTTTCAACGTTCGCGCCAACGCCAAGGCGCGCGAGATCGCGGCCCGGCAGGGCGTCGCGATGCAATATTACGACGTCATCTATGATCTGACGGACGCTGTGAAGGCGGCGATGGCCGGCAAGATCGGCCCGCTGATCATCGAGAATGTCGTCGGCCGCGCCGAAATCCGCGAGGTCTTCTCCGCCGGCAAGCATGGCCGCGCGGCCGGCCTGCTGGTCGTCGAAGGCTATATCCGCAAGGCGCTGAAGGCGCGCATCATGCGCGACGACGTGATCATCTACAACGGATCGATCGCCTCGCTGCGGCGCTTCAAGGACGACGTGCCCGAAGTGCGCGCCGGCCTCGAATGCGGTGTGACCTTCGAAAGCCACACCGACATCAAGCCGGGCGACTTCCTCGAGACCTTCGAGATCGAGGAGCGCGAACGGATTCTGTGACGAAGCAGCGCTGGTCCACTGACGAGGATATCGGAGAGGAACGGCGACAGGACGGTCGCAACGCCGAGAATATTTCCGGCTGCGCCAAGGAAGGCTGCTTCCTTTGGGCGGTAACCTGCCTGCTCCCCGTTTTCTGGTACGTGAGTTGAACGATGCGCCACAACGAAACCCCCGAGGGCCGCTCCGTCCGCCTGCTGCGCGTCGGCGAACAGGTGCGCCATGCGCTCAGCGACATTCTGATGCGCGGCGATGTGCATGACGCGACTTTGGCCAGCCATAGCGTCTCGATCACCGAAGTGCGCATGTCGCCGGACCTCCGCCATGCCACCGTCTTTGTCATGCCGCTGCTCGGCGGCGATGCCGAGGCCGTGCTGAAGGCGCTGCGGACCAACACCGCCTATCTCCAGAGCGAGGTCGCGCGGCGGGTGAACACCAAATATGCCGCCCGGATCAAATTCCTGCTGGACGAGAGCTTCGACGAGGGTAGCCATATCGACAAGCTGCTGCGCGACCCCAAGGTGGCGCGGGATCTGGAGCCGAATGATGGCGAATAGAGTTCGGGCCGGGCTGTTCGGCATGTTCGTGGCGGGATGGACCGTAACTACTGCGATCCAGCCGGCTGCCGCGTCCACGGTCGATCACCCCAGGTTGCCGCAGCGCGCTGCCGACGCTGCCAGCTTTATTCCCTCCGGCTGGACACTCACAGGACAGCAGGCGGCAGATCTCAACGGCGACGGCAGGACCGATCTGGCGATTTTGATCGGATACGCGGGATCGGCAGGCGAACCAGCCTCGCATGTCGTGCTCGTCGCCTTTGCCGAACCGGCGGGCGGCTATCGACTGGCAGTCAGCAATCGCGTCTTGTTCGACAATGCCCGGCCGGAATCGAGCGGCGACGTGCCGCCGAATGCGGACACGATCCGGATCGAACGCGGCAGCCTGGTCCTCTCCTTCGAGCATTTGCGCGGCATGGCGACCTACCGTTTCCGCTGGGATGGCGGGGCCATGCAGCTGATCGGATATGATGCGTCCGGCGTTTCCGGCGGCTGCATGACGACCACCAGCATCAACTATCTTACCAGGCGCGCCCGGCTCACGGCGGGCTATATCGATCAGGACAGCGATCGTACCGTGTCGCGGAGGCTGGCCCGGATGGCGCGTCCGACGCTGGACGGGATCGACCCAGCGACGTTCGATCCCGCCGAGGGCATGATCGGCGATGCCCCCTGGTGCAACGCCGAGACGCAATGACCAACCTCGGCGCCACCATGACGGACGGCGACGTTCGGCTGGAGCCGCTCGCCGAAGCACATCGCGCCGAACTGGGTGCGGCATGCGCAGAAGATCTCGATATCTGGGCAATCTATTCCGCCTCATTCGATCCGGATCATTTCGATACCCGCTTCGATATCATCCGCGCGAATGCGGACTGGTGCTGCTTTGCCGTGTTCAGCGGCAATGATCTGGCCGGTATGTCGAGCTTCATCGGCATCGATACCGATCGCGGTGTGCTGGAAATCGGTTGCACCTATTATCGGCCCGCTTTGCGCGGGACTGGTTTCAATCGCCGGGTGAAGAACCTGATGATCGAGCGTGCCTTCGATTGCGGTTTTCGCCGGATCGAATTTCGCGTCGATGCGCGCAACGGCCGCAGCCAAAGCGCGATGGCGAAGCTCGGTGCGGTGCGGGAAGGCGTGATGCGGCAGGACCGGGTGACGTGGACCGGGCATGTCCGCGACACCGTCCTGTTCTCGATCCTCGCCGATGAATGGCCACACTCAGGCAACATTCATGCGTCAGACAATAAGGCCTGAGTCGATTTCGCGAACAGGAGCCTCGCTGATGATCGCCCGCCTTGCCCTCGCCGCCGCCATTTCCGCCGCCGCCATCACCCCCGCGTTCGCCGTCACGCCGGAGGCACCGGCCGAAGCCCGCATCCGCAATATCGGCGCGCTGCTGGAAACCGTCACGGACCCGCGCCAGGGCGTCTATATCCGTGCCTATGACGGCCGCTGGTATTATGCCCGCATGCGGGAGGAATGCCCGCGCCTGACCGCGACGGCGCGGCTTGGGCTCAACAGTTCGCCGGGCGGGATTTTCGATCGCAACAGCACCATATCCGCCGATGGCTGGCGCTGTTTCGTCGACAGCGTGACCTTGTCTGAAGGGCCGCCCTCCCGACGCGACTGATCGCGTCTTCCCAAGCCGGCGGCGCACGCTACAAATGCGCGCGTGGCCAAGCTCTATTTCTACTACGCTTCGATGAACGCTGGGAAATCGACCACCCTGTTGCAGGCCGATTTCAATTATCGCGAGCGCGGCATGGATACGATGTTGTGGACCGCAGCGTTTGACGATCGCGCCGGCCACGGGATCATCGCCTCGCGCATCGGGCTGGACGCCGGCGCCCATGTCTATGAACGCGGCACCGACATTCGCGCGGCAGTCGAGACGGAACTGAAGACGCGGCCGCTGCATTGCATCCTGATCGACGAGGCCCAGTTCCTGACTCGCGCCCAGGTCGTCCAGCTCGCCTCGATCTGCGACGAACTGGGCATTCCCGTCCTCGCCTACGGCCTGCGTACCGATTTCCAGGCGAACCTGTTCGAAGGCAGTGCGCATCTGCTCGCCCTTGCCGACAGCCTGGTCGAGCTGAAGGCGGTCTGCGACTGTGGACGCAAGGCGACGATGAACCTGCGCGTCGATAGGGACGGTCGCGCGGTCAAGCAGGGCGCGCAAACCGAGATCGGCGGCAATGACCGCTACGTCTCGCTCTGTCGGCGCCACTATATGGACCGGATCGCCGAAGTCGACGGCGAACAGCTCCGCCTCACTTTGACCCGTGCGGCTACGAAAGCCGCCGAATGAGTCATTGAAGAGTCGCAAATGCGACCCATATCGCGTGACGCCCCGGAGGATTCGGGGCGTTGGGGGTTTACGTCATGGTCAGTCCGCTCTTCACCGCCTTGGCGCTCATCGCCACCGGTCAGGCCAAGGTGCCGCCCTTGCCGGCGGATCTCGCTTCTCCCGCCGGCATTCGTCGCGCGATCGACACGGAGGAGGCGGATACGGCTGAAACCGACGACGAAGGCCAGAACGGCTGACTTGCACAGCCGCCGGCGCTAAAGGCGCCGAAATGCATGGCTGGCTGATCATCGACAAACCTGTTGGCACAGGCTCGACCCAAACGGTCGGCGCAGTCAAGCGCGCGCTGCGCGAGGGGGGCTATCCCAAGGTAAAGGTGGGCCATGGCGGCACGCTCGACCCGCTGGCGAGCGGCGTACTGCCCGTGGCGCTTGGCGAGGCAACCAAGCTGGCCGGCCGAATGCTGGATAGCGACAAGGCCTATGACTTCACGATCCGCTTCGGGGAGGAAACGGACACGCTGGATATGGAGGGCGAGGTCGTTTCAAGATCGGCTACGCTTCCCGATTTCGCCGCGGTGGAGCATGTGCTCGTCGATTTTATCGGCGAAATCGAGCAGGTACCGCCAGCCTATTCGGCTCTGAAAATTGATGGCCACCGGGCTTATGATTTGGCCCGGAGCGGTGCGACCGTGTTCTTGGATGCTCGCCGTGTCAAAATTCATGATCTGATGTTGGTATCGGGAGCGAGGTACGACCCTGTCGATCACATCACCCTCTCCGCCCGCGTTTCCAAAGGCACCTATATTCGCAGCCTAGCGCGCGACATCGCTTATGCGCTTGATACGGTCGGCCATGTCACCATGTTGCGGCGGACCCGGGCCGGCCCGTTCGGCCTCGATGCCGCGATTTCGCTGGACAAATTGGGCGAAGCCGCTAAGGGCCGCTCCCTTGAACAACACCTCCTGCCATTGACGGCGGGGCTGGACGACATCCCGGCTCTCTCTGTCACTCCCGATCAGGCAGGGGCGCTCCGCCAGGGGCGAAAGCTGGTCGGGATCGCCGCTAGGCCAGGGCTTCATCTTGCAACGGACGGACGGGTTCCGGTCGCGCTGGTGGAGCTTTCCGGAGACGAGCTCCGGGTGGTCCGCGGCTTCAACCTGTGATTTTATGAAGGAGTGAACGATGTCGGTGACCGCCGAGCGCAAGCAGGAAATCATCAAGGACAACGCCCAGAAGAAGGGCGATACGGGTTCGCCCGAGGTGCAGGTCGCGATCCTCACCGAGCGGATCGTCAACCTCACCGAGCATTTCAAGACGCACGCGAAGGACAACCATTCGCGCCGCGGCCTGCTGATGCTGGTCAACAAGCGCCGCTCGCTTCTCGATTATCTCAAGCGGGAAGACGAAGCGCGCTACAGCGCACTTATCGCGAAGCTGGGTCTTCGCAAGTAACGCCAAGCGGCCCTGCGGGGCCGCTTCGCATATCCGGCGCCTGCAATCCGGCGGGCAACGGGGACGGACCATAGGGGTCCGGCACAAGCGGGCGATAATGCCCGCACAAGAGGCCCCCGCCGCATAGGGCGCGCGGGAGTTAAGGAAACTAGATGTTCAATATGAAGAAAGTCGAAATCGAGTGGGGCGGCAAGACGCTGACGCTCGAAACGGGCCGCGTTGCCCGCCAGGCCGACGGCGCGGTGCTCGCGACCTACGGCGAGACGGTCGTCCTGTGCGCCGTCACGGCCGCCAAGTCGGTCAAGGACGGGCAGGATTTCTTCCCGCTCACCGTCCACTATCAGGAAAAATTCTCGGCCGCCGGGCGCATCCCGGGCGGCTTCTTCAAGCGCGAGCGCGGCGCCACCGAAAAGGAAACGCTCACCAGCCGCCTGATTGACCGGCCGGTCCGGCCGCTCTTCCCGGAAGGATTCTACAACGAGATCAACGTCATCGCCCAGGTGCTGAGCTATGATGGCGAGACCGAGAGCGACATCCTGGCGATGATCGCGGCCTCCGCGGCGCTGACCATCTCCGGCGTGCCCTTCATGGGCCCGATCGGCGCGGCGCGCGTCGGCTACAAGGACGGCGAATACAGCCTGAACCCGTCGATGGACGAAGTGAAGGAAGGCGAACTCGATTTGGTCGTCGCCGCCACCCATGATGCGGTGATGATGGTCGAATCCGAAGCCAAGGAGCTTTCGGAAGAGGTCATGCTCGGCGCCGTCCTGTTCGCGCATGACGAAATCCGCAAGGTCGTCGGCGCGATCATCAGCCTCGCCGAAAAGGCCGCCAAGGAGCCGTGGGAAATGGCCCCGCAGGACGATCTGGGCGATCTTAAAGCCAAGCTGAAGAAGCTGATCGGCAAGGACATCGCGGCCGCTTACAAGCTGACCGACAAGTCTGCCCGCTCCAACGCCCTCAACGCGGCGCGCGACAAGGCCAAGGCGATGTTCGCCGAGAACGGCCTGGACGCACAGACCGTGATGGCCGGCATCAAGCTCGTGAAGAAGCTCGAGGCCGAAATCGTCCGCACCGCCATTCTGAAGGACGGTCAGCGGATCGACGGGCGCAACACGACGCAGATCCGCCCGATCGAGGCGATCGTCGGCTTCCTGCCGCGCACCCACGGCTCTGCGCTGTTCACGCGCGGCGAGACCCAGTCGATCTGCACGACCACGCTCGGCACCAAGGAATCCGAGCAGATGATCGACGGCCTGACCGGCCTCTCCTACGAGCGCTTCATGCTCCACTACAACTTCCCGCCTTATTCGGTCGGCGAAGTGGGCCGCTTCGGCGCGCCGGGCCGCCGCGAAGTCGGCCATGGCAAGCTGGCGTGGCGGGCGCTGCACCCGGTGCTGCCCACGCATGACGAATTCCCGTACACAATCCGCGTCCTGTCCGACATCACCGAGTCCAACGGCTCCTCGTCGATGGCGACGGTGTGCGGCGGTTCGCTGTCGATGATGGACGCCGGCGTGCCGCTGAAGCGGCCCGTGTCGGGTATCGCCATGGGCCTGATCCTGGAAGGCAAGGATTTCGCCGTCATCAGCGACATCCTGGGCGACGAAGATCATCTCGGCGACATGGACTTCAAGGTGGCCGGTACGTCCGAAGGCATCACGACGATG
>CAYTMM010000053.1:0-21722 GCA_964438875.1 uncultured Sphingosinicella sp. | reverse complement strand
CGATCGCCTTGTCGGGCAGCTTGCGGTCGTTGATGTAGCGCGCCGACAGCTCGACGGCCGACTTGATCGCGTCCGGGGTATATTTGACGCTGTGATGCTCCTCGAAAGCGGAGCGCAGGCCGGCCAGGATCTTCACCGTATCCTCGATCGTCGGCTCATTAACGTCGATCTTCTGGAAGCGGCGGAGCAGCGCCCGGTCCTTCTCGAAATGGTTGCGGAACTCTTTGTAGGTCGTCGATCCGATGCAGCGGATCGTGCCGCCCGACAGAGCCGGCTTCAGCAGGTTCGAGGCGTCCATCGCGCCGCCGGACGTGGCGCCGGCACCGATCACGGTATGGATCTCGTCGATGAAGAGGATGGCGTGGGGGAGCTTCTCCAGCTCGTTCACCACAGCCTTCAGCCGCTCCTCGAAATCGCCGCGATAGCGCGTGCCGGCGAGCAGGGCGCCCATGTCGAGCGAGTAGATCACGGCGGGCTTCAAGACGTCCGGCACGTCGCCCTCGACGATCTTGCGCGCCAGCCCCTCGGCGATGGCCGTCTTGCCGACGCCCGGATCGCCCACATAAAGCGGGTTGTTCTTGGAACGGCGGCAGAGGATCTGGACAGTGCGGTCCACTTCCGGCCCACGCCCGATCAGCGGATCGACCCGGCCCTCTTCAGCCTTCTCGTTCAGATTGATCGTGAATTGCTTCAGCGCGGATTCGGGCTTCTTCTTGCCCTCTTCCTGCTTCGGTTCTTCCACGCTCTTCGCTTCGGTCGGCTGCGGGGCAGTCTCGCCCTTGCCGACGCCGTGGCTGATATAGGTGACGGCATCGAGCCGGCTCATATCCTGCTGCTGCAGGAAATAGACGGCATAGCTTTCCCGTTCCGAGAACAGCGCGACCAGCACATTGGCGCCGGTTACCTCGTCGCGGCCGGAAGACTGGACATGGAGGATGGCGCGCTGGACGACGCGCTGGAAACCGCTGGTGGGTGCGGGATCGGTGTCTGCGGCGACCTTGAGCGCCTCCAGCTCGTTGTCGAGATAGTGGCGGACCTGATCGCGCAGCTCATCGGTGTCGACGCCGCAGGCCTCCATGACGCGGCCGGCATGGACGTCCTCGATCAAGGCGAGGAGCAGGTGCTCCAGCGTCGCATATTCATGGCGGCGGCCGCTCGCCTCGGCGAGGGCGTTGTGAAGGGTCTGCTCGAGTTCACGGGCAAAGGACGGCATCGGATACTCCTGCCGGCCCGCGGCCGAATCCGCGGGGCCACTTGATCCCCAATGTCGGGTCTCCCTCTCCCTACATCAAGCGGCGCGGCGAAACTGTTGGGGAAAAGTCCCGCCTGGCCGCCGCCCGACCCTCTTCATTTCTTGAATAATTCATCCGCGCTTGCGCGGAAGTTAACCGCATTTTCGAGCTTGGCCTTCACCCGCGCGATCTCGCTTTCCAGCACGGCGATGCGCGCCTGTAATTCATCGACCGACAGCGGATCGAGATCCTGCTTTGTCAGCAGCTTGAGCGGATCGTCCGGCTTGTCCGGAAAAAGCTCGTCGAGGTCCATGCGCGCAGCGTTGACCGGCCTGCCGCCGAAGTCAATAAATCCGCGCCAGCCAATCACGAATCGGACCTGCCCCATGACCGGCCTGCCGGACCAGATGAACGCGATCGATCCCGCCGCGCCGGGCGGGCCGGAGGTGCTGGTGCCGGTGCGCCGTCCGGTGCCCCGGCCCGGCCCCGGCGAAGTGCTGGTGAAGGTCGCCGCGGCCGGCGTGAACCGGCCGGATGTGCTTCAGCGCAAGGGCGGATATCCGCCGCCGCCCGGTGCGCCATCCATTCCGGGCCTGGAGATTGCCGGCGAATTGGTCGCAGCGGGGGAGGGCGCGGAGATCGCCGTCGGCGAACTGGTCTGCGCGCTCGTCGCCGGCGGCGGTTATGCCGAATATGCGCTGGCGCCGGCCGGGCAGTGCTTGCCGATCCCGGACGCGCTGACTCTCGTCGAGGCGGCGGCGATCCCCGAAACCTTGTTCACCGTGTGGACCAACGTCTTCCAGCGGGCCTATGCGCGCGAAGGCGAGACCCTGCTTGTCCACGGCGGCACGAGCGGCATCGGCACGATGGCGATCGGCCTCGCCGGATTGTTCGGACTGAGGGTCATCGTCACCTGCGGATCGGACGACAAATGCGCGCGGGCGCTGGACCTCGGCGCGGACGGCGCGATCAATTACCGGACCGAGGATTTCGTCGCGCGGACGAAGGAGCTGACCGATGGGCGCGGCGTGGATATCGTCCTCGACATGGTCGGCGGTGAGTATCTGCCGCGCAATCTCGATTGCCTGGCGGAGGAGGGGCGCCATGTCTCCATCGCCGTACAGGGCGGCGTGAAGGCCGAGCTCAACATCGTGAAGGTGATGCAGCGCCGGCTGGTCCTCTCCGGATCGACGCTCCGTCCACGTTCGGTGGAGTTCAAATCTCTGGTCGCGCAGGAATTGCGTGACGCGGTGTGGCCTTTGGTCGGCGAAGGACGGCTCAAGCCCGTCATCGACACCACCTTTTCTCTCGCCGAAGCCGCCGAGGCGCACCGCCGGATGGAGGCGGGCGACCATGTCGGCAAGATCGTGCTGGAGATGCGGGCCTAAGCGTCTTTCAGCGCGAAACGCTGAAGCTTGCCCGTCGCGGTCTTCGGCAGTTCGTCCACGAACGTCACCTCGCGCGGATATTTGTAGGGCGCGATCGCGGCCTTCACATGATTTTGCAGCGCGGTGACGACGCCCGCATCCGGCGCGTAGCCGGGCGCCAGCACGACGAAGGCCTTCACTTTCTGCCCGCGCTCCGCGCAGGAACAGCCGATCACCGCGCATTCCTGCACCGCATCATGACCGAGCAGTGCGTTTTCCACCTCCGGCGCGGCGATATTGTAGCCGGAGGAAATGATCATGTCGTCGGAGCGGGCGAGATACCAGAAATAGCCGTCCTCGTCCTTGCGATAGGTGTCGCCGGTGACGTTCCAGCCATTGACGACATAGTTCGCCTGACGGGGATCGTCGAAATAGCGGCAGCCGGTCGGCCCCTTGATCGCGAGCCGCCCTGTGCCGGTTTCGAGCGACTTGTTGTCCTCATCCAATATGGTGGCGACATAGCCGGGGACGGCCTTGCCGGTTGATCCCGGACGAATGTCGTCGCCCGAGGTGGAGATGAAGATGTGCATCATCTCGGTCGCGCCGATCCCGTCGACGATGCTGATGCCCGTCGCCTCGCGCCAGGCATGCCATGTCGCCGCCGGCAGATGCTCGCCGGCCGAAACGCAGGTGCGAAGGGAGGAGATGTCATGCTCCGCCAGCAGCGGGATGATCGCCTTGTAAGCGGTCGGCGCGGTGGCGAGGGTCGTCACCTTGTGCCGCGAAATCGCGTCGAGCAGCGGCTTGGGTCCCGGCGTCTCGATCGTCACGGCCGTCCCCCCGAAGCGCCAGGGGAAGATGAGCAGCATGCCGAGGCCGAAGGTGAAGGCGATCGGCGCCGAGCAGGCCCAACGGTCGCCCGGCCGGGGCTTCAGGATATGGCGCGCGAAGGCGTCGGAGGGCGCGAGAATGTCGCGGTGATAGTGGACGCACCCTTTGGGGTTGCCGGTCGTGCCGGAGGTGAAAGCGATCAGCGCCACGTCGTCGCGGTGCGTGTCCACCGGCGCGAAGCCGGGCGCCACCTCATCGATTCCCGCGATGCCCTTGTCGCCGTCATATTCGATCACCGACCCGGCGAAGCACGCCGCGTCGAAATCGGCGCGGAAACGGGCATCGACGATGGCGTGCGTGACCTTGGCGCGCTCAAGGATGGTCGCGATCTCGCCGGGGCGCAGCATCGGCATCGTCGCCACCACGATCCCGCCCGCCTTCAGCACGCCGAGCCACGATGCAAACAGCATCGCGTTGTTCGGCCCGCGCAGGAACACGCGATTGCCCGGCACCAGCCCCTCTCGCTCCACGAGCAGGCGCGCGATCCGGTCGGACAGGTCGCGCATATCCCCGTACGTCCAGCGTCCCGCATCGTTGACCACAGCCAGCGAATCCGGGTCCTGTGTGTCGATCAGCTCGACCGCCGCGTTCAGCCGCTCGGGATAGTGAAGCGCGGGCAGGTCGAACAGGAATTCGGGCTGCTGGTCCGCCCGCGGCAGCCGGTCCTTGATGAAGGTATCGTTCATTCCGGCACCACCGCCGTTGTTTCGATTTCGATCATGGCCTGCGGTTCGACCAAGGCGCTGACGCCCACCACCGCCATCACCGGAAAATTCTTTCCGATCAGTTCCTTATAGATCGCGCCGATCTCCTTCAGGCTGGCGCGATAGGCGGCAATGTCGGTCACGAACCAGGTCATCCGCACGATATGCTCCGGCCCCGCATCGTCCTCGGCGAGGATAGCGAGCGTGTTCAGCAGCACCTGCCGGAACTGGCCGGGCAGATCGGCCGCCTCGAACCGTTCCTCGGCGGTCCAGCCGACCACGCCGGCGGTGACGATCACCCGGCCTTTCACTGAAATGCCGTTGGAATAGCCTTTGGGCCGGGGCCAGCCGGGCGGAAGCAGCGCCTTCATTTCCCGAACTCCGTCAGATGGTTACGCGCGATCACCACTTTCTGCACCTCCGATGCCCCTTCGTAGATCCGCAGCGCCCGGATCTCGCGATAGAGCCGCTCGACCGGCACGCCGACGGTGACGCCGAGCCCGCCGAAAATCTGCACCGCCTTGTCGATCACCTGCTGCGCACTGTCGGTCGCGTGGAGCTTGGCGAGCGCCGCCTCGCGGCTGTTGCGCTTGCCCTGCACGTCGCGGACCCAGGCCGCGCGATAGACGAGGAGGGCGGAGGCTTCGACATCGAGCACCATCTCCGCCAGCATGGACTGGACGATCGCATTGTCCGCGAGCGTCGCGCCCATCGATTTGCGCGCGATTGCGCGCTCGGTCGCCTCGTCCAGCGCGCGGCGCGCGAAGCCAAGGGCTGCTGCGCCGACCGTGGTACGAAACACGTCCAGAGTCGCCATCGCCTGCGCGAAGCCGCGGCCCCGTTCGCCCAGCAGGGCGTCGGCGGGCAGGCGCAGTCCGTCGAACTTCAACGTGGCGAGCGGATGCGGCGCGATCACTTCGATCCGCTCGCTGTCGTCGAGGCCCGGCGCTCCGGCCTCGACGATGAAGGCGGAGACCCCCCGTGCCCCCGGCGCCTCGCCTGTGCGGGCGAACAGGACGTAGAAATCCGCGATTCCTCCATTGGAAATGTAGGTTTTGGCGCCGTTTATGACGAAGCTGTCCCCATCCGCCTGCGCCGCCGTTTCCATCGACGCCACGTCCGAGCCGGAGGTCGGTTCGGTCAGCGCGAAGGCGGCGACCTTTTCGCCCGCCGCCACGGCCGGAAGGCAGGCCTGTTTTTGCGCTTCGGAGCCGAACAGGCTGATCGTACCCGATCCCAACCCCTGCATCGCGAAGGCGAAATCGGCGAGTCCGTCATGCCGCGCCAGCGTCTCGCGGAGGATCGCCAGCGAACGCACGTCGAGCGTTTCATGCACGCCGCCATAAGCCGCCGGTACACAGTAGCGCAGCCATCCGCCTTGCCCGAGCTTGCGGACAAGCGCGCGACAGGCGGAATCGACATCGGCCCCGTGATCGTCGGCCAGATGGGTGGCGCACCACTTTTCCAACTCATCGGCCAGCCGGCGATGGCTGTCGTCGAAGAAAGGCCAGTCGAGAAAGCTGCGATCCGCCATCAGTCACCCTCGAACACTGGCTTCTGCTTCGCCGCGAAGGCTTCGAAGGCGCGGCGGAAGTCCTTCGTCGCCATGCAGATCGCCTGGGCCTGGGCCTCCATCTCGATGGCGGTTTCCAGGCTGACGGCCCATTCGGTATTGAGCTGCGTCTTGGTCATGCCGTGCGCGAAGGTCGGCCCCGAAGCGAGGCTCCGGGCCAGGGCTCCGGCTTCTGCGACCAGCGCGTCGGCGGGGACCAGCCGGTTGTGGAAGCCCCAGCGTTCGCCCTCCTCGGCGCCCATCATCCGTCCGGTGAACAGCAGCTCGGATGCCCGTCCCTGGCCGATGATGCGCGGCAGGATCGCGCAGGCGCCCATGTCGCAGCCGGCGAGGCCGACCCGCGTGAACAGGAAGCCCACTTTTGCCTCCGGCGTCGCGATCCGCATATCGGAGGC
This sequence comes from uncultured Sphingosinicella sp., assembly GCA_964438875.1. GTDB lineage: Bacteria > Pseudomonadota > Alphaproteobacteria > Sphingomonadales > Sphingomonadaceae > Allosphingosinicella. Next base: position 15,560 of record CAYTMM010000053.1, on the reverse strand, counting down.
CATCGCTACGATCGCTCCGGCCCCCGCGCACACCCCGTCGATCGCCGCGACGATCGGCTGCGGGCAGCCGCGCATCGCCTTGACGAGATCGCCCGTCATCCGGGTGAAATCCATCAGCTCCGGCATCGCCATCTCGGTCAATGGCCCGATGATCTCGTGTACGTCGCCGCCGGAGCTGAAATTGCCGCCCGCGCCGGCGACGATCACGGCTTTCACCTCGCGCGCATAAACGAGCGCCCGGAAGGTATCGCGCAGCTCCGCATAGGAGTCGAACGTCAGCGGATTCTTCCGCTCCGGCCGGTTCAGCGTCACCGTCGCGACGCCGTCCGCATAATCCCATTTGAAATGGGCGGGCGCGAAGTTAGCGGGGTTCATTTCGCTTTCCTTTGCGACGCGCGGGCGATCGACAGCTTCATCGTGCCGAGCGCGACATAGAGCCGCTCGCGCTGGGTGAAATCGAGATCGCCCAGCATCTGGTCGATCCAGTCGTTATGGGCGCGGGCGAGCTTGTGGAATTGCTGTTTGCCCTCCTCGGTCATCCGCACGATCTGGGTGCGCCGGTCGGAGGGGAGGGGCGTGACCTCGATCAGCCCGTCCCGCTTCAGCTTCTGGGTGAGTTGCGTCACATTGCCGTTGGACACGAGTAATGCCTTGGAGAGCGCGCCCATCGTCATCCCCTCGCGATGCCGGTCGAGCGCAGCGAGCACGTCGAAGCGGGGCAGCGTCATGCCGCGCTCTGCGAAGCGCCGCTGAACCTCCTTCTCGATCGCCATCGCGCAGGACAGCAGGCGCAGCCAGACGCGCACATTGGCGCGGTCGCCAAGCTTCCCGTCATGCTTTTCAGCGATCGGGACCACATGCTTCACATCACTTCTCCCCCGGCCATGGCGATCGCCTGGCCGTTCATGGACTGACTTTCCGGCAGGCACAGCCAGACGACCGCAGCCGCCACCTCTTCCGGCGAGATCATCCGCTGCTGCGGATTGAACTGGGCGAGCGCCGAACGCGCCTCGTCCTCGCTTCGCCCGGTTTTCTCCGTGATCTTGGTCAGTGCGTCGGCGACGAACTCCGTGTCGGTAAAACCGGGGCAGATCGCGTTCACGGTGAGGTTCGTGCGGGCATATTCCATTGCCAGTGCGCGGGTCAGCCCCACCGCGCCATGCTTCGCCGCACCATAAGCGGCGGTATAGGCATAGCCTTTGAGGCCCGATGTGGAGGCGATGGTCACGATCCGTCCCGCCGGCGCGGCAAGCAGATCGGGCATCGCCGCCTGACAGCCGTGAAAGACGGCGTCGAGATTGACCGCCATCATCGCCCGCCAATCCTCCGCGCTTGTCTTCGCGAAGGGCCGGCTGACTGCGGCGCCGGCATTGTTGACGAGAATGGTGATCGGACCATGTGCCGCACGTCCCTCGGCAAAGGCCGCGTCGATCGCGGTGCGATCGGTCACATCGGTCGGTCTGATCGTGATGTCGTCCAGCCCAGTCGCCACCTCTTCCAGCTTCTCGCGACGTCGCCCCAGCAGCGTCAGCTTCGCACCCTCTGCTGCCAGCGCGCGGGCGATGGCGGCGCCGATCCCCGTGCCGCCGCCGGTAATCACGGCATGATGTCCGATCAGCTTCATGTCTTCAGCTCCGTCTCGCGTTGCAGGTTGCGGGCAAGCTGCGCCATCCCGCCCAGATAGGGCGGTGGCACATGGGCGCCGCGATAATTCTGGCTCGCTGCGGCGCGCAGCGTCCACATCGGATCGACGAGGTGTGGCCGGGCGAGCGCGACCAGATCGGCACGTCCGGCGGCGAGGATCGAATTCACATGATCCGGTTCGTAGATGTTGCCGACCGCCATGGTGGTAATCCGCCCTTCGTTGCGCACCTGATCGGCGAAGGGCGTCTGAAACATGCGGCCGTAGACGGGCTGGCACTCCGCCCAGGTCTGCCCGGCCGATACGTCGATCAGGTCTGCACCTGCCTCGACGAAGGCGCGGCCGATCTCGACCGCCTCGTCCGGGGTCACGCCGGCATCGCCCATCCAGTCGTTGGCGGAAATGCGCACCGACATCGGCCTGTCTGCCGGCCAAGCGGCCCGCATCGCACGGAACACCTCCAGCGGAAAGCGCAGGCGGTTTTCGAGGCTGCCGCCATATTCGTCCGTTCGCTTGTTCATCAGCGGGGTGATGAAGCTGGACAGCAGATAGCCGTGCGCGGTGTGCAGCTCGATCATGTCGAAGCCGGCGTCGAGCCCGCGCTTCGTCGCCGCGACGAACTGGTCGCGTACCGCATCCATGTCGGAGCGCGTCATCGGGCGGGGCGTCTGGTTGTCGGCGCTCCACCGCACGTCGGATGCCGCCATCAGGGGCCAGCTGCCGCGCTCCAGCGGCACGTCATAGCCCTCCCAGCCGATTTTCGTGCTGCCCTTTGGCCCTGAATGACCGAGCTGGAGGCAGAATTTCGCCCGTGAATTGGCATGGACGAAATCGACGATTCGCGCCCATAGCGCAGCCTGTTCATCATTGTAGATGCCCGGGCAGCCCGGCGTGATCCGTCCCTCCGGCGACACGCAGGTCATCTCGGTATAGAGCAGCCCCGCGCCGCCCTGCGCCCGCCCGCCATAATGGACCAAGTGGAAATCGTTTGGCAGGCCGTCCGTCGCCGAATAAGTCGCCATAGGCGAGACGACGATACGGTTCGCCACATCCATGTCGCGTAGCCGGAAGGGCGCGAACATTGGCGGCGCGGGCTCGTTCACCTCGTGACCCGCCGCCTTCGACTGGAACCAGCGCTCCACATCCTCCAGCCAGGCTTTGTCGCGGAGGCGCAGATTTTCGTGGCTGACCCGTTGCGAACGGGTGAGCAGCGAATAAGCGAACTGGATCGCCTCGAAATGGAGATAGCGGTCCAGCGTCTCGAACCATTCGGTCGAATTGCGCGCGCTGTTCTGGAGCTTCCGCACCTCCAGATTGCGCTCCGCCTGATATTCGGCGAGCGCGTCCTCGCGCGTAAGCCCGGGGCGGTTCAGCACCTCGGCCAGCTTGATCGCGTCCTCCAACGCCAGCTTCGTCCCCGACCCGATCGAGAAATGGGCTGTGTGCGCCGCGTCGCCGAGCAGGATGAGGTTGCGGTAGGACCATTGGTCGCAGACGATCCGACGAAAATTAAGCCACGCCTGCGGTCCCGGCAGATGCGTGGCGTTGGACATCAGCGCATGACCGTCCAGATATTTGGCGAAGACCCGCTCGCACAGTGCGATCGCCTCCGGTTGATCCATCCGGTCGAAACCGAGCCCGGCCCAAGTGGCGGGATCCATCTCGACGATGAAGGTCGAAAGATCGTCGTTGAACCGGTAGGCGTGCGCCCAGATCCACCCGGCTTCGGTTTTTTCGAAGGCGAACGTAAAGGCGTCGAACGTCTTCCTGGTGCCGAACCAGAAGAATTTGTTCCGCTTCACCTGGATGTCGACGCCGAAATGCGGTTCGTAGCGGTCGCGGATGCGGCTGTTGGCGCCGTCCGCCGCGATGATCAGGTCATAATCCGCCCAGTCGGCGAGGTCGGCGCTCGCTTCATGCTCAAAATGGAGATGGACGCCCAAATCGCGCGCCCGGTCCTGCAGGATATTGAGCAGACGCTTGCGTCCGATGCCGATAAAGCCGTGCCCGGACGACCGGATCGTATCGTCGTGGATATGGACATCGATATCGTCCCAATGGGCGAACTCGCCGGCGATGATGGCGCCTGACACGGGATCGTTTGCCATCAGATTCTCGACCGTTTGATCGGAAAACACGACACCCCAGCCGAAGGTGTCGTCAGGCCGGTTCCGCTCGAAGACGTGGAGATCGTGCGCCGGATCGCGCAGCTTCATCGAAATCGCAAAGTAGAGCCCGGCGGGACCTCCGCCGAGACAAGCGATACGCATCACGGTCTCCCGAATTGCTTTAGTGCTAAAGTATCGCCCGCATTTCCTGCGTCAACCCGGGGTCGCGGCGTCACCGAACTGTCATCTCTCTGTCACTGAACTGGCGCGCAAGCCGGCTAGCTCCGAGTCTCGACGCCGTTTCTTGAAGGGAGGCAGGGATGAAGCCGCGCTTGTTGCTGGTCGAGGACGATCCCGCGCTGGCCGATCTGCTGCAATGGCATTTCCAGCGCGAGGATTTCGATGTCGCGCACACGCAGGACGGCGATGCGGCGCTGGAAATGGCGATGGAGAGGACGCCCGACATCGTCCTGCTGGACTGGATGATCGAGGGGACCTCCGGGATCGAGGTCTGTCGCCGCCTGCGCCGTGTGCCGGGCACCGCCGATGTGCCGATCATCATGCTCACCGGCCGGGGCGAGGAGGCGGATCGCGTGCGCGGGCTGGAAAGCGGTGCAGACGATTATGTCACCAAGCCCTTTTCCCCGCGCGAGCTGATCGCCCGGGTCCGCGCTGTGCTGCGTCGGGTCCGCCCCGCTCTGGCCGGCGAGCAGCTCCGTCTCGGCGATCTGGAGATGGATGTCGCCCGCCACCGCGTCCGCCGCGCCGGGCGGAATATCGCGCTGGGACCGACCGAGTTCCGCCTGCTCAAATATTTCCTCGAGCATCCGGCGCGGGTTTTCTCGCGCGAGCGGCTGCTCGACGCCGTCTGGGGACGCGAGCGCGACATCGAGCCGCGCACCGTCGACGTTCATATCCGCCGCTTGCGCCAGGCGATCAGCATCGAAGGGCGACCTGAGTTGATCCGCACGGTGCGCTCGGCCGGCTATGCGCTGGACAATGATGCGGCGTGAATGGCGGCTGCCGGCGCTGGGCGGCGTCGCTTTGCTGCTCGTGTTGATCGCGGGCTATCAGCTTCTCGACACAGCGACCGCGCCCGTGGCCGCGCCGCCTGCGCTGATATCGCCGCCCGCACCCTTGCCCGTCGAAGGGCCAGCAGCGCCGGTCATTGCGCCCACCGTATCTGCGGACGGGTTGCGCCTGCATGGCGTAACGGGAGCAGGGGCCATCATCGGTAGCGCGGACGGACGGCAGCGGCTGGTGGCAATCGGCCGTGATGTGCTGTCGGGGCTTACGCTTGCTGAAGTGCATTCGGATCATGTGCTGCTGCGGACCGCACGCGGCGATATCCGCCTCGATTTCACCGGGACTGCTACCGTCGCCGCTGCATCTCCGGTCCCGGCGAGAGCGGCCGAGAGAGATGAAAATCTGCGCTACCGCCTTGGTCTCGTGCCGTATCGCGTGAATGGCCGGGTCGTCGGGCATGAGGTCAGGTCCGGCGCGGAGCTTCCCGCTCTGGCCGCTGCGGGCATCCGGCCCGGCGATGTGATCCTCAGTGTCAACGGCAGCCGTCTCGATCGGGAGCGGGCAGCCGAACTCGCCTGGACCCTCGCCAATTCCGATCGTGTCGAATTCGAGATCGAGCGCGGCGGCCGGCCCATGCAGCTCCAAGCGCCGCAATGATATGACATTTCCATTGCGTTGACATTGCTGAATCGTAACCAGAATATGTCAGTTTAATTACCTGATATATCTGGATTAATTTTGAACCCCCTGTCACGGAAGCATCACAATCCCCGCCTAGTTCGCCCCTCGAGGCCGGCTCGATCCAGTGAGTCGTCCATTCTGTTTCCATAAGGGGGTTAACGCAATGTCCAAGCTTCGTGCCCTGCTGCTCGCCAGCGTTCTGGTTCCTCTTGCCGCTTGCGGCGCTGATGACATCGCGTCGCCCGGCGAGGGCGTCATTGTCGTTCCGACCCCCACGCCAACCCCGACTCCCACACCTACGCCGACCCCAACGCCGACTCCTGGCGCACCGGCTGCGGAATGCCCGACCGGCACCACCGATGTGGGCATTCTGGGCTCTCGCCGCGGATGCCGCCTGCCCAGCAATTTCACCGCCGATACCGTGATCCGCAATCTGCCGGGTGTCGCCTATGCGCTTGATGGCCAGGTCGCCGTCGGCCGCGATGTCGGCGGTGACGGCACCGCCGCCAATGGTCTTTCGGTCACGCTGACAATCGAAGCCGGCGCTCTCCTCTACGGTTCGGAAGGCGATGATTTCCTGCTGGTCAATCGCGGTTCGCGCCTCCAGGCAGTCGGCACGCCGACCAGCCCGATCATCTTCACGGCAGCCGCCAATCTGCGTGGCACCGTCACGGACAGCTCCCAGGGGCTGTGGGGCGGCATCATCCTGCTCGGCCGGGCGCCGATCAGCGATTGCGACAGCGCCGTTCCGGGCGGATCGGCAAACTGCCAGAACGTGATCGAGGGAACCAGCGACGCTTTCTACGGCGGCAACGTGGATGACGATAGCAGCGGCACGCTGCGCTACATCCAGATTCGCTATTCGGGTTTCGAGATCGCGGACGGCAACGAGCTGCAGGGGCTCACCACTGGTGGCGTCGGCCAGTTGACCGCGATCGATCACATCCAGGTTCACAACAGCTCGGACGATGCAGTCGAGTTCTTCGGTGGCCGGCACAATGCGAAATATCTGGTCCTGACCGGTGGCGACGACGACTCGCTGGACACGGATCTCGGCTATCGCGGCACGATCCAGTTCGTCATCGCGGTCCAGCGCGACTCCTCCAACGGAGACTCGATGATCGAGGCCGATTCGAACGGCAACGAGGATGCGCTGCCCCGGCAATATACCCGTCTCTCCAATGCCACGCTCATCCAGCGGGGAACCACGCAGGGCGGCAATGCGATCCTGCTGCGCGGCGGCACGGACTATGCGATCCTCAACTCGATCCTGACCGGGCCGCAAGCTTGCCTCGATATCGACGAGTCGACGGGCGGCGTCACCACGACGCGCGCTGCCGACGCCAATCTCAGGGATGTCGGCCCACCCATCTTCCGGTCCTTCGTGATGAGCTGCCCGACCGCGTTCCGGGACGACAACAATGTCACCGTCGCGACCGTGGCTGCAATCTTCGGTTCGGGAACAAACAACAACAACTCGGCCTTCACTCCGTCTCTGACCAACGTGTTCGTGAACGGCCCGAACGAGACGGCTGTGACCGCGACGGACCCGACGCCGTTCAACGACGATCCCTATGCGCCGGTGAACCCCGCCGCGCCCAACCGGCTGACTAATGTCAGCTATATCGGTGCGGTCCGGGATGCCTCGGACACTTGGTATGCCGGCTGGACCTGCAATTCGAGCTACGCGAATTTCGGCTCGACCAGTCTGTCCTGCACGTCGATCCCGACGAGCTGAGTGCCGCCGCCGAACCGATGAGGGGCGGTGGCTATGGTCGCCGCCCCGCCTGTTTCCAGATGCGCAGGGGGGATCTCATGCGAAAGTCGATCATTTCCGGGGGGCTGTTGCTCACCAGCGCGCTGGTCGCGCCAGCCGCTCTCGCCCAGTCCGTCGAACCGGGTGCAATTGTCCAGGACTCCCGGGACGAGCCGGAGATCGAGGTTTCCGTGCCCGGATCCACCTTTTCGGGACCGGACATCGTCATTACGGGCACGCGCCAGCGGAATATCGTGCGCCAGACCCCTCAGGTCGTCGCGCTGCTGTCGAACGAGGATATCGCGCGAACCGGGGATGGCGACATTGCCGGGGCGCTGTCCCGCGTCACCGGTCTGACGGTCGTCGGCAACGGTTTCGTTTTCGTTCGCGGGCTTGGTGATCGCTATTCCTCGGCATTGCTCAACGGCTCGCCGCTACCCAGCCCCGAACCGCTTCGTCGCGTTGTCCCGCTCGATATCTTCCCGACAAGTGTCATTGCCAGTGCGCTCGTGCAGAAAAGCTACTCGGCCAACTTCCCGGGGGAGTTCGGCGGTGGCGTCATCAATCTCACCACACCCGCCGTGCCGCGCGAATCCTTTCTGTCCATCGGAGCGGGAGTCAGTGGCGATACCGAGACAAGCTTCAATCTCGGCTACACTTATTATGGCGGAGACACCGACTGGCTCGGTTTCGATGATGGAACGCGTCGCTTTCCCGCCGCGCTTCGCAATGCTGTCGAAAGCGGCACGTTCGGCAGCACATCGGCGCGGGAACGCCAGGATTTCGCCGCCAGCCTCTCCAATTCCGCGACGACGGTGGTGCAGACCAACCGGAACATTCCCGCCAACTGGTCCGGGGAGATCAGCGCGAGCACCTCTTTCGACGTGGGAACGGGACGCATTGGCGTTCTCGCTTCGCTGGGCCTGAGCAATGGCTGGAGGACGCGCGATTCGCGCCAGCAATCCTCGCTGGATCCGGAGCTGGACGGCATTCCCCAGACCGATTTCCGCAACGTGACGACAGACAATCGGGTCATTCTGAACGGCCTGCTCGGCCTGGGCGCGGATTTCGGCCCGCATCGTTTCCGCGTCACGAGCCTGTTCATCCGGGACAGCCTGAAACAGTCGCGTCTGGGCGCGGGCTTCAACCGAAACGTCCGCGATCAGGACGATGCGCTACCGCCCTCACTGATCCAGCAGAACACGTTCTGGTTCGAACGCCAGCTATTCAACACGCAATTGGTGAGCGAATTGCGTTTCGGCGATTTCAACGTGGACCTTCGCGGGGCGTATGCGAACACAAGGCGCAACTCGCCTTATGAGCGTTCGATCGGCTATTCCTATCTCGGCGATGGCGATCCCGACACCAAGGGGCCCTCGGACGTCGATGATTATGTGAACAACCTCGCTTCAGGTGGGCAGTTCGCCAGGATCTCTTTCAGCAATCTCAACGAAGATATCTGGTCGGGCGGGATCGATCTGTCCTACCGGATCCCCGGTGCGCTGCCGCTTACCGTCTCGGGCGGCTATGCCTATCAGCAGACGGAGCGCACCTCCTCGCGCTATCAGTTCCAGTATTTCCGTCCGGACGGCGCGCTCCCGATCGAGATCGCGCAGCAGCGGCCCGACTATCTTCTGTCCGATTTCAATATCTACACGTTCAATATCCAGCTTCGCGACGTGTCCGGCGCGGAAGGGTCGGCAGCCTATGATGCCGATCTGCGCGTCCATGCCGGCTACGGCCAGATCGAGATCGAGCCGGTCGACGGGCTGCGCGCGACGCTGGGCGTTCGTTACGAGGACGCGATCCAGACGGTATCGCCGCTCGGCGGAGCGGCCGGAACGCGGCTTTCGAACGGCTATTGGCTTCCGGCCGCGACTCTGACCTGGTCGTTTCTGCCGGACATGCAGTTCCGGCTACATGCCTCCAAGACGATCGCGCGTCCGCAATTCCGCGAGCTCGCGCAGCAGCTCTATCAGGATTTCGAATCCGACCGGCAATTCACCGGCAATCCGTTCCTGGTGGACAGCGAGCTGCTGAATTTCGAAGGGCGCTGGGAATATTATTTCCGGCCCAATCAGCGGCTGTCGGTCGCCGGTTTCTACAAGCGGATCGATAACCCGATCGAGGCGGCCGCCTTCTTCGCCGGCGGCGGCCAGTTGCGGACCGGTTTCGCCAATGCGCCCCAGGCCGAGCTTTACGGCGCGGAAGCGGAGGCGCAGGCTTATTTCCCGCTCGCCAGTCTCGGCGGCTCTTTCTTCTCGACCCGGCGGCTGCTGCTCATCGCCAACTACACCTATACCCAGTCGAGCATCACGGCGGATGATACGATCGTCATCGGTCCGACTCTCCAGCCGGTGGCGGCCAATCTCCTGTTCCGGGACGGCGCGCCGCTCACCGGCCAGTCGGATCATGTCGCCAATCTGCAATTCGGCATCGAGGACACGGACCGACTCAGTCAGGCAACTTTCCTGCTTTCTTATGCCAGCGAGCGGGTCACCAATCGCGGCCCGATTCAGGGCCTCGCGCGGCAGCCCGACATCATCGAGCGGCCGGGTTTCCAGCTCGATTTCGTGCTGCGTCAGGAAGTCCCGCTGTTCCGCTCGCGCGTCGAGTTCAAGGCCGAGGCGCGCAACATCCTGGGCCGGGACTATGAGGAATTCCAAGAATTCGGCGACAACCGGATTGATATCAACACCTATCGGCGCGGCCGCAGCTTCAGCCTGAGCGCGACCGTCAATTTTTGAACCGCGAGGAGGGGCGTCGTGCCATCGCGGCGCCCCGTCCTTTCCCGGCCTCTAAATTAGCGCGCGAATCCCGGCCGGAAGGCGTATAGGGCGCGCGTCATGAACTGGCTGTTCGGCATTTTCATCTTCCTGGCGACCGTTATCGGGATGGAGGGTTTCGCCTATGCGGCGCACCGCTGGCTGATGCACGGCCCCGGCTGGTTCTTGCACGAAAGCCACCATCGTCCGCGCACGGGCAATTGGGAGCTCAACGATCTCTATGCGGTGATCTTCGCCGTTCCCTCGATCACTTTGCTCTACGGCGGCGTGAATCTGGGCTGGGGCAGCTGGGCGATCTGGGTCGGGGCGGGAATCGCGGCTTATGGCGCGATCTATTTCGGCTTCCACGACGTGATCGTCCACAAGCGGCTCAACCACCGCTACGTGCCGCGCTCCACCTACATGAAGCGCATCGTCCAGGCCCACCGCCTCCACCATGCGGTCGAGACGAAGGAGGGGACGGTCAGCTTCGGATTCCTCTACGCCCCGCCGCCGGAGGTTTTGAAGGCGGAGCTGAAACGCCGCGAGCGGGCAGGGGTTCGGGCTCCGGCGGGTGTGAACCGTCCTTCACTTTAGGCGCTTAAGGCAGGCGCTCGAGATATGCGTCCAGTATCTCTTCGCTGAAACAGGCGAAGATGATCTGTTCGACCCGCTGGTCCGACGCCGTGAAAGTGAGGATTTCGGCAATTGCAATGTCCGTCGCCGCCACCACCGGATAGCCGTAAATGCCGCAGCTTATGGCGGGGAAAGCAATCGACCGGACATTGTTGGCAACCGCCACCTCCAGACTGCGGCGATAGCATGATGCCAGCAATTCCGGCTCGCCATTGCCCCCGCCGCGCCAGACCGGCCCGACCGTATGGATGATGTGACGGGCCGGCAGCCGATATCCCTTGGTGATCTTGGCATCGCCCGTTTTGCATCCGCCAAGCTGACGGCATTCATGGACCAGATCGGGCCCGGCGGCCCGGTGGATGGCGCCATCCACGCCGCCGCCGCCCAGCAGCGACGAATTGGCCGCATTGACGATCGCATCGACATCGAGGCGGGTGATGTCCACCAGATCGGCGCGAATGCCGGCTGTCGTCATCGCTGGCTATCGCGCGGCCGCGTCCACAGCCCTACGCGGTCCACCGGCTCCGGCCGGTCGCCGCATTCGGCAAGCGCGTTGATCACCAGCAGCAGCTTTTCCGGCTTGTGCACCACGGTGCGACTGTCCCAGGCGCTTGTCCTGCGGGCGACGACCTTGCGGGCGATGCCGCCATAGATGTTCGCCGCCGAAAGCACCGCCCAGCGGGCGCGGAAGGGGAGGCGGGCCGCGCCGACCCGGGCGGAGGCTTCGTAGCGTTCGACCAGCGCGCCGATCCGCTCGGCGATCGCGGCCAGCGCATTGCGGTCCGTCGGATCGACCGCGCCCCACTCGATGGGGATATAGACCCGACCGACGCCATGATCCTCGACGATGTCGCGCGCGATGTTGGAGAGCTGGAAGGCGAGGCCGAGATCGCAGGCGCGGTCCAGCGTATCTTCGTCGTCGGGCGAAACGCCCATGATCACCGCCATCATGCAGCCGACCGCGCCCGCCACATGGTAGCAATAACGCAGCAGATCATCCTCGCTCCGCGGTCGCCAGCCTTCCGCGTCCAGCGCGAAGCCGGCAAGGTGATCGTCCATGAAGCGGCGCGGAATGGCGCATTCGCCCGCCACCACGCGCAGCGCATCGAACGGTGCGACATCCACCGTCTCGCCGGCCAGCGCCCGGTCGGTCGTCTCGCGGATATAGGCGATGCGCCGTTCGGGATCGTCGGGCGCGACCGCGCCGTGGCCGAGTGTCTGGCCATCCGCCAGATCGTCACAGGCGCGGCACCAGGAATAGAGAAGCCAGGCCCGCTCGCGCGTCTGCTGGTCGAACAGGTTGGATGCGAAGCGGAACGACTTGGAGCCCTCGCGGATGATCCGCTCGGCTTCGGCCACCAGCGATGACCTCTCAGCGGCCGAGATCATCGATCATCAGTCCGGCGGTCGCCTTGGCGCTGCCCACGACGCCGGGAATGCCCGCGCCTGGATGTGTTCCCGCGCCGACGAAATAGAGATTGGGGATGACATCGTCGCGATTGTGGACGCGGAACCAGGCGCTCTGGGTCAGCAGCGGCTCCAGGCTGAACGCCGAGCCCAGATGCGCGCCGAGATCGTGGGCGAAATCCTGCGGCGTATAGTGGAACGATGTCGTGATGTTCGCGCGCAGGCCGGGGATCAGCCGCTGCTCCACCACCTCCAGGATGCGGTCGCGATAACGCGGCCCTTCCACCGCCCAGTCCACGTCGAGCTTGCCGAGATGGGGCACCGGGGCGAGCGCGTAGAAGGTCGAATGGCCCGCCGGCGCCATGTCCGGATCGGTCGCGGTCGGATGATGGATGTAGAGCGAAGGGTCGGTGGCGAGCTTGCCGTTCTTGTAAATGTCCGCGAGCAGGCCGTGGTAGCGCGGCCCGAACAGGATATTGTGGTGCTTGATATCGGGGAAGTGGCCCTTCACCCCGAAATGGACGACGAAGAGAGAGGGGGAGAAACGCTTGCGCCGCAGCTTTCTGGCCGCCGCCGCGCCTCTTTTGTGGCCCTTCACCAGATCATAGCTGTGGACCACATCGCCATTGGAAGCGACCGCGTCGAACTGGGCGTGCCAGCCGCTTTTGGTCAGTATTCCCGTCGCCTTCGTCCCGTCCGTGATGATCTCCTGCACCGGGTCGCCGAGCTTCAGCGTGCCTCCGATCCGTTCGAAATGGGTGACCATGCCGCGCACCAGCGCATTGGTGCCGCCCTTCGCGAACCAGACGCCGCCGTCGCGCTCCAATTTGTGGATCAGGGCATAGATCGAACTGGTCGTCATCGGATTGCCGCCGACCAGCAGGGTATGGAAGGACAGGGCCTCGCGCAGATGCTCGTCCTTCACATAGCCCGACACGATCGAATAGACCGAACGCCACGCCTGGTAGCGCGCCAGGCTCGGCCCCGCCTTCAGCATCGATGCGAAATCGAGAAAGGGGACGGCGCCCAGCTTCTCGTAACCCTCGCGATAGACGCCGGCCGAATAATCGAGGAACCGGCGATAGCCCTCGACATCCTCGGGCCGCAGCGCCGCGATCTGCTTCTCCAGAAAGACGTCGTCGTTCGTGTAGTCGAAGATCGTCCCGTCCGGCCAGGACAGACGATAGAAGGGCGTCACCGGCTCCAGCGCCACGTCGGCGGCGATGTCCGCCCCGGTCAGCGCCCACAATTCCTTCAGGCAATCGGGATCGGTGATGACGGTCGGCCCGGCATCGAAGACATGGCCGTCCTTCTCCCAGAAATAGGCGCGGCCGCCCGGTTTGTCGCGCGCCTCGATCACGGTCGTCGCGATGCCGGCCGATTGCAGCCGGATGGCGAGCGCGAGGCCGCCGAAGCCGGCGCCGATGATGGCTGCCGTCTTCGTCATGCCATCAGCGCCTTGATCGCGCGGCCGATCGGCACGGGCGGCTTGCCGGAAAGGATACAGGCCTTGTCGCCCAGCGTGGATTGCGCGGCGTAGAAACGCTCCACCAGCCCCGGCGGCAGGCGATAGAAATGCTGGAGCACCTTGTAACGCTCGCTGGGTTCGGCGGCGCGGAACAGCATCTTGTCGAGCAGCCGATAGAATCCGCGCGCCCGCCACAGCCGTTTCGCCTCGGCGCGCAGCACCTGCGGCAGCGCCGAAAAGTCTGTCTGCCGCGCGATCAGCATCGCGATCCGCACCGCGTCGGGCAGCGAATAGCCGGTCGTCGGGTGAAAGAAGCCGCCGCCCAGGCCGATCCGTGCCGTGCCTTCGTCCGCCGGCCAGAAGGCGTCGAAATCGCCGCCCATCGCCACCGGAAGCACGCCGGCCTCCTCATGCTCCAGTTCGGCCGGCTCCCAGCCCTGCGCCGCCGCATAGGCTTCGATACGCGCGCCAAGCTCCGCCCGGTCCAGCGTCGGATCGGCGCTGTAATAAGTGTCTTCGATCAGGAGTCGGTCCTCGGTGAAGGGCAGGCAATAGACGAAGCGATAGCCGTCCGTCTGATCGACGCAAGCGTCCATCACGATCGGACGGGTCAGGCCGTGCGGCTTTTGCATCCTGTATTCGCGGCCCACGAACTTCTGCCAGCCGAGATCGAGCGCCTCCAGATGGGCCGCCCCGCGCGCGTCGATGTCGATCCGGTCCGCCGTCTCGCCCAGCCGGTACTGGTCCGGTCGCAGCCTTTCGCGCACTGCCGCGTCGAGCAGATCGGAGCGTGTGCTGTTGTAGCGGGTGGGCAAAGTACGGCGGCGTTCGGGAAAACGGATGTCGTAGCCGTCCCAGCCCCGCGCGATCATCGGCTCGATCAGCCAGCGGTCCTGCGCCGCCACGTCCGCGTCGAAGAAGGACCAGATATGGTTGCCGCCGAAGCGCTCGCTTTGCTCGACCAGCAGGAACGGCACCTCAGGCCGCAGCTTCGCCAGCGCAAGCGCGGTCAAACATCCGGCGAGCCCGCCGCCCGCGATCACAAGAGGTTCCTGCCCCGACACGCGGCCCTCTTAACGATCACCGTCGCACATCGCCACCGGCTGATGTAAGGAACGCGCCGTGAGCCTCTTTCTCGCCATTTCCCTGTCGATTGTCGCGATGACGCTGATCGTGGGCGTGCGCTATCTGATCGTCAGCGGCGGCTTCGCCTTGCTCACACGGGCGCGGTTTCCCGGCCTCTATGCAGGGCTCGATCCGCAGATTCGCAAGGAGATCGCCTGGTCGCTGGCCAGCGCCTTCATCTATGGTGCGCCGGCCGGCCTGCTCGCCTGGGGCTGGCAGGAACATGGCTGGACGCGGGTCTATACGGACGTTTCGGCTTATCCGCTCTGGTGGCTGCCTGCCTCGGTCTTCCTCTATCTCTTCCTCCACGACACCTGGTTCTACTGGACGCATCGCTGGATGCACTGGCCCAGGCTGTTCCGCGTCGCCCATGCCGTCCACCATGCCAGCCGTCCGCCCACCGCCTGGGCGGCGATGAGCTTCCATCCCTGGGAGGCGTTGACCGGCGCGGTGGTGATTCCTGTGCTTGTCCTTACCATTCCTATCCATGTCGGCGCGCTGGGCGTGGTGCTGACCGTGATGACGGTGATGGGCGTCACCAATCATATGGGCTGGGAGATGTTCCCCCGCCGGCTCGTCGAGGGTAGGGCGGGCAACTGGCTGATCACCGCCAGCCACCATCAGCGTCACCACCAGCAATATGGATGCAATTATGGCCTCTATTTCCGTTTCTGGGATCGCGTCTGCGGCACCGACAAGGGGCTGGGCACGTTCCGTCTTCCCGGTCCTGGCCGTCTTCCCGATCCTGGCGGCGCTGATGCTGGCGCCCCGGCCGGCGGCGGCTTATGACGGCAGCACGATCGAGATACATATTGAAGGCCTGCGCAACACGCAGGGCATCAACGGCTTCTACGACTCGACCCTGGAGCAGGTGCTGCACCGAGGTCGGCATCGCCCGCTCGCGCGAGAACCGGTCCCCTTCGGCGAAGATGCGGGCGGCCTCGCG
>CAYTMM010000052.1:4753-21943 GCA_964438875.1 uncultured Sphingosinicella sp. | reverse complement strand
CATGGTCCAGACTATGATAGTCGCCGGACCACTCAGAAGGGGGCAGATCAGCCTCACCTTCACCGACCGGCAATATGAGAATATCGTCCGATTCTCGAGCCAGCGTCGAAAACGGCCGCGCAAAAGCCCCGACCAACTCGCCATGTTCTGATTTTGTCCACCGGCATCTACCAGCCGGATGTGCCGATTTCCTGTTGTTGATCAACAGATTATCAGCACATCCGGTCTAGCAGTTCAGAAATCGAGGGCCAACCGCAACTGTCCGCCCTGCTGACCCGCATCGGGCCGAGGTCTAGCAGTTCAGAAATCGAGGGCCAACCGCAACGGCCTCGAATTCCTCCAGCGGGGACAGTCTGGTCTAGCAGTTCAGAAATCGAGGGCCAACCGCAACACGCCGTTCGCGGTGTAGCAGTCGAGAATGGGTCTAGCAGTTCAGAAATCGAGGGCCAACCGCAACGGTAGGATCGCGTTGCCGAATTGACCAAGCGGTCTAGCAGTTCAGAAATCGAGGGCCAACCGCAACTGTGATCCGCCGCGATCTCGATCCGCGCAGGGTCTAGCAGTTCAGAAATCGAGGGCCAACCGCAACGGGGTTTCTATATGCCCGCCGTTTACCTGCGGTCTAGCAGTTCAGAAATCGAGGGCCAACCGCAACACTTCCCCGGCCATGTCGTAAAGCTCGACAGGTCTAGCAGTTCAGAAATCGAGGGCCAAACGCAACAATGCTGACGGGAAGCAGCCGCAGGGCGCAGGTCTAGCAGTTCAGAAATCGAGGGCCAACCGCAACATTGGGCCTCTGTGAGCTTCGTGATTTTCTGGTCTAGCAGTTCAGAAATCGAGGGCCAACCGCAACCGTAACCCGTGCTGCGCGACACGGACGATTGCTTCACGCGCGACCGCATCGAAGCACTGCGCCGCGCCCTCGCTTCGTCCTGACCCCGGGCGCTCACTTGTCCGTGAGCAGGCCCGACGGCGCCGTGCCCGCATAGATGTCGATCGCGCTCGAACGAATGTAGCCGTGCCGCCCGTCGAACTGAACGAGCCGCCACGGCGCGTCTGCTCGGTTCGAAATGCGGATCGTCGCCCCGGCGGGAATCTCCGCCAGCCGCTCGGAGCGTTCGTCGGGCCACCTATACTGTGTCGAAGCCTCGTGCAGCGTGTACTCGCCGGCGGATCCCTCGGCGAATTCCATTTGGCGGTCGACCGTGAAGGCATATGTCTGCGGTACGCCTGCCTTCCAGCCCGCGAGCGGCAGCCCCACAGCCACGATTATGGTGACCAGCGCGGCGAGAATACCCCCACGCTTGGGCCAGCCATGGCGGGGCGGCGCCAGAGGATGCTCAAGGTCGAGCGCATGGCTGAGCGACTTGAGCTCGCGGCGCACGAGCCAGTGGCCGACGATGCCCCAGATGATCGCCGCGACGGCCGTCCCCATCAGGATCTGTGTCGCCACCTTGAACCAGGTCTCCTGAAGTTCGTCCTGCTGAAGGATCACCACCACCACAGCGATAGCCGCGACGAGTCCGATCCCTGCCGCGATACCCAGGCTGCGGCCCCAGCTCTTGCGCGCCACCCTGTCCTTGAGCGGCTCAATGCCTTTCATGACCATGCTGGCCAGCGAGGCGGCTCCCTCCGGCCCGACCAATGCGCCATATCGGCGGATCATCTCTTCACCGATCTCGCCTGCTTGCGCCGCCTGATAGGCGTCCCTGGATTTTCCCTTGTGTTCGGTTGCTTTCTCTTCGGTCACGTCAATCGCCTCGCGCAGCAGGCGCCTGCCGGCGAGGCCCTCGGTCGTCGCGACCCAATCGACATCCTTGTCCGCGTCCGGAAGGTCGAGCGCCCGGGTCAGGAGCGGCTCACCCTCTACGACAGGCGAGGCCGATCCGATCGACCAGAGGTCGGCCGACGCGGTTCCGGCATGAGCCGTTACGCGCGCCGCATCGGCGGCGGCATCGAAATTGATCTTGAGGACCTCGCTCGCCACCTCGTCCTTGGCCTGAACACCGGAAAAGGCGATGGCTCCGCGCGATACGAGAGCCGCCCAATTGTTGCGCAGAATATCCGCCCAACCGGCGAACCCTATCTTCTCCAACGCGAGACCGCTGCGCCCGTCGACAAGGGCGCGGCGAACATAGAGGTAGAGCCGGCTCCCGCGTCCATTGCAGTCCGTGCACGTCACCTGCCCCGAACCGCCGCAACGGCTACAGGTGACATTGCCCGATCCGCGGCAGGTGCCGCATGTCTCGTTGATCCGTCCCGAGCCGCCGCAACCCCAGCACGTGTCGCGATAATGTTCGGTCTGGTTGTTGGTGCCCATCCGCGTCCGCGAGAAATAGCCCACGCCGCCGCAGCCCCGGCACCTGACCCTATCAGTGCCACTGCCCGAGCAGTTTCCGCACCGGACGCTCCCGCTCGCTCCGCAGCCGCCGCAGCCCACCGTGCGCCTGCCGGAGCAACTGTCGCAGGTCTCCACGCGGCTGTGCCGGAATTCATGTTCCGGCAGGGGCTTGCGCGTAATCGGCCGGAGCCAGTCGTTCGGCCGGGAACAGGCGCATTGTGTAAGCGCGACATGCAGCGGCCGGGCATCAAGCGCAGCACGAACCTGCTCGTCGATCGGCGGCGTCGACAAGGCCTGATCACCCCGTGAGCGCGTTTCTTCCCAGTCGAACGTAAAGCCAGCCTGGCCACGAAACGTGATGGTTTGCGCGTCCGTCTCGCCGAGATGCCACTCCTCGACATTGCCTTCCAGACGCGTCTGCAGCCACGCCTCGATCGCGGCCAGTGCCGATTGCGATTGCTGCACGACCGTTTGCTCCCTCTTAGTCCGAGGCTAAGCTATGGCCCCAGGAAGGCCAAGTCTTCACGCCATTCTTAAGAAATTCTCAACCCGTTTAGCGGTTCGATTCCAACGGGGAGATCACCCCCAATGTCTCCATCGCCCAGTCGGAAAGCTCCGGCCTCAGCCAGATCTCGATCCGCGGCATCACCCAGGTCCGCAACTCGGAAGCGCCGGTCGCCGTGGTGGTGGATGGAGTGCTGCAGAACAACCCCCGCCAGTTCGCCACCGAGCTGTTCGATGTCGAACGTATCGAGGTCCTGCGCGGGCCGCAGGGCGCGCTCTATGGCCGCAACGCAACCGGCGGTGCAATCATCATCACGACGCGCCAGCCGGACAATGCCTTCCGGGGCCATCTTCGCGCCGGCTATGCGACAGGCAATGAATATATGCTCGAAGGTTCAGCGAGCGGTGCCATCGTCGCGGACCGCCTGCAATTCCGCATCGGCGCCCGCTACGTGGACCGCGACGGCTATTTCGACAATATCTTCCTCGGCTCTGAGCAGGATCCGTACCGTGATGTCTCGGTGAGCGGTCTGCTGCGCTGGATGCCGTCCGATCGGGTCACGGTCGATCTGCGCGGCGCGATATCGCGGACGCGTGGTGGCGCGTTGGCGTTCTGGTATCAACCGGCCAACCTCGCCGCCGATGGCGTATCCCTCGATCCGGCCAACCCCTTCGATTTCACTCGCGCCGATGCCAATCTCGTGCGCCGTGATTTCTATTCCACCAATATCGGGCGTGACGACCGCGAGATCGACGACATCTCGCTGAAGGTGGAAGCGGACCTGGGTTTCGCAACGCTAACGGCAATCAGCGCCTACAACCGCCTGGAAGAGTTCGTCTCGGGGGATCAGGTGCCCTATACGGCATCGCGGAACATCTTCGGGCTGGACGGCACCCAGACCCAGTATGTCGACATCAATGCGTTCAGCCAGGAGATCCGGCTGACATCGCGCGGTGCGTCACGGCTGCGCTGGATGATCGGCGCTTATTTCCTGGATGCCAACCGGTTCATTTCGTCGACCACCGGCTTCGATGGCGGCGGCGGTATCGAGCGGGTCGAGCGTGCGCCACGCCCTGCCGGGGCGGCAAATCCGACCCTGAGCTTCTTTGCCGACGACAACGACAACCGCAATTATGCGGGCTTCGGCAACATCGCCTATGACATTCTGGATGGGCTCGAGCTCAATCTGGCGATGCGCTACGATCGCGAAACCCGGCGTCAGACTGTGTCACCGTTCAACACGGGCGGCGTGCCCGGCGCCATCAATCGCGCGACGTTCGACAAGTGGCAGCCGCGCGCGTCGCTATCCTATCGGCCAACCGGGGATATCAACATCTACGCCACCTATGGCGTCGGTTTCCGCTCCGGCCAGTTCAACCAAAATGGCACGGCGGCGGCGGCGCAAGCGGCCGGCATCAACGGCGTATCCGATCAGGTGCCGCAGGAAAGCACGCGCACCTATGAGCTCGGTGCCAAGCTGCAATTCCTGGGCGGTCGCGTGCGTCTGGATGGCGCGGTGTTCGATACGCGGGTGACGAACCAGCAATATTTCGTGTTCATCGGCGCGATCGGCGCACAGGTGCTGGTGCCGATCGATCGGGTGCGCCTGACCGGCTTCGAACTGCTCGCCACCGCCAACCTGCGCGGCGGTTTCTCGGCCTATGCAGGCTTCGGCTACACCGACAGCGAGATTCAGCGTTATGCGGTGGCGCCGGGCGATATCGGTAACCGCGCGCCCTATGTGCCCGAGACGACGATCAATCTCGGCCTGCAATACCGTACCCGCATCACCAATGCGCTCGGCCTCTTCGCGCGCGCCGATTATCGCCGTCTGGGCGAGCAGTTCTGGGATCCCGAAAATGCCACGGCGCGGTCCAATGTCAGCCTTGCCGACTTCCGGCTGGGTCTCGAGGATCCGGACGGGCGCTGGACGTTGACCGGATCGGTCGAGAACGCTTTCGACAAGGTCTACAATTCGGAATATGTGGCGGGCGGCTTCGCCCATGCCGCCGCGCCGCGGATCTGGCGCATCGACCTGCGCTACAATTTCTGACGGCCGGCGGATTTCCCATGTCTAGGCGGCTCAGAGTAGCGAGCGACGTAGGCGGCACCTTCACCGATCTGGTTTGGTGCGAAGTCGATCCGGTGACCGGCGAAGCGGGCGCGGTGCGCGCGGCCAAGGCCGACACGACGCCGCCGGACTTCGAAGAGGGCGTGCTGGCGAGCATCGACAAGGCGGGCGTCGATCTCGCCACGGTCGATTTCCTCGCCCACGGCTCCACCGTGGTTATCAATGCCCTGACCGAGCGCAAGGGCGCACGGACCGGGCTCATCACCACGGCGGGCTTTCGTGACGTGCTGGAAATCGCGCGCGGCAACCGGCCGGATCTGTTCAACTTCAATTTCCGCAAGCCGCCGCCCTTCGTCGAACGGCATTTGCGCCGGGAAGTGCGGGAACGCACCGATGTCCTGGGAAAAATCGTGCGGTCGGCGGAGCTGCCCGATCTTGACGATGCGGTCGCGCATTTTCGAGCCGAGGGTGTGACCGCGATCGCGATCTGCTTCCTGCACGCTTATGCCAACCCGGCAAACGAAACGGCGGTGGCCGCGCGGCTGCGCGCGCTGATGCCCGAAGCGGCCGTGATCGCCAGCCATGAGATCAGCCGTGAATGGCGCGAATATGAGCGCAGTTCGACCACCGTTCTTTCGGCCTATGTCGCGCCGGTGGTGGAAACCTATGTCGGCGCGCTCGAACGGAAGCTGGGCGTACGCGGACTTATCGGTTCGCCCTATATCATGCAGTCGAACGGCGGGGTCGCGACCGTGCCGGCGGTGCGCCGCAATCCGATCACGATGGTCGAATCCGGCCCGGCTTCGGGCATCTTCGCGGCGGCCGCGCTCGGTCGGCTGATCGACGAGCCCGATCTGCTCGTTCTCGACATTGGCGGGACGACCGCGAAATGCGCGCTGGTCGAAGGCGGCGAGGTCAAGGTCGCCACCGATTATTATATCGAGCGCGACCGCAAACGGCCGGGCTACCCGATCCAGACGCCGGTCGCTGAGATCGTTGAAATCGGCAATGGCGGCGGATCGATCGCCTGGATCGACGAAGGCGGCAAGCTGCATGTCGGCCCCAAATCGGCAGGCGCCCGGCCCGGTCCGGCCGCTTATGGCCGCGGCGGAACGGCACCGACCACGACCGACGCTAATCTGCTCCTCGGCCGGATCGATCCGGAGACATTCGTGGGCGGCGAGGTCACGCCCGACTGGGCGGCGATCGATCGCGCTTTCGCGCCGCTGGCGGAGCGTCTCGGCATGGACAACCGGCAGCTGGCGGAAGGCATCGTGCGCATCGCCAACGCCAATATGGTCAATGCACTGCGCCTGGTGTCCACCAACAAGGGGCACGATCCGCGCGATTTCGCGCTGATCGTGTGCGGCGGCGGCGGCGCCATGCACGGCGTCGCGCTGGCCGAGGAGCTTGGTGTCAGGCATGTGATCGTACCCGTCAATTCGTCCGCTTTTTCCGCCTGGGGCATGCTGTTGTCCGATCTCCGGCGTGACTATCTGCGCACCCGGCTGATCGATCTGGACGACTCCGCCTGGCCGCTCGTCGAGGCGCTGTTCGCAGAGCTGGAGACGCAGGCCGTGGCCGATTTCGCGGAGGACGGCACAAAAACCGCACCCGCGTTCGAGCGCTTCGCCGACATGCGCTATCTGGGTCAGGAACATAGCGTTAAAGTGCCGCTCGGCGACGACCCGCACAGCCTGGTCGAGCGTTTCCACGCGGCGCACGAGAAACGCTACACCTACCGGCTCGACAATCCGGTCCAGATCGTCAACGCCCATTTGATCGCCCGGATCGAGGTCGCAAAGCCTTCCTTGCCCGAGCGTCCGTTCACAGGCGCGATGCTTGATTCCGCCCGAACCGGACGCCGCACAGTTTCTTTCGACCGGCACGGCACTCACGATGCCGACATCTACGACGGACTCGCGCTCGAACCGGGCATGACCTTTTCCGGCCCAGCGATCGTGCAGGAGCCGTCCGCCACATTGGTCGTGCCGCCCGGCCACAGCGTCTCGGTCGATCGGTACGGCAATTATCACGTCCTTTCCGGGGGGCTGGAGGAATAGGCCATGGAGGACGATCCTTTCACCATAGAGATCATCAAGGAGGCGCTGGTCGCGATCGGCGACGAGATGTTCGCCGCCCTGATTCGCACGTCGATGAGCCCGATCATCTACGAAACGACGGATTTCGCCGTCGGGGCGACCGATGCGGCCGGCAATCTGCTCGCCCAGGGCAATGGCGTCACCGGTTTCCTCGCGACGCTGGATACGGCGGTGCAGAGCACGCTTGTCTACTATCCCGATCCGGACGACATCCTGCCCGGCGACGTGTTCATCACCAACAGCCCGTATGAAGGCGGCGGCACGCACCTGTCGGATGTCGTGATCCTGCTGCCGGTCTTCCACGACGGCCGGCTGATCGCCTGGACGGTCAACAAGGCGCACTGGACCGAAGTCGGCGGCGCCGCGCCGGGCAGTGCATCCACCCAGTCGACCGACATCTTCCAGGAAGGCCTGCATTTCCGCTTTCTCAAACTCTACGACGAAGGCCGGATCAATCGAGCCCTTGTCGAGATCATCCGCGCCAATGTTCGCCTGCCGGACAGCACGATCGGTGATCTCCATGCCGGTGTCGCGGCCTGCCGGGTCGGTGGCAATCGCGTGCTGGAACTCGTCGCGAAATACGGGCTGGAGCCGGTTCTCGCCGCCATGCGCGAGCTACTCGATTATGGCGAGCGGATGACCCGCGCCGCGCTCGCGCGGCTTCCGCAAGGAATATTCGAGGCGGAGGATGTGATCGAAGAAGATGGGCTCGGCGGCGGTCCTTTCACGATCAAGGTCAAGGTGACGGTTGAGGGCGAGCGGATGATCGCCGATTTCACCGGCACGTCGCCGCAGGCGCGCGGCCCCATCAACACCAGCTTCGCGGGGCTCATTACCTCCGCGCGCTGCGCGTTCAAGGCCGTCACCGATCCGGACATTCCGGCCAATGGCGGCTGCTTCCGCGCTCTCGAGGTGATCTGCCCGCCCGGCACGATCCTGTCGGCGCAGAGCCCCGCCCCGGTTTCGGTCTATTACGAATCGCTGATCGCCGCGATCGAGGTGATGTGGCGTGCGTTAATGCCGCACATGCCGGATCGCTTGCCGGTTGGGCATACCCGCAGCGTCGGAGCAACCTTCATCTCCGGCATCCATCCCCGCACCGGCGAGCTGTTCGTGATGGGCGAACCCTTGCTGGGCGGCTGGGGCGCATCGGCGGACGCGGATGGCGACAATGGCCAGTTCTGCTGCGGCAATGGCGAGACGTTCAACATCCCGATCGAACTGGCGGAAAGCCGCTACGGCTTCGAGATCGACCGTTACGCCTTCCATGACGATGCTGGCGGCGAGGGCCGCGATAGCGGCGGCAAGGGCGTGGTGCTCGATTACCGGATCACCTCCGATGAGGCCTTCCTGACCTTCTCCTCCACGCGCACCCGGTCGCGCCCCTGGAGTGCCGCGGGCGGCTGCGAGGGGTCCCACAACGGCGCGTTCGTCCTGCGCGAAGATGGTTCGCGGGAGTCGCACACCATGGTGACCGCTCTCAGGGTCGCCAGGGGCGAGACGATCCGCGTCGTGACGGCAACGGGCGGCGGCTACGGCCCGCCGGGTGACCGGCCCCTCGAGGATGTAGAGCGTGATCTGAAAAACGGTTTCATCACTAGGTCCCAGGCGACAGACATGTTCGGGCGGGCGCTGTGAAACCGTGTCGCCTTGGCATGTCGCCATGACTCTCGCCGGCGTTTGGCAGAATGAATATGGCTCGCAGATGTCGCTCACCGTCTACGGCGGCAATCTCGTCTATGGCACTTACTCTTCCACCACGGGTTCGACCGGCAAGTATATGGTGATCGGCTATCAGCAATCTGCCGATCCGACGCTCACCGCCGGCCAGGCGGTGGCGCTCGCGATCGAATGGCATTCGATCTCTGGCGGTAGCAGCGATTCTAGCTGGAACTGGTCCTCAGGCCTGTCCGGCCAGCTCAGCCTCCAGAGCGGCAAGGAACAACTGGTGCTCGCCCATGCGATGGTGGCGAGCAGCGATTTCCCGGGCCTGTGCAAGGCGGGCACCTATATCGACAAGCTCACCTATATCCGCACGTCGGCGAGCGCGGAGGGCTTGCCTGCACGGCCTGCTCTAGCCGCGCCGATGGCCGACCCGCTGACCGGCACCTGGCAGAGCGCGGACGGCAGCGCCGCTCTTCAAATCCAGGTCTATGCCTATTCCCCCGCCTTGTTCGGCTGGGTCGAGGGGCAGCTCTGGCTGAACGACATCGTCTGCCCGATCGAGGGGGTGTGCGACATCAACGCGCAGTCCAGCGGTCTTTCCCGGGAATCGACCGGAATCACTGCTTTGCCAAATCCGGCGGGCGGGCCGGCGATCGCCTTCGCCGGCTGTCTCAATCTGCAGAACGGTGTCTTGATCCTGCTCGAATTGTCGAGCCTATCGACCGTTCCGGACGCGACCTATGTTCAGACGGCGACTACGCAATTCACATTTAGAAGGATCGGCGATGTCGATGCCTTCGATGGTTTATTGACACGTTGAGCCTTAGAACGAAACCGGGTGCTGTCAAACCATTGTGGCGCGCCGATCACGAGAGCGAAGTTCTCGATAGCTTCGTCACCAGGACGAGGGACAAGGCGGCTGCGCTAAGGTTCCTGAAGAAGACGTAAAGCGCAACGGTCCGGCTGAGATTGGCAACACGCTGAGACCCTCGCGTTTTACGAAGACCGGTTCGCGTTAGACTGACACCATTTCCTCGCGCTCACTTATATTCTATCGCAGTGGACCAAAGTCTGAAATCGGTCGGCCCGCCGCACATTTCACCAGGTTGGCACGCATCCCCGTGAGCATCTCCAAATAGTAAGGAAGCAATTCGTTCCGGCTCGCCAGACCGGAGAAATGGCGCTCTGCATTTTGCCACGAGCCACAGGCGAGCGCGCGGTCGCCCGCATCACGGGCGATGACTCCCAAAATGGCGAAGGACAGGCCCAGATCGCTCAGCGTCCTGGCATTGCGTGCGGCGGCCAGAACGGTTTCGCGCGCTGCCACCACTTCGCGCTGCCGCGCGATCGCTTCTCCATAACGCCGCTGGTCGCGGAGCCATTGCGATTCCCCCTCGCGAACATTGCCCGACAGGCGCTTCAGCCCGGTGTCGGCGGATTCCAGCGCGAGAAGGCGATCGACGGTGGTGCGGGCGAGTTCGATGAAATGGCCGGACCGCGTCGTATCGCCCAGAGCGGAAGCAGCGGGAAACGCGCTGTAACCGGTCCAGGCCAGCATGAACAGCACGACAGGGTCGTTGGGCCGTGCGGCGTCCAGCTCCCGGAAACGGCGTTCTGCGTCAGCAAAGGCCGGGAGGCTTTGGGCGACGGCATCGGTGAGAGACAGACTGTAGGCACGATAATATGCGGCATAAGCCCGATCTATCTGTGCCTGCCGTCCTTCCCTGGTCGCGGCGGGCCAATGTGCAATCTCATCTTCGAGACGGCCGGCGAGTTCTCGTATGCGCGGCGCGTCACTGGCGAGATCGGCAAGTGAGAGCTGGCTCTTGCGCACCACGCTGCGTGCTTGGAACCAATCGAAATCGCGCTCACCGGCCGGGACCGCTTCCAGCGCGGTTATCGCGTTTACAACCGAGCGATCGGCATCTTCTCTGTCGAGATCGTTGTGCGCCTGGATCAGCGCACGATAGGCCAGCAGCCGCGCCCTAACCGGCGCGACATTAAGTTGCTGGTTGCCGATTTCGTCGAGCAATCGTTCTGCGGCATCGAGGTTCGCCTTGGCTCGGTCCGGCTCCCCCAGATTGGGTTCTTCCGGAACGCCCTGAATGCGCGCGAGGCGGATGAAGCCTTCCGCAGCCTCCAGTTTGAGCGCATCGCTGACCCCCGGCGAGGCGGCAAGGGCCGAGAGATAGGTCTGGGCATGGTCGGCCAAGTTGATCCGCGCTTGCGTGTTGCCGACGACCCGTTCCATGCGATCGTTTAGATCGAACAGCATATAATTGGCGAGCGACCGCAACTGATCGAAGCGCATGGCTTCCGCGGCACGTGCTCGCTCGGCAGACGCATAGGCGCCCCAGGTCACCGCGAAGGCGCCCATCAGCAGCAGGCTGGCGGCAGCGGCTGCGGCGACGCCAAGGCGATGACGCTTCACGAACTTCGCCGCGACATAGGAACGACCACCCTGAACGGTGGATACCGGCAGGTCGTTCCCCCATGCCTCGACATCGTCCCCAAGCAGGTCGACGGTGGGGTAGCGCGCCAGCGGATCCGCCGCGGTTGCCCGGGCGACAATCGTGGCTAGCTCCCGGTCATCACCTGGCGGGATCAGCTTCTCGAGCAACTTGCCTAGCGAATAGATATCGGCTGCCGTCGTCACTTCGGTTCCCGTCATCCGCTCCGGTGCGGCATAACCGGGCGTGAGACTGAGGCTGCCGATCGATGGCCGCGAGGAAAGACCTCCGCCATGCCCGTCATTCGTCGGGCGGGCGATGCCGAAATCGATGAGTTTCACGGTGCCATCGGCAGTGATCAGCACGTTTGACGGCGTAATATCCCGGTGAACGATCAGATTGCGATGCGCGAAGCCGACGGCGGCGCAAATGTCGCGAAACAGCCTGCGGCGTTCTGCGGGGCCGGCCTCTTGTCGTTCCGCCCAGTCAAGCAACGGCAGTCCATCGACATATTCCATGACGATGTAAGGCGAACCGCCTTCCGTTTCCCCGCCGTCATAAAGCTGGCTGATATTGGGATGGATGAGGCGAGCCAGGGTCTGGCGTTCGCGCGCAAATCTCTCGACCAGCGCTTCGGAAAGCAGGCCGGGCTTGATGATCTTGATCGCCACGACATGGGCGAAATCGTCAGCATCGCGTTCACCGCGATAGACCGATCCCATGCCGCCACGGCCGATACGCTCGACGATGCGATAGACGCCGATCCGCGTCGGCGCCTTTTCCTCTTCGAATGCCTCTGTCGCCGCGCCGGTGCGCAAGATTGCGCTTCGATCCGCTTCACGGATCGCGTTGATTCGGCTCGCCAGACGGTGATCGCCACGGCTGTGGACGGCGATCCAGGCGTCCCGATCAGCCTCCGGAACATCAAGCAACAGTTCGAACAGCGCGAGAGCCTCGCGCTCCACATCGGGATCAGCCATTGTCGATGGGATTTACCAACGCATCCGTGAGCCAAGCGCGGGCCACCTGCCAGCGCCGCTTCACCGTCGGTTCGGACAATCCCATGACCTCGGCAACATCCGCCGTGGTCATTCCTCCGAAATACCGCATCTCGATCAGCTCCACCAGATTGCCGTCCAAAGCTTTCAACCTGATAAGCGCAGAATCGAGGGAAATCAGATCAACCCGCTGGACACCATCGATATTGGTGATCAATTCAACTCGCGTGTGCCGTCTCTTGGTCGAAGCCTTGGATCGCGCATGATCGATCAGAATGCGACGCATCATGCGCGACGCGAGCGCCATGAAATGCGCCCGATCCGACATGGAAATCTGCTCCATCTGGACGAGCTTGAGAATCGTATCGTTGATGAGATCGCCGGTGGAAAGCGAGCTGTTGCTTTCCCGCCGCAATCGTGCGGACGCGATCTGTGCCAGCTCCGGATAGAGCCGTGAAATCAGCGCATCGCGCGCACTGTCGTCGCCTTGCTGCCAAGCTTGCAGCAGGATGTTTGTGACCGGCTCGCCCACCCGCCGTGCCCTCCCTGCCCCGGACCTAGACGGCGGACGAGGGCGGACGCAAGGCGATCGGCGATCCCGGCCCGAAAAAGGACGATGACGGCGATACCCTTTGCGACGGCGCGGCAAGTGGGAATTTTCGCGCTCGACTGCTGATGACCTTGGCATTCTGCGTTCGCCATGAGGGCAGCAAGCTGCCTTCTCGCCGCACCGTGGCGCGTTTCAATGGTCTGCCGGAAAGCTCTCCCATGCGTCGTTGGACCAATGGAAGTTGGTGTAGGTGAGGGTGACGCTGAAGTTTTGGGCGCGAACCTGATGCCACCAGCCGACCGGGACGTAGAGGATGTCGCCGGGATTGAGGGTGACGGCGTGGGTACGGGCGTCCTTCGCCAGCGGGAAGGCGGCAAGCCGGGCAGGGTCGGCGAGGTCGTGGACGTCGCTGAACACATGGCGGCGATGGTAGAGGCGCGGCGTTTCGGCGGGCGGGGCGAGCAGGATCTCCTTGGTGCCTGTCACCTGCGTGATCAGGTTGTTGGTGAGATCGAAGTGGAGCGGCGTGAAGGTGCCGCCCGGGCCGATCCAGATCATGCCGGGATCGCGGGTCAGATAGCGATCGAGATGACCGAGATCCTCCTCCAGAGGCTTCAGCGCGGCACGGTTGGCGGCGCTGTTCCAGGCGGTGAGATACAGATCGTTGCCGGGTTGGCGGATGGCATCGATGAAGACGTCAAACGGGCCGGATGCCTTGTGCCGCTCCTTGGCCAGTTCGAAGTCCGGATCGGCTTCGCGCCCGGCTTGATAGTCGATCGGCGCCTTGCCGATCTTTCGCTTGAGATAGTCGGGCGTCCATCGCGTCCGGGCGGGCCAGCTTTCCAGCGCGCCTTCAATGACGACCGGACGGCTCGCGGCATAAAAGCGTTCGAGAAAGTCCGCGCCTGACAGATCGCGCACGCGCGGTATTTTGCCGCCATCGCTGAGCGCGCGCTGGCGCGCCATCGCGGCGGATATCCACTCTCGTCGTTTCTCGGCGAGACTGGTGTCCGGCTTCGCCTGAACGGGCGGCGTGAAGGCGGGAGGCTGTGCCTGCGGCGTAGCGTCGAAGCCGAGACGGTCAAGGGTGAAGGAAAGCGCGGGATTGTGGGGAGCGTTCTGGGCAAGGATGGCATGTGCCGAAGCCGGCGCTGCGGCGGGCTTGTGCGCGATGGGGCAGGCTTTGGGCGCAGGCGGCTCCAGCGCCGTACCGTCCGGCTGTACGAAAGGGGGCAGGCGCAGCTTGGCCTGATGGTCTCCGGGGCCGGGCGTTCCGTCCGGCCGGACGCCGCGATAATAGAGCTTCTGCCACTTGTCGGCTGGCGCTTCGGGCTGCGTCTCGGCCACCCATTCCTGGAAGGCATCGCGGGACTGGCTCCAGGTACGGAAGGCGTCGGAAAGGCCCGTCTCGTCGTCGATCGGGCGGATAACGGGCGCGATCCCATCCAGCGCGCCGCGTGGAACGGGAAAGAAGAAGCAGAAGGGTTCGTTCTCCTCGAACCGGACCCAGTGGCCCGGCCGGGTGAAGCGCCAGTTCATCGTGAAGGTGTAGGGCGACCAGTCCGTCTCGATCACGCCGCCCAACGGGGCAATGCCGTCCTTCGCGTCATTGGGCGGACCGCCCACCCACAGATTCCAGCCCTTGTCCGTGCGGACGATCGCCTCGATGTGGAACGTGATCGTGCCCAGCCCGAACAGCGAGACCGGCGCGCGCTGGGCCGGGGTGCCCGGATCGAGCCGGATTTCCACCGCGTCAGCTCCCGCGCCGCCGTTCCACCGCGCCTCGAATCCGCAGGGTGACAGGAACTCCCAGCCATGTGCATTGGCGATGGCGAGCGGCAGGCAGCGATAGGCGAACCGCTCCGGCGCCTCCTCCATCCACGTGCGCTTCGGCGACGCAGCCCGAACCCGCGGCTCCCAGCCAGGCGAAATGTAACAGGTGAGCCGGGTTGAGCTGTCCATCAGTACCGGCCTTCTCGCCTAAAGACGCCAGGTCAGCGCAGGCATCATCCTGCAACGCCCGCTCACCACCGCCCAACCGACCCCGCGCTGACCGAATGGACCACCGTCGATGTGTCGACCATAGCAAGATCGACCTCGCTTGTCCCCGCTCCGTTCACCCAGGCGATGCTGGCATCGACCAAAGCCAATGCGGCATCGATGCTGAAGCCTACGCGTGCCGCCAGTTCGCGCTGCCCGTTGGTCATCTTTTCTCCCGCTCACGACGGCGCCAGCTGCCCCTCTAAAAGGCAAAGCGGGAAAAGCCGGAAAACGGGTCACGGTTGAGAGAAGATACCCATGTCCCATGCGGCGTCTGGCAGAGAGGCGCGAAGTTCGGAAGAAAAGGCCCGGCGGAAAGATTGTCTCTCCGCCGGGTCACAGTGCTTTTTGACGAAACGTGCGATGACTCCGGGCCGTCGGGGCAGATCCGGAGCCGCAGCCGTCAGGTGGAGAAGCCATCTCCGACACCGAAGTCGCGCCGTGCGGAGATCGTCGTCACCACCATGCCGGCCAGCGCATCGAGCAGGACGATCGAGGTCAGCAGGAAGAAGACGGGGGTGGCGAAATTGCGCATAAGCAGGAATTCGATGAGGCACAGGATGAACAGGCCCATCGACAGCATATGGTTGGAAATCGCGGTTGCCCCGGTGCTGGTCGCCTTCAAGACCTCTGCAAAGAGAAAAATGACGGCAAGGACAAGCAACAGATCGCCCCATGTGAGGATCAGCCGCGCGCCCGACAGCATGACCAGCTCGATCATGCTGCCTCCCAGCACCGCGCTGATCGGCGGCGCGCCGCCGGCGCCATCCGGCCCCGCCCCGGTGACAAGCGCGATGATGTTGTAGATCAACACGGGCACCGCGATCAGCGGCGCGATGACAAGGGCGCGTGCCCAGCCCGAACGGGGCCGTGCCTGCTGCAATTGGATCGGCACCATGATGGCCTCCCTCCGTTCAACGTCCGCCACGCAGGCGGTTGCGGAAATCCATACGTGCCGCATCGACCTTGGCGTTGAGCCGGCCGCGCAGTTCGCCGCGCAGCAGGTCCAGCGGCGACGGCCCCGTTACGGCGTCGGTAACGTTCTTGACCGTTTCCTGGACGCTGGGCCCGATCAGCGAGAAGCCTGGCGCCTGCTCGATCGCGCCGACCGCCCAGAAATGATCGGGCTGTGACCAGGCATCCATCACCTTGAACGGGATCCAGCAATAGCCGGCGTCGCCGAAGCCGGTGCCCCAGCTGTTGCGGACAAGATAGGATTCCCGGCCGAGGTCATAGCCGACGAGGAGCATTGCGTGACCGCTCGGTTGTCCCGGATCGGGTAATTCCTCCGGCATCGGCATCATCCCGGTCTCACCGGCGACTCTGTAGCAATTGCCCGGCACGTACATGCCGAATGCGACCGGAAGACCCTGTGCCAGCGCCGCGAGCGCGGACAGCCCCCGCGGGGTGCGGGCGAACTGCACGGCCTCGTAATGGGTCGCGTTCTGGTAGCAGGCCTCGGTCGGCCGCGTCATGAACATCGGCTCCAGATACGGCCACATCCGCTCTTCGCACACGCCGAACGCCATCAGCGCCGCCATGCCGTGATGGATGAAGCTGCCGGTGTCCTTGTCCTCGTTCTTCGCCAGCGCGCGCGCATTGTAGTAAAGAAAGAGGCGCGACAGATCGGTTACTGGCAAGCCCGCTTTGCGCTGGTGCATCTCCAGTGCGCCGACGATCGCATTGGCGACGCACGAACCGGTGCTCCCCTGATCCTCGATCGGCGAACAGATGCTGCGCAGATCGACATGCTGGGGCAAGGCGTCGGTGGGTGCCTTCAACGTTGGTGCGGGCGACGGCGTGCGCTCGAACAGACAGCCGTTCGTCCTGTACTGGGTCCAATCCGGCATCGGCTTTTCTCCTTCGATATGGCTGGCGAAGACGTCGCACCCTGTCAGGGGCAAGGCGCTCCGGGGGCGTGGTTGACGTGGAGCTGTCCGCCGGTGCTGCCGTCTTCGGCGCGCCAGTTGAGGTGACATTGGCCGTCCCACTGGAGCTGGCCGGGATATTGCAGCCCGCTCGCACCCACGACGTAGCGTGCATTGCTGCCCTGGAACGCGCCTTGGATCGAGACGGGTTCCGCACCGACCATGCCGGAGCCGCTGAAGCTTCCGTTGCTGCCGACCTGAACCGTGTAGCTGGCCCCGTTCTGCCCATCGACCCAAGAGCCACTGAGCGCGGCATATCCTCCTGGATTGGACATGGCGGAGACCGTTCCGGGGCTGCCGCCGCTCCCATCGTCGATCGCAGCGCTGACCACAGCGACCAGAAGAAGGCCAACCGCGCCGCCACTCGCCCATTTGAGCCAGGTCGGAAAACCGGATTGTCCGCCCGTCACCTGCGGCCTGACGACCGGCATCACAATCTGGTGCTGCTGCGGCGCAGCAATGCCCGCGGCGGCGGCCAGCAACTGACGATATTCTGCCGCGCTTTGCGGCCGGCTCGCCGCGCGATTGGCCAAGCCCCGT
>CAYTMM010000052.1:0-4743 GCA_964438875.1 uncultured Sphingosinicella sp. | reverse complement strand
CGATCAGCCGGTCGATCCCGAGCGGAATATCGCCGCGACCGCCGGACGGGGGCTGCCAGTGCCCTTGCGGCAGCACATCGACGAGAAGCTCGTAAAAGATGATCGACAGCGAATAGAGATCGGCTGACGGGCCGGCGCTGTCCGCATTGGTGATCTGCTCCGGCGCCATGTAGCGCGGGGTGCCGAGCCCGGTCCCCGTGCCGCTGTCGACCGTGACCCCAGCCGCGCGCGCGATACCGAAATCCACGATCTTGAGGGAGACGCCGTCCGGCCCAGGCTCGTTTAAAAGGAGGATGTTCTCGGGCTTGAGATCACGGTGGATCACACCCTTCGCGTGCGCGCCGTCAAGGCCGACGAGAATCTCCCAGATGATCCGCGCCGCGATGGGCAGCGGCACGTCGCGCCGCTCCTGCACCTGCCGGCGATGCCAGTCGCGCAGCGATACCGCCTCCAGATATTCCATGGATACGAACGGTAGCCCTTCGGCTTCGCCGACATCGTAGACCGCAACGACATTGTCGTTGCGGATGTCCCGCGTGGTCACGCCTTCGGCGATCAGGCGCTTGACCGCGCCTTCACCGCCCAGGCGGTCGCGGCGGATCAGCTTCAAGGCAATGGATCGTGAGGTCAATTTATCCTGGGCGCGGTAGACGACGCCCATCCCGCCCTTCCCGATCAGACGGTCGATCACGTATCGACCGGCGAATTCCTCGCCTTCCGCAAGATCGATGCCGTGATCGGAGCGGCCGCTGCGCGCGGTCGGCAGGCTGTGGATCGTCTCCATCGCGCTGATCGTTGCCAGCCCCGCCGCTGGTGCCTGCTCCGCCAGCCGCTTGCCGCAACCGCCGCAGAACAGCGCATCCCCGGGATTGACGGTGCCGCATTGCGGGCAGGTCGTCATCGCGATGCTCCTTCCAGTTTCTGATGCCGGTGCAGCGTGATCGCGCTCACCCGATTGAGTTCGGTGCTGAAACGTACGTCGAGCACGAGGTCGTCCTGCGCGTCCACGATCGGTGCGATCCGGTCACCATGTCTGAGGACGACCGTTTTGTCGGGACCATGGGCCTCGCCGTTGATCCGCACGCCGTTCGCGCCGGTCACGCGCAGCACCAGCCGGTCGTTTTCGATGTAGAGTTCGAAATGCCGGCGCGAGACGAGGCGCGAGAGATCGGTGTCGATCGCGCCATCTGCCCCGATTGCCACCAGCCGCACGTCGCTTCCGCCCTCGCCGGTGCGCGCCCGGCCGAAGGCAAGCAGGCCGTTCGGCGTGACCACCGGCCGTGCGCCTACGGGATGATCATCCGGCGCGAACCCGCTGAAAGCGATCGGCGTGTTGCGGGGCACGCGCAGATTGCCGTCCATCCCGCGCAGGCCCAGCTCGCGCTCCGCGATGTCGAGCCGTTGCATCGGCAGGTCGATCGCCTCTGTGGTGCGCGATGCGCCCTTACGATCGCCACCGACCTGCCCGGAAATGTTGATGAGGTTGCCGTGGCCGATATTCTCGCCGCTGATCTGGACGACAGGGCCGGCTGTCTTGCCGTCATCGTCGTCGACGGCAAGCAGCACGGAGGTCGCGAACGCCCAGTTTTCCTGCCTCCAGCGCCAGCGGGTCGCCACCGAAACCATGATGTCGATCTTGTGCGTGCCGGCGCGCGATATGCCGCTCGCCGTGACCGATGCGGCGGCCCGCGTCCCCGCATCGAGCCGCTCCCAGTCCAGGCGCTCGGGGCGCCAGTCCTCGCGCCCCTCGCGGCTCCACAACCCGGTGACGAAAAGCGGTCGGCCGACCATGGAGAGGTTGGCGAGATCGAACGGAAGGGCCACCTCGCCGCCCACCGGCGCATTCATCATCGCCCCCGGCGTCAACTGGACGTGCGGGGCGACACAGATCGTGCACAGCCCCACATCGTCGAGCAGGCCGCCGCATTCCTCGAACGCCATGCAGCGCAGGAGCGGCTTGCCGCATGTTCCGCAGAAGGTGGCGTGCACGTCCACGGCCGTTGCGTAACAGCATGGCTCGCGCGTGCGCGGCGGCAGGATGGGGTTGGTCGCCACCGCTCAGGTCCGCATCTGATGTCCGCACCCGGTGCAGAAATTGGCCTTGGCCGCGAGCACCTTGCCGCATTTCGGGCATTCCGCCCGGGTCGGCGAGAGCCCCTCGACCCCGCCTTCGGCGAGCGGATCGTATCCCTTGCCGCCCGCGCCATGAGCAACGCCGGACGCCCCGGCCATGCCGGCCTTCAGCACATCCAGCGTCTGCTGGCGTTCCGCTTCCCGATCGGTCCGCGCCTCGTCGATCAGCTGGCGCATGATGTCCATCGAACTGTGCTGGGCGGTCGCCTGCGCCCGCGCCTGTTCCTTCAGCACCTCGGCGACATGCGGCTCGATGCCCGCATTGATTGCCAGGATCTGCTCCGGCGTCATGCCGGCGCCGACCCGGAGCTGTTCGACGCGCGCGCGCGTATCGGATTCGCGCAGATCGATGGCCTGGCGGGCCTGGACATCGCTTTCCCGGATGCGCCGGTCGGCATCCGAATCCGCCTTTTTCGTCTCGATCTCGTTGAGTCCGGCGAGGTTGGCCCGGGCCATCGCCTGCGCCCGCTCGGTAATGTCGAGTTCGGAATTCAGCCCTTCCTTTTTCAACGCGATGGAAAGCCGTTCCTGTGCGCCGTGGATTTCCATTTCCGAGAAGGCGCCGATCCGGCGCATCTCTGCGACATGCCGGGTGTCGAGGATCTCGATCTCGCGCTCGACGACTCGCAGCCGTGCCTGCTCCTTGGTCAGATCGATCACCTGCCCGGCCTCGGCGAGTTCGTTCTCGAAGCGGCCCGCGCGCTCGACCCGCAGCACCTGGATCTCGTGGGCGAGCGCTTCCATCTCCTGGCGCCGCTCCGCCGCCTCGCGCGCATCGACGAAACGGACCTCGCTCTCCAACACCATATGGGCCAGTTCATCGTCGCTGGCCTGCTCGAGCTTTGTGGTCGCGACGGCCGCCTCGATCCGTACCCGGGTCGACTCGCCTTGCCGCGCCACTTCGCGCTTCATCAGATCGAGCTGGTAGTCGAGCGCCTCCTGCTGGCGCTCCACCTCCGCCCGCGCGAACTGCTCACGCTCGACCGCGTTCATGGCCCATTCGATCGAGCTGGAACGAACCATGATGCCGATATCGCCGCAGACGCGCTCCGCCAGCGCCATCATATCGGCCTGGATCTTGTCCTGCAGCCCGACATTGCCGCGGATTTCCTCCGCATAGACGCGACCGATAACCGCCTCGAGTACACGGTCCGTGAAATGGGGGCGAATGCGCTCGAGTACGTCGAAGCGCGATAGCGCCTTGCGTCCCGGAGGCGCCTCCTGCCCCGGCTTCGTGTCCCGCTCCATGCGTGAGACGCCGCCCATCAGGCCGAGCAAATTGCCCGGCTTTTCAGGGTTGAGCTGGAGATCCAGCGTGACGAGACCGGCAATCTCGACATTGTCCTTGGACATCGCCTTCAGCGGCATCTGGACCTGAAACGGCTTCAGATCGGCCAGCATGATTGCGATATGGTGTGATCCCACGACCAGCCGCTTCAGCGCCTGGGTGATGCCGCCGACCGAGAAATGCGCGCCTTTGTAGGCGTCGATCAGTTCGCCGTCGCGAAACAGCAACGCGGCAAGATCGGGCGGCGCAGCAAAGCGCTTTTCGAAGAAGGTCCGGAATTCCGATTCCCGGACGAATTCCGCGAGGAGGTTCGGGTCCGTCAGGACGAGAGACTTGGACGCCATGGGTCAGTTTCCCTTGTGCTCAAGGCGCCATTTGCGCTCGTGAAAGAAGCGATAGATGCCGGCGACGATGACGATGACGGCCACGGTCGAACCAACCGGATGTTCGCGGATCACGGCCGCGATCCGCTCTGTGGTGGAATAGGTCTGCATGAGTTCCCCCATCTTGCCGATGTTCAGAATCGATCCGACGATCATGGTCACGAGCGTGAACACGGACATGATTATGGTCGCGAGCTTGGCCAGCCGGGTGCCGGTCATCGCGGTGCGCAACCCGGCAGCTTCGCCACTTCGGGCTTCTTCAGCCTCGCGTGCCTGCAATTCGCGTTCGAACGCCTCGCCCCGCTCCATCGCGGCGCGGCGCGCTTTGTGATCGACTTCGAGGAAGTCGGGCTGCGCTTTTTTCGACCGGCGCGGCGCCGTAACCGGCGTCAGATTGGTCGCCCGCCTTCGCCAATAGACGAAGATCGAAAGCGCGAGCCAGATCGCCGCGACGGCGACCGTGGCTTCGAAAAGCCGGTCTATGAACGGCCAAGCTTCCGGCGGTACACGATCCACGACATTCTGCATCAACCTGCCTCCCTCACACCCTTCAGATCGCTAAGCGGAGGGAGCGGGCAGATCGGCTCACCAGCTAAGAAAATTATTGGCGATCAGGATTGGATACCATCCAGACACAGCCGTGATGCTCTCAAACCGCCCCGTGGCATGGGGTGGGCATCCCCCAATGGTTTGATGTGGCGCAAGACAGCATTTTTCCGCGCCACATCGGCCTGACAGCATCTGCAACCTGCAGAAGTCGACGCCACAGCAAGATCGGCACCAATACGGCAGCTTTCACGCCGCACCGCTTGGGCGCGCCCATTACAACAGCGACCGAAGCACACCCAAAAGTGAAGGATAAAAACATGGTTTTTCGCAATGGCCTTGACCGGCCCCCACCGAGTGGTCCGTGTTGATTGTTAGTGCATTGTTGTTTCC
>CAYTMM010000051.1:12442-22196 GCA_964438875.1 uncultured Sphingosinicella sp. | reverse complement strand
CATCGATAGGATATGCTATTGGGAGGCCGGGTGGGGGTGCGGGCCGGTGCCGCCTCTGGTTCAGCCTTGCTGAAACAGGCCCTGGTTCAGGCCTCTCCGCCCGTTGGCGGCAAGGCAGGGGCGGGTACGACGTTGAGGCAATTGCCCTGCACGCCGGTCACGCGCACCCGTGCGCCCGCCGGCGTGTCGGTGCCGCGCGCGGTCCACACGCTGTCGCCGATCCGCACCCGGCCCTGACCGCCGCGTATCTCGGTCACCACCTCGAAATCCTGTCCGATCAGCCGGCCGACTGGATCGTTGATGTGAAGATCGTCGGCGAGCGAGGCCTTGTGCTCGTAATAGCGGCGCCCGCCGATGACGGCGACGGCGGCGAGGATGCTGAACAGGGCAAGCTGGACGGGCAGACCGATCGGCAGCAGGGCGACGACGATGCCGGTCGCCGCCGCCGCCGCCGCCAGCCAGACGAGGAACAGGCCCGGCACGAAGATTTCGAGGATGCCGAGCAGCGCTGCGCCCAGCAGCCACCACCAATGCGCGCCGAGGCCGCCCAGCTCCATCAGCCATTCCCCTCGAATGGACCGGTGCGCCGGGGCGCCGGGGCGCGGGCTGGCGCGTCACTCTTGCCGAGCGCGTCGCGCGCCAGCTCGCCGATCCCGCCCAGCGTGCCGATCAGCTGCGTCGCCTCTACCGGGAAGAGGATCGTCTTGGCATTGGGCGATCGGGCGAATTCGCCGACCGCCTCCACATATTTCTGCGCGATGAAATAGTTGATCGCCTGGGCGTTGCCGCTGGCGATCGCCTCGGACACCATCTGGGTCGCCTTGGCCTCGGCCTCCGCTTCGCGCTCGCGTGCTTCGGCGTCGCGGAAGGCAGCCTCGCGTCGGCCTTCGGCTTGCAGGATCTGGCCCTGCTTCTCGCCCTCGGCGCGCAGGATTTCCGATGCGCGCAGGCCCTCGGCCTCGAGGATCGCCGCGCGCTTCTCGCGCTCCGCCTTCATCTGGCGGGCCATCGCGTTGACGATGTCGCCGGGCGGGCGGATGTCCTTGATCTCGACGCGGTTGATCTTGACGCCCCACGGCGTCGTCGCATGATCGATCACGTCGAGCAGTCGGGCGTTGATCTCGTCGCGCTTGGACAGGGTCTCGTCCAGGTCCATCGATCCCATCACGGTGCGCAGGTTCGTGGTCACGAGATTGAGGATCGCATTGTAGAGATCGCTGACCTCATAGGCCGCCTTGGCCGCGTCCAGCACCTGGAAGAAGACGACGCCGTCGGTCGAAACCATGGCGTTGTCCTTGGTGATGATCTCCTGACCCGGAATCTGAAGAACCTGCTCCATCATGTTGACCTTGCGGCCGACGCGATAGACGATGGCGGGATAGAGGTTGAGCCCCGGCGCGGCCACAGCGGTGAAACGCCCGAAGCGCTCGATCGTGTACTGATAGCCCTGCCGTACCATCTTCACGCTCGCGAACAGCCAGAGGATGATGAACAGGGCAAGGATGAAGAACACGAATTCCATGACGATTCCTCCCACCGCAATCCATGTTATCATGTAATCAAAGCCGCACGCATCCAAGCGGAATCGAAACGGGGGATTGATGAACACGAAGGATCCGGGCCTGTGCCGGTCGCTGCTCTTCCTGCCGGCGTCCAACGCCCGTGCCATCGAAAAGGCGCGCACGCTCGCTGCCGACATGGTGATCCTGGATCTGGAAGATGCGGTGAAGGCGGCGGACAAGCCGGCCGCGCGCAACATGGCGATCGCCGCCACGAACGAAGGCTTTGGTGACAGGATGGTGGCGGTTCGCGCCAATCCGCTGGCTACGCGCGATTTCGGCGAGGATGTGGTGGCGCTGCGCCGCTGCAAGCTGGATTTCATCGTGCTCGCCAAGACGGAAAGCGCCAAGCAGGCGCATGACGCTTCCTGGCTGGTCGGCAAGCCGGTGCTGGCGATGGTGGAAACGCCGCAGGGGATCATCGACGCCGCCGCCATCGCCAGCGGCACGCGCGGCCTCATCGCCGGCACCAACGATCTCGCCGCGGCCTTGCGCATGCCGGCCGGCGCCGGGCGGGGCGGGCTGGTCTATGCGCTCCAGCGCATCGTCCTCGCCGCCCGTGCCGCCGGCGTCGCCGCCTTCGACGGGGTCTACAACAAGCTGGAGTCCGACACGGGCCTTGCCGCGGAATGCGTCGAAGGCCGCGCCTGGGGCTTCGACGGCAAGTCCGTCATCCATCCCAGCCAGATCGACACGGTCAACCGCGCCTTCTCACCCACGGAGGCGGAACTGGCCGAAGCTCGCCGCTTGATCGAGGCCGCCACCGGCGGCGCCGAACGTCATGACGGCCGCATGATCGAGGCGATGCATGTTGATCAGGCCAGGGCGCTGATCGCGAAGGCGCGGGGATAGGAGAGGGACGGCGGGATTGTCAGTTATGGGTGGATTTCAGACCGGCAGCTTTCAGGACGACAACGCGAACGGCCGAGCGGCTGTCAGGTGTGGAAAGCGAAAGTTGCTCCGTCCACCTTGGCCAGCTACCTATCGCTTGGTGCGAGCCTTTCCATGCATTCTTGCAGTTACGCTTGTCGCATGCGGATCGCAGTCGCCACAGGACAATTCCGCGGAGGCGCGAAGGTCAGAGCTTGAACTTAGGGCTCTCCAGCCACCTTCCTATGGCGCGGCGGCTGAAATGACTGGTGTTTGGTCTACTGCCTTTGAACATTCTGGTTTCGTGGCGTGCGGCAGTTGGGCTG
The DNA here is from genome assembly GCA_964438875.1 of uncultured Sphingosinicella sp. Classification (GTDB taxonomy): domain Bacteria; phylum Pseudomonadota; class Alphaproteobacteria; order Sphingomonadales; family Sphingomonadaceae; genus Allosphingosinicella. The sequence continues at coordinate 19,441 of CAYTMM010000051.1, read as the reverse complement.
GCTGCAACTTGGGCGCGAACGGGTGTTGGTTCGAGGCGACAGACGAATTTTGGCAACAGTTTCAGTCAGTCGTGCCACCTGATCCGATCATGCCGGAACGTCCGTATGGCGGCTTGTTTCTAATTCGGTTCAGAGGTCAAGTGGCGCACAATGGCCCTTTTGGGCATCTCGATCAGTATCCTTGTCAGGTGCGTGGCATCGAATTGCTCTCAGCCGAACGCCAAGAAATCTGAGGTCCGCAACGGGTCGATTGCAGACCGTCCGCTCCCCGCTTCCAATGTAGGAAATGCTCTGTCAGGCTCGCCCTCGACTCGAGGTAAGGCTCTAGTTCGACGGCTCTTTGAAATTTTCGGCCCGATGCATGCCATCGTCCCCGCCAAAACACCCCTCACCCTGACAACTTAGTCAACTTAACACTCTGCGCGTGCGCCGGCGCGCGGCGTGTTTTTGCCGTGAGTTTTGGCTTGAGGGTGGCCTTCGAATCGCTTGCGACTCCGCCGCACTGTCCTTAAGCAGCCGCATGTTTGCCAAGCTGATCCGCGCTTCCGCGCCGCTCGCCCTTATCCTCGCTGCCACCGCCGCCCCGGCCCAGACGGATGCGCCCGTCACGCCCGCCGAGCTGATGCGCCATATCGAGCGGCTGGCCAGCGACGAATTTCAGGGCCGCGCCCCGGCCACCGAGGGCGAGCGCCTCACCACCGCCTATATCGTCGAGCAGCTCACCGCGCGCGGCGTCGAGCCGGCCGGGGAGGGCGGTACCTGGTTCCAGCCCGTCCGCCTGGTGGAGCGCGCCGCGGGTTCGCACCGGCTGAGCTGGACGGCGAACGGCCGCCCCGCGCAATTCGCCGAGGACGAGATCGTCCTGCTCGGCCGCGATGCGCAGGAGCGGATCGCCGATGCGCCGGTCATCTTCGCCGGTCATGGCGCGCGCATGCCGGATCGCGGCATCGACCAGCTCGCCGGCGTCGACGTGCGTGGCGCGGTCGTTCTCATCATGCTGGAGGCGCCGGACGTGCCGGGCTTTCCCTCGCTCGCCGATCGCCGGCTGGCGGTCAGCGAGGCCGGCGCGGCGGCGGTGATCGCGATCGCCGGGGAAGACATTCCGTGGGCCACTGTCCGCCAGGTGATGGCTGGTCAGGTCGCCACCCGCCTCGATGCCACGCCGGTCCCCGCCATTACCGGCGCGATGCCCGTCACCGCCGCACAGCGCCTGATCGCGGCCGCCGGCGGCAATCTGGAGCGGCTGTTGAACGATCAGCCGGGTTCGTCCTTCCGCGCCTCCGTCCTGCCGCTGCGCGCCACGATCGAGGTGAGCACCCGCGTTGAGCGCTATACCACCAACAACGTCGTCGGCCGGCTGCGCGGCAGCGGCGATAGCGGCGAGAGCATCGTCTATCTCGCCCATTGGGATCATCTTGGCATCTGTCGCCCCGAAGGCGAGGCGGACCGGATCTGCAACGGCGCGGTCGACAATGCCTCGGGCATCGCCGCTCTGATCGAGATTGCCGGGCGTCTATCCGCCCAGCCCCGCCCGCCGCGCGACATCCTCTTCCTCGCCACCACGGCCGAGGAGCTGGGCCTGCTCGGTGCCGAGCATTTCGCGACCCATCCAGTCGTGCCGGCCGATTCGATCCAGGTGGCGATCAACATGGATACGATCGCCATTCATCCGCTGGGTGAGCCGGTCGCCGTGATGGGCCGGGGCCTCCCGGCGCTCGACCGGGCGATCGACGCGACGGTCGAGGCGATGGGCCGCCGGCTCGACGATGATGACGAGGCCAATGCCCTGATCCGCCGGCAGGACGGCTGGGCCTTCGCCCGCAATGGTATCCCGGCGATCATGGTCGGCGGCTCGTTCTCGAACATGCGGCTGCTCGGCGCCTTTCTCGAAGGGCCTTATCACAAGCCGGCGGATCAGCTCGGCGGCCAGATCGTGCTCGATGGCGCGGCGGAGGACACCAGCCTGATGGTGGCCCTCGGTCGCCGCCTCGCCGATCCGGCCCATTATCGCCGCCCGGCGGCGGGTCAGGAGTAAGCGTCATGGACATTCGCCTCGGTCTCACCTTCGACGACGTCCTGCTCCAGCCGGCCGAATCCTCGGTCCTGCCGAGCCAGGCCGACACCCGTACCCGCGTGACGCGCGGCATCGCGCTCAACATCCCGATCCTGTCGTCCGCGATGGACACCGTGACCGACTCGGACATGGCGATCGTGATGGCGCAGCTGGGCGGGCTTGGCGTACTCCACCGCAACATGGAGGTGGAGGAGCAGTTCGCCGCCGTCCGTGCCGTCAAGCGCTTCGAAAGCGGCATGGTGGTCAATCCGATCACGATCCGCCCGGATCAGACGCTTGCCGACGCGCAGGAGCTGATGGCCCGCAACAAGATTTCCGGTATCCCGGTGACGGAGCCGGGCGGTCGACTGGTCGGCATCCTCACCCACCGCGACGTGCGCTTCGCCGAAAATCCGCGCCAGCCGGTGTCGGAGTTGATGACGAAGGACAATCTCGCGACGGTCGGCCCCGGCGTCGGCCAGGATGAGGCGCGCCGGCTGCTCCATCAGCGGCGGATCGAAAAGCTTCTGGTCGTCGATGCGGACGGCCGCTGTACCGGCCTGATCACGGTGAAGGACATCGAGAAAGCCGTCACCTACCCGAACGCGACCAAGGATGCCGCCGGCCGCTTGCGCGTCGCCGCCGCCACCACGGTCGGCGACAAGGGATTCGAGCGTAGCGAGGCGCTGATCGACGCGGAATGCGACCTGATCGTCATCGACACCGCTCATGGCCACAATCGTGACGTCGCCGCCGCCGTCGAGCGGATCAAGCGGGCGTCCAACGCCGTCCAGGTCGTTGCCGGTAATGTCGCGACGGCCGAAGCGACGAAGGCGCTGATCGGTTCGGGGGCGGATTGCGTGAAGGTCGGCATCGGCCCCGGCTCGATCTGCACCACTCGCGTCGTCGCCGGCGTCGGTGTGCCGCAGCTCACCGCAATCATGGACTGCGCCGAGGAAGCGGCGAAGTCCGATACGCCGATCATTGGCGATGGCGGCCTCAGGACGTCCGGCGACATCGCCAAGGCGCTGGCCGGCGGGGCATCGGCGGTGATGGTCGGCTCGCTGCTGGCGGGGACGGAGGAAGCGCCGGGCGAGACGTTCCTCTATCAGGGCCGCGCCTATAAGAGCTATCGCGGCATGGGCTCGGTCGGCGCGATGGCGCGCGGTTCGGCGGACCGTTATTTCCAGCAGGACATCAAGGATCAGCTCAAGCTGGTGCCAGAGGGGATCGAGGGGCAGGTCGCCTATAAGGGCCATGCCCGCGACGTGATCCACCAGCTCGTTGGCGGCGTGAAGGCGGCGATGGGCTATACCGGCGCGGCGACGATCGCCGATCTGCAGAAGGCGACGTTCGTGCGGATCACCAATGCGGGTCTGCGCGAAAGCCACGTCCACGACGTTACCATCACCCGCGAGGCGCCAAACTACCCCTCGCATTAACCATCCCCTTGTCTTTCGTCGAAGGATGGACGAGCTTGGATCGGTCCATTTCGGGGAGAGATCGGAGACATGCGGACCTTCGTGTCGCTTGCGATATTGGCGGCGCTGACCGCCTGTTCCGGTGGAATCTCCTCGGCGACCTGCGAAGACGTCGCCGCGCGTGCCGTCGAGATCGCGGCCGGCGAGGCGCTCCAGATCCGCTCCGTTTCGGATGCACGCGAAACCGCACGCAGCCCGAGCGATCTGCGCTGCACTGGCAATGCAGTTCTCAGTGACGAACGCGCCACGATTCTGTACCTGCGCGCCTATGACGATAATGGCAGCCTCATGGTCGCGTATCAGGAACATCCGTTCGACTGAGCCGCGAGGCCGGCGATGACCCCGGCCGCGCGCGCGCAAGCGGCAATCGAACTGCTCGACGGGATCATCGTCGCGGCCCGCGAAGGCGGTGCAGCGGCCGACACGCTCATCCAGCGTTATTTCAAGACGCGACGTTATGCCGGGTCGAAGGATCGTCGCGCGGTCCGCGAGCTGGTCTACCGCGCGATCCGCCGCGCCGGAGAGCGGCCTGAATCGGGGCGTGCCGCCTTGCTTGGCCTCGCCGCCGACGATCCGGATCTGCGGGCGCTGTTCGATGGCTCGCCCCACGGCCCCGCGTCCATTCAGCAAGGCGAAGCCACCGCACCGGCCGCGATCGTGCCGAACTGGCTCGCCGGCCGGTTCGATCTGGTGCTGGACGCGGATGAATTGCCCGCTCTGCTCGAACGGGCGCCGCTCGACCTGCGGGTGAACCGCCTGTGCGGCACGCGGGATGAGGCGCTGGCGGTGATGCCGGAGGCCGTGCCGACGCCGCATTCGTCGCTGGGTCTTCGTCTGCCGGAAGGAACAAGGATCGAAGCGACCGAAGCCTGGAGCAAAGGGCTGGTCGAGGTGCAGGACGAGGGCAGCCAACTGCTGTGCCTCGCCTGTGATGCCGGGCCGGGCATGACAGTCGTGGACCTGTGTGCCGGCGCCGGCGGCAAAACGCTCGCGCTCGCCGCCGAGATGGCGGGGGAGGGACGCCTCGTCGCGTCGGACACCGATCGCGCCCGCCTGTCGCGCATGGCGCCACGTCTGGCGCGAGCGGGCGTCGGGATCGTGGAGACGCGATTGCTCGATCCGGGCCGCGAATCGGCGGCGCTCACCGATCTTGCCGGTGCCGCCGATCTGGTGCTGATCGATGCGCCCTGTTCGGGCAGTGGCACCTGGCGCCGCAATCCGGAGACGCGCTGGCGACTGACTCCGGAGCGGCTCGCTCGGTTTGTCGCACTTCAGGCACATCTTCTTGATATCGGTGCGGAACTTGTCCGACCGGGCGGGCATTTGGTCTATGCGGTCTGTTCGTTGCTCGGCGAGGAGGGGCGCGAGCAGGCCGCGTCTTTCGCGCAGCGCCGTTCAGCCTTCGTTCGGGACTTGGGTCCGATAGATGCGGGACGCGCCGCCGGAGCCGGGTATTTGCTTAGCCCCGCCACCGACGGCACGGACGGCTTTTTCGTCGCGCGCTGGCGGCGCCCATGCTAGCCATGCCGCGACCGGGAATGGAGTTTTTCATGCGTCTCATGCCGATTGCCCTCACGATCGCTGTCGCCGCCACCACGATCGCCGCAGCCGGTCACGGCCAGCGCGCCGACGATCAAGTCGACCCCCGTTCCGCGGCGATGGTGGAGCAGGCGCGCTCGCTTTCGGCGGCGGGCCGGCACAATGACGCGATCGACCTGCTGGAAACCGCGCTCGCGATCGATCCGGGCAATCGCACCGCTTATGTCCAGCTCGGCCGTGTGGCCCAGGCGCAGCGTTTGCCCGGCAAGGCGATCCGGCTTTACAGCGATGCGCTCCGGCTCGAGCCCAATGATGTCAACGCGCTGGCAGGACAGGGCGAGGCTTATGTGCAGCGCGGTGCGGTCGATCGCGCCCGGACCAATCTCGAACGGGTCCGCACACTGTGCAGCGCGCCGTGTCCGCAGGCCGATCAGCTCGCGGCCGCGATCACCCGCGGTCCGCCCGCCGAGGTCGTCCAGGCCCAGCGCCCCGAACCGCCGGCACCGGCCGCGCAGCCCCGCAGCAACTAGGCGGTCATTTCCCGCGCGGGCGCTAAGGCCCGAGCTGAAGTGGACAATCGAATGTCGCTCCTTGCTGCCGGACTTCTCGCCATCCAGCCGATCCCGGCCAGTGAAGATTGGTGGTATTTCAGCGTACTCGGCGATGTCGGAGGGCAGCAGGCCTTTTACATCGATCTCTCCAGCATTCGCCGGGCCGGCGATCTCGTGACGGTCGAGGAGGCACGAGAGGGAGAGCGTGCCGATGAGCAAGGTATCGTCGGCGCTCGCCTGCTGGTCCGCTACGATTGTCGGGCCCGCACGTCACAGGTGCTCCGCTACACTTTCATCCAGTCCGACGGCCAGCGTTGGACTGCGACCCGCGCTCAGGACTCCGCCGAGATTGTCGGGGAGGAAAGCACTTCTGAAAATTCGCTGAAAATCGCCTGCGGGGAGACGGAAGGGATCGAGCAGCTTGGCAGGCTCGGTATTCGCGATCAGGCGATGCTGCTCTTCGAAGAACGCGCCGCCTATCTGCGTAACCGGGAGGCCGCGCGCTAGAGCAGTTTCGCTAGCGCCACGAAATCGGCGACGGCCAGCGTTTCCGCCCGCCGTTGAGCGTCGATGCCGAGCGTCTCCAGTGCGTCCAGCGCGCCCGGTATGCTCTTGAGCGACTGGCGCAGCATCTTGCGGCGCTGGCCAAATGCGGCGGCGGTCAGGCGCTCCAGCAGCTCCGGGCGCACGCCCGCCGGTGCTTCGGTTGGCGTGATATGGATCACGGCCGACATCACCTTCGGCGGCGGTACGAAAGCAGAGCGATGGACCTTCATCGCCAGCGTGGCGGCTGCGCGCCACTGGGCGAGGACGGCGAGCCGCCCATAGGCGCCGCTGCCCGGTTTCGCCACGATCCGTTCGGCCACTTCCTGCTGGAACATCAGGGTCAGCGATGTCCACCAGGGTGGCCAGGCTTCCCCACCGAGCCAGCGCACGAGCAGGGCGGTGCCGACATTGTAGGGCAGGTTGGCGACGATATGGGCCGGACCGATCGTCGCGTGCTCGTCGATCGCCAGCGCGTCGCCCTCCATCACGGTGAGCTTACCATCGGCTGCTGCGCCAAGTTCCGCCAGGGCGGGGAGGCAGCGCCGGTCGCGTTCGACGGCAATCACTTCGGCGCCGGCGCGCAGCAAGGCCCGGGTGAGCCCGCCGGGACCCGGCCCGACTTCATAGACCCGCTCTTCCGTCAGCGGCCCGGGAACCCGCGCGATCCGATCGAGCAATTGCCCGTCCAGCAGGAAATTCTGGCCCAGCGCCTTGGACGCAGCGAGGCCGTGGCGTGCGATCACGTCGCGCAGGGGCGGCAATGTCTCGAGCGTGCTCACGCCGCGGCGAGGCGGGCGGCGCACTCCCCGGCGGTGCGGATCGCCGCGAT
>CAYTMM010000051.1:0-12432 GCA_964438875.1 uncultured Sphingosinicella sp. | reverse complement strand
CCGGGATCGGCGGCATTCTTGCCGGCGATGTCGAAGGCCGTGCCGTGATCGGGCGAGGTACGCACGATCGGCAGACCGAGCGTGACGTTGATCCCCTCGTCGAAATGCAGCGTCTTGAGCGGAATCAGTGCCTGGTCGTGATACATGCACAGCGCCAGATCATAGGTGCGGCGATGGTGGGGACGAAACATGATATCGGGCGGATGTGGTCCGGTGACTTCATAGCCTTCCTCGCGCAACCTCTCGATCGCGGGGATGATGATGTCGATCTCCTCCCGGCCCAGCGCGCCGTTCTCGCCGGCATGGGGGTTGAGCCCGGCCACGGCGATACGAGGTGCCGCGATACCGAACTGGCGCTGTAATCCGCGCGCGGCGGCGCGCCCCTTGGCGACGATCCGCTCGACGGTCAGCAGGTTCGGCACATCCGCCAGCGGGACATGGGTGGTGACGGGAATAACGCGCAAGGTCGGCCCCGCCAGCATCATCGCGACCAGCTCGCTGGCAACGCCGCACCGCTCCGCGACGAATTCGGTCTGGCCGGGATGGGTGAAGCCCACCGCGTAGAGCCGCGATTTGGAGACCGGTCCGGTGACCAGGCCGGACGCCGCGCCGGAGCGGGTGAGGCCGACCGCAAGCTCGAGCGCGTCGAGCGCGTTGCGCGCGCCAATCAGATCGAGACTGCCCGGCGGCGCCGTCGAATCCGCGACGCGGAGGAGCGGCAGGGCATCGGCGAACAGCCCAGCGGCTTCTGCGGGATCTGTGATGATGGCGACCGGGCCGTCCCACGCCGCTTCGATCGCACCGGCGTCGCCGACGGCGAAGAAGGGCGGCAGCGACGCTTCTGTGCGGCGTGCCCAGCTCTTGGCGATGACCTCGGCACCGATTCCCGCCGGATCGCCGAGCGAAACCGCGAGCGGTGCCGGCACGGGCTTAGCGATAATCGACGACCGCGTCGCGCCTCAGGTCGCGCAGATAGCGCTGCGCCCGGCGGTTGACGCGCTCCTCGTTGATCTGGGTGTAGACCTGATCGAAGCTCGGCCCGCCGGCATTTTGCGGCTCGTCACGACCGCAAAGGACGAGAACGCTGACCCGTTCGGCCGAACCGAAAGGCGGCGTCGCCTGGCCGACATTGAGGTCGAGCAGCATCTGCTGGAGCTGTGGCGGCAGTTCGCGCACCCGGACTTGATCGTTGGAGATCAGCTCCGCTCCGAGCGTGTTGGCGGTCTGGGTCGCAGCACCACATCCGCCCATGCTCTGGGTCGCCTGAGCCAGCCGATCCGCACGCGCCTGGGCCTCCTGCTCCGATATTCCGGCCGGATTGGTCAGCGAGACCTGCATCAGGCTGAGCACCGCGTCGCGCGGATCCGCGACGAGGATCTGGCGGCTGTCGACGAGGGCCACGATAGACACCCCGCCGGGGAGCGCCACCGGATCGCTGATCGCGCCGACCGGCATCTGCTGGACGAGCGAAGCAAGCTCAGGCGGCAGGCGTTCGGCGCGGACCCAGCCAAGGTCGCCGCCCAGAGGCGCGGTAGAGGCTTCCGAAAACTGCCGCGCATAGGCGGCGAAGGACGCTCCGGCGCGAATCTGCTGGACGATTCGCGTCGCATTGGCGCGCGCCTCGGCGGCGGTTTCGGGCGTGGCGGAAATGAAAATCTCGGCGACCCGATATTCGGACGTCCCGCGCGAGGCGTTGAGGCGATCGAGAACCGTCTGCACTTCATCATCGCCGACGGTCACAAACGGCTCGATCTGTCGACGCTGCACGCGCTGCCACGACAGCTCCCCGCGAATCTGCCGCTTCAGCGACCGGTCGGAGGAGCCGATCGAGCGCAGATAGGCGACGAAGTTCTGCGGGTTCTGATTGAAGCCAGTGGCAAAGCGATCGAAATATTGATCGACCTCGCGCTGATCGACGGCGACCTCCTGCTGTGCCGCGGCCTGGATCTGCAGCGTTTCGTCGATCAGGTTCCTGAGCACCTGAGCGCGCACCCGCTGCAATTCCTCGGGCGGCAGCTCGATATTGTTGGATGCGACAATGAGCGCGAGACGATGGTCGATGTCGCTTTCGGTGATGACCTCGCCGTTGACGATGGCCGTGGCCTTGCGCACGCCGGGCTGGGTATTGCCGACGAACTGGACATTGTCCGGAATATCGAGACCGGAGGGGCCGGGCTGGCTCTGCGCCGCCGCAACCGCCGAAAGCAAGGCGCCGGCCGCGATCATGGCCGCCCTTGGGAACCTACCGAGCTTCATCATTCCTCCAGTGAATGCAGATCTCTAACCTGCCCGATCCATGCTGAACCACAGCTTAGCGTGCCTGTTCTTTAGCGGCCAAGGTTCCGGAGCGCCACCCGGATGAGAAAGCTGTTTCCGCGCCGGGCATCTCCGGTCGTCTCATAATCGCGCCGCCAGGTCACGCCAAGCTCGATGCAGTCGTCGTCATAAAGAATGCCGACGCGGTGGCGGACGGGCTCGAAGCCGTCCGATTGCGACAACGGGTCTTCCTGCCGGCCGGTCAGGTCGACCACGGCCGAACCGAAGACCGACCAGTAGCGGGCGAAACGCACACGGCCACCGACACGGATCTCCTCGCGATCGCGCAGATCCTCGATTGAGGCGTCCACGTCGCGGTCGAGCCGCAGATAGCCGATCGTCGCATAGGTCTGGCGGCCGCCGATCGTCGCGTCGATCTCGTTGCGCCGGACGGCCAGACTGCTCTTGTCGAGCCGGAAGCGATGGGTGAAATTGACCCGTCGGCCGATCCGCAGCGTCGTGCGCCCGACGATGTCGGAAAATCGGTCGGACAGGCCGGTGCCGATCGGCAGGATGCTTTCGCGAGTGCTCAACCGGTAGCTCTGGCCGATATTGGTCCTGACCGCGATGCCGGGAAGATCGAAGGACCAGTCCGCACCGTAGGTGACGCGCACGCCGTCCTCCCAGCGGTCATGACCGGGGAAGCGGTTGAGCGCGAACAGGTTGGAATCCTCGAGATCGACAGCGCGCGCATCCTCGTTTGGAATGTCGAGATTGTCGGTGGCGGGCGAGGCGACGAACTGGAGACGTGGGGTGAGCCGCTGCGTACCGCCCAGGAACGTGCCGATGAACGGCCATTTCACATCGGCGGCAACTGCACCGATGAGGCGTCCGCTCCACCCTTCCGCGCCGCGATAGAGAACAGTCTGGGTAAGCAGGGTGTCGTTGGCGTGATAAACGTCGCCACGTGCGAACGCGGTGAGCACCAGCTCCTGGCCCCAGGGCGTGATGCTCCGACGTTCCCATTCCGCGCTGGCGAAAGCGCGCTGCGTATCCTGTCCTTCGGGGCGAAGGATGGACAGGCTATTGGCCCTGAGCTCGATTCTGCCGCCGGCCAACGGATCGGCGAGCCGCCAGCGCGCGTCGATCGCCGGCAGCGCGATCGGCTGTTGGCTGTTCACATCGGTGACGCGCAGCCCCTGGAATGCCCAGCCGGCGATCGAGATATAGCTGTCCGCGTCGATCCGCTCCACCTCGACCATCGACCGCAGCCGGTCGTCGCGCGAAATGTCGTAGCGTCGCATGAAGGTGCGGTCAGTGGCATAGCGGCCGGCGACGGTCACGCTCCATTGCGGCGTGAGCTGCCACTGTCCGCTGCCTTCGAAATAACCACGGAAGTCGCGATTGCCCTCCGGATCGGGCAGATTGGGGTCGATGGTGAGCCGTGAACCGTAGGTGGCATAGCCACGCAGCTGGAAGGCGCCGCGCCCGGTCAGCTGGCGATACTCCGCCTCGAGCATCGGCGCGACCTTGGTATAGAGGTGGGGCGTGATCGTGAGGTCGCGATTGGAGGCGAAGCGCAGATAATAAGGTACGCTGATTTCCAGCCCGTTCAGTCGGTCGTAGCGGATTTCCGGGACCAGAACGCCGCTGCCGCCGCCCTGGCTGCCGTCGGGATGCGAAAGTCCTGGCAGGCCGAGAACGGGCGTGCCGAACAGGTTGAGCGTCGCGCCGCGATAGCTGATCCGGCGTCGCACCGGATCGTGGGTGACGCGCACCGCGTTGATCTGCCAGGTCGGCGCCTTGGGGCAGCCTTCCGCATCGACCACCGCACAGGGGGTGTAGGCGGCCCGGTCCAGCGTCGTGAAGCCGTTCTCGCGCCGTGCTTCCATCGCGCCGAGCCGGCCGCCGTCGGCGAGCACGAGCAGCAGATTCTCGATCACCCCGTCGCGCAGGTCGTCGTCGAGGAGGACGCTGTCGCCATAAGCGACATCGCCGCCCGGGCTGACGAGACGGACCTCGCCGCTGGCGCGCACCTCGCCGCTGGTGCGGTTCCAGGTGACTGTATCGGCGCGCAGATTGTAGCCTTCGCGGTTCATCCGTACTTCGCCGGCGGCTGTCACCACCTCGCTGTCCTGATCATATTCGAGCCGGTCGGCGCTGAAGGCGATCTGGTCGGGCTCGGCAGTGGTTGCCGCCTGCGCCGGCGGCTCCTGCGCCCAGCCGGCGCAGGGCAGGCCGAGCAGCAGGGGCAAGGCGGTCCGGCAGATGGTTCGAAACGTCGTCACAAATTCCCGCTGCCTGGCCAGAGCCCTTTGTCCTGAAGGCAGTCCAGCCTATTGCACCTGCGCCCGCTCCCTGCAATGGCGGGCCTTTCCGGCCGTCGCAAACGGTTGTCAGGGGAGATTGGTTTCGTGATTGAGGTCGTTTTCGCCGCCGCTCGCCCGAAAGGCGCTTATGCGCTCGCCATTCCGGTCCGGGGCGAGGATATGCTGCACGACCGGTTGCAAGGTTTCGACAATGCGGCGCGCACTTTGGCCGTCCGCTCGGCCGAGGCACAGCGTTTCGAACGCGAGACGGGCGCGATCGCGGAAACCTTCATCGACGAGGGCGATGCGGCGCGCCGGCTGCTGCTCGTCGGGCTCGGCGGCAAGCGCGACGAGGCGGGGCTCTACGAGCGCATCGGCGGCGCGCTCACCGCCCGCCTGCTGACCTCCGGCGAAACGAAGCTGGTGATCGATCTTTCCGGGCTCGCTCTGGACGCGCGTCAGGCGGCTCGGCTTGCCTTCGGCGCGGCGGCGCGTTCCTGGCGCTACGACATCTACCGCACCAAGCTTGGCCGCAAGCAGCGCCCAACGCTGACCGAGGCGATCATCGTTGGCGGTCCTGACGGCGCCGAGGCTGAATGGGCGCACCTGTCCGCCGTGCTCGGAGGGCTTGATCTCACCCGCACGCTCGTCACCGAGCCGGCCAATATCGTCTATCCCGAGACCTTTATCGAGCGCGTCCGCGCCGCGCTGGAGGGGCTGGGCGTCGAAATCGACGTGCTGGACGAAAAGGCGATGGCGAAGCTCGGCATGGGGGCGCTGCTCGGTGTCGGCCAGGGGTCGGTGCGGCCGCCTCGGATGCTCGTCATGCGCTGGAACGGCGGTGCGAAGGGCAGGAAGCCGGTCGTTCTGGTGGGGAAGGGGATCACCTTCGACACGGGCGGCATCTCCATCAAGCCGGCCGCCGGCATGGAGGCGATGAAATGGGACATGGGCGGCGCCGGTGCCGTGGTCGGCGCGCTGAAGGCGATCGCCGGGCGCAAGGCGAAGGCGAACGTGATCGGGGTTTGCGCGCTCGCCGAGAATATGCCGGACGGCAATGCCCAGCGTCCCGGTGACGTCGTCACCTCGATGTCCGGCCAGACGATCGAGGTGATCAACACCGATGCCGAAGGCCGCCTCGTCCTCGCGGACGCGATGACCTGGGCGCAGCGCGAGTTCAAGCCGGAGGTGATGATCGACCTGGCGACTCTGACCGGGGCGATGATCATCAGCCTGGGACACGAATATGGTGGTCTGTTCGCCAATGATGACGGCCTTGCCAGCGGTCTTACCGCCGCCGGCCTCGTCAGTGGCGACAAGCTCTGGCGCTTCCCGATGAGCGAGGCCTATGACAAGCTGGTGGACTCGCAGATCGCCGACATGAGGAATGCGGGATCGCGCGAAGCCGGCTCGATCACCGCTGCCTGCTTCCTCGGCCGCTTCGTCGAGGAGGGCGTCAAATGGGCGCATCTCGACATTGCCGGCATGGCCTGGGCGGACAAGGCCGGCGCGCTCTACGACAAGGGCGCGACCGGCTATGGCGTGGCGCTCCTGGATCGCTACATCGCCGACAATCACGAGGGATGAGAGCGCGCTTGCCCTGACGCCGCGCTCTCTCTAGAGAGCCGCCGCAACATTCCTTTCAGACATGGAGACCTTCGGGCCATGGCCACGACGCGCACTTTCTCGATCATCAAGCCGGACGCGACCCGGCGCAATCTCACCGGCGCGGTCACCGCGAAGCTGGAGGAAGCCGGCCTGCGTGTAGTCGCCTCCAAGCGCATCCACATGACGAAGGAGCAGGCCGAAGGTTTCTACGGCGTGCATCGCGAGCGGCCCTTCTTCAACGATCTGGTCGGTTTCATGATCTCCGGCCCGGTGGTCGTGCAGGTGCTCGAGGGTGAGGATGCCGTCGCCCGCAACCGTGAAGTGATGGGCGCGACCAATCCCAAGGACGCCGCCGAGGGCACGATCCGCAAGACTTTCGCCGAATCGATCGAGGCGAACAGCGTCCACGGCTCGGACAGCGACGAGAATGCAAAGATCGAAATCGACTTCTTCTTCAAGCCGGAAGAAATCGTCGGTTAAGCAGGCGGGGCGTCATCAGACGCCTCTCGTCTCCAGCAGTCGCTTCGGCGCCACCATGCGCCAGCTTGCCGCAATCCGGTCGGCGACGTGGTCCCAGTCGATCGCGTCGCCGTCCAACCGGATGCCGATCCAGCCCGACGGCGCCAGATAGGGCGGCCGGTAATAGAGGTTCGGATCGGCTCCGATCAGCATGTCCTGCTCTTCCGCACCGCTGGTCTTCACCACGACGGCGGTGATGCCGCTGCCATGATGGTCGTGCTGGAACCAGGCGAAGCTCTTGCCCTTGTCGATGAAGAAGACGGGCCTGCCGTGCGAGAGCTTCTCGACCGTGCCGGGGAGGGCAAGGCTGATCGCCCGCAGGCGTTCCAGGCAGGTGTCGGGATCCGGGCTCATGCCACATCTTCCCGATCGACGGCGTCGCCGCGCAGCATGCGGCAATAATCGTCCAGCGCCTGCGGATAGAGCGCATGCTCCGCTTCCAGTACGCGCACGGCGAGGCTGTCCGCATCGTCGCGGGGGCGGATGCGAACCTTGGATTGCGCGATGACCGGCCCGGAATCGAGATCGGCAGTCACGACATGGACGGAACAGCCGGCACATTCATCGCCCGCCAGCAAGGCCCGGCGATGTGTGTCCAGCCCCTTGTGCAGCGGTAGCAGGGAAGGGTGGACATTGAGGATGCGATCCGGCCAGCGCGCCACGAACTCCGGTGAAAGCAACCGCATATAGCCGGCCAGCGCGATCAGCTGAACGTCATGTGCGCGCAATGTCTCGTCGACCTTTGCGTCGAACGTGGCGCGATCGACGCCGTTGTGGCTTTCCGCCCAGATGGGGATGCCGAGCCGTTTCGCTGCCACCAGCCCGCGCGCATCCGGCACATTCGAGGCGACCAGCACGATATCATAGGCCCGGTCGGGATCGCGACGCCGATATTCGGACAGCGCGACCATATTGGAGCCGCGTCCGGAAATGAGCACGCCGACCCGGACGCGGTCAGCCATGATGCGTGGCTGTCCACGCGCTGCGCGCGCCCCAGGTCTCCGATCCGCCGGCGACCGTGCAGCCGCGGCGGCCGGCCTCGATCCGGCCGATCGCCAAGACCGTTTCTCCGGATTGTTCGAGCTGCTGCGTGACATCGTCCACATCTTCTTCGGACACCACCAGCGCCATGCCGATACCGCAATTGAATGTGCGCGCCATCTCCTCCGGCTCGATATTCCCCTGCGCCTGGAGAAAAGCCATCAGCCGGGGCTGGGGCCAGGCATCGGCGTCGATCCGGGCGTGGAGATGGTCCGGCAGCACACGCGGGATATTCTCCAGCAGCCCGCCGCCGGTGATGTGGGCCAGCGCCGCGATGCGGCCGGCACGGATCACCGGCAGCAGCGGCTTCACATAAATGCGCGTCGGCGCCAGCAGTGCCTCGACCAGCAGCACGTCCTGATCGAACAAGGCCGGGCGGTCCAACTTCCAGCCTTTGTCGGCGACGAGCCGGCGGACCAGCGAGAAGCCGTTGGAATGGACACCGGAAGAGGCCAGGCCGAGAATGACGTCGCCGGCTTTCACGCGATCGCCGGTCAATTGCTCGCCGCGTTCGACCGCGCCGACGCAGAAGCCGGCCAGATCATAGTCGCCCGGCGCGTACATGCCCGGCATCTCGGCCGTCTCGCCGCCGATCAGCGCGCAGCCGGCCTGCTTGCAGCCTTCGGCGATCGAGGCGATCACTGCCTCGGCGACGCCCGGCTCAAGCTTTCCGGTCGCGAAATAGTCGAGAAAGAACAGCGGCTCGGCGCCCTGGACGATCAGGTCGTTGGCGCACATCGCCACCAGGTCCACGCCGACGCCCTCGTGCCGGCCGGATTCGATGGCGAGCTTCAGCTTGGTGCCGACCCCGTCATTGGCCGCGACCAGGAGCGGATCGGTATAGCCCGCCGCTTTCGGATCGAAGAAGCCGCCGAAGCCGCCGAGGGATGCATCGGCGCCCGGCCGGGCCGTCGCCTTGGCCAGCGGCGCAATCGCTTTCACCAGCGCGTTGCCCGCCGCGATATCAACCCCTGCCCCGGCATAGGTATAGGGCTTCTGATTATGCGTGCTGTTCACCATCCTGTCGCGCCTAGCCACAACACGCTTGGATTTCCACGCCCAACTCGCCAAAAAGGCGTCCGTGAAGCGTTCCCATATTCTTGTTGCTATCGCGATTCCGCTCGCGCTGCTTGCAATCGGCGGTGGCGCGCGCCTGATCCATGCCCAATTGGACGGTGCCGACCGGGGCATCGCACCGATCGATTCGACCAGCAATTTCGAGGTGATGGGCGTCGAAGTGGACGTGCGCGCCGCCAGTGGCGAGGCCGCCCGTGTCGAAGGCTGGCGTCGGGCGCAGCGTGAAGGCTGGCGGCTTTTGTGGTCGCGCACGACTGGCCGACCGATTGCGCAGGCGCCGAATCTGTCCGAATCGGTTCTGAACTCGATCGTCTCCGGCATCATCATCGATTCCGAGCAGATCGGTCCGACCCGTTACATCGCGCGGCTCGGCGTGCTCTTCGATCGCGCGCGGACCGGACAGATGCTCGGTGTCGAGGGGCTGCAGCGCCGTTCCGCCGCGATGCTGGTCATTCCTGTCCTGAAGACGGGCGGCAGCGCCTACAGTTTCGAGTTCCAGAACGACTGGCAGCGTGCCTGGGCCGAATTCCGCACCGCCGGTAGCCCGATCGACTATGTCCGCACCTCCGGCACCGGCATTGATCCGCTGCTGCTCAATTCGTCGCAGACAGCACGGCGCGGGCGCGGCTGGTGGCGGATGATCCTGGATCAATATGGTGCCGCGGACGTGCTGATCGCCGAACTGGACCTGCGCCGGCTCTATCCCGGCGGACCTGCGCTCGGCATTTTCACCGCCCGCTTCGGTCCGGACGGCGATGTGCTGGGCAGTTTCCGGCTGCGCGCCGACAATGGGCAACAGGTGCGCGCGATGCTCGACGAGGGCGTGCGCCGGCTGGATGCTCTCTATACGCAGGCGTTGGAGCAGGGGCGGCTGCGTCCCGATTCCAGCTTGGTGATCATCGAGCCGGCGGTGCAGCGCGAGATTGAGGAGATCGTACCGGACGAGCCGGTCGCTGCCCCCGTTCCCGTCGGTCCCACGACGACTTTCAACGTTCAGGTCGAAACGCCCGATGCTGGGTCGGTGCAGGGGGCGGAGGTGGCGGTCAGTCGTGTCGGCGGCGTGACTTCCGCCGTGACGACCAGCCTCGCGCTGGGCGGCACATCGGTCATGCGCGTCACCTATGCGGGTGATGCGGCAGGCTTCCAGGCGGCGCTCGCGGCGCAAGGCTGGCGGGTGCAGGTGTTGGGCGGCAACTCCGTCCGGATTTCACGCTAGGCCCATGGGGCTCCATCAGATCGCGCTGCCGCTCGACTGGCCGGTGGCCGACCGGGAAGAAGATTTTCTCCTTTCCGAAGCCAATCGCACCGCCTTCGAACATCTCGCCCGCTGGTCGCTCTGGCCTGTCATGGCGACGCTTGTCACCGGCCCGCGCAAGTCGGGCCGCAGCCTGCTCGGCCGCATCTTCGTGCGCAAGACCGGCGGACGGCTGTTCGACGATGCGGAGGATCATGACGAGGAGGCCTTGTTCCACGCCTGGAACGATGCCCAGGCGCGCCGCAAACCGTTGTTGATCGTCACCAGCGCGCCACCGCCCGCCTGGGAGGTCGCTCTGCCCGACCTCAGATCGCGTCTTGCCGCGACGCCCCATGTTGCGCTCGGGCCACCGGACGACGCGCTGCTCGGCGATCTCATCATTAAACTGCTCAACGACCGGGGCATCGCGACGCCCCCCGATCTGGCTGGCTATCTGGTCCCGCGTATCGAACGCAGCTATGTGGCGGCTTTGAAGATCGTCGATTTGCTCGACCAGGCCATGCTGTCGCATCATCGACGCATGACTGTGCCAATGGCGAAAAAGGCATTGGAGGAAACCGGAATGATCGGACGCGCAAGAGGCCGTTGATGCAACCCGCCGCGACACCCGCCAACGATGCCGATCCGGCCGCCGCGCCGACTCCCGATTCGACCGGGGACACGCGCCGCTATTTCAACCGGGAACTCTCCTGGCTTGCCTTCAATCGCCGCGTGCTGGAAGAGGCGTGCAACGAGGCGCATCCGCTGCTCGAGCGGCTGCGCTTCCTTTCCATATCCGGCAACAATCTCGATGAATTCTTCATGGTTCGCGTTGCCGGCCTCAAGGCACAGCAGCTGTTGGGTGTCGAAGAGCCGTCCGTCGATGGCCTGACCCCCGCGCAGCAACTTGCCGCGATCGCTGCCGAGTCGAACGCATTGACCGCCAGTCAGCAAAATGTGTGGCGCGATGTGCGCGAGCGGCTGCGTGGCAGCGGTTTCGTTGTGCTGAGCGAGCATGAGGTGACCGATGCGGATGCTGCCTGGCTCGACGATCATTTCCGGGATCATATTTTCCCAGTGCTGACGCCCCAGGCGATCGATCCGGCCCATCCTTTTCCATTCATTCCGAACAAGGGTTTCAGCCTCGTCTTCGATCTGAAGAGACTGTCGGACGGCGCGCCGATCCAGGAACTGCTTATGGTGCCGGCGACCTTGCCGCGCTTCGTCCGTCTTCCGGGCGAAACGGCGCGCTATATTGCGATCGAGCGGCTGATCCGGCGCCAGGCGGCAATGCTCTTTCCCGGCTATGAAGTGCTCGGCGGCGGCGCGTTCCGGATCATCCGTGACAGCGATATCGAGATCGAGGAGGAAGCGGAGGATCTGGTTCGCTATTATCGCAGCGCCATCAAGCGCCGTCGGCGCGGCCGTGTCATCAGGTTGAAGCTGGAAGCCGACATGCCCGACGATCTCGTCGCTTTGGTGCGCGACGGCCTCGACGCCAGCGAGGCGCTGGTATTCGAATCGACCGGTTTTCTCGGCATCGCCGATCTCGCGATGCTCGTCGACGAGGACCGCGCGGACCTCAAGTTTCCGGCTTTCTCTGCCCGTTTTCCTGAACGCATCCGCGAATATGGCGGCGATTGCTTCGCGGCGATCCGAGCCAAGGATATCGTCGTCCACCATCCGTATGAGAGTTTCGATGTCGTGCTCGCCTTTCTGCGGCAGGCGGCCGATGATCCTGACGTGGTGGCGATCAAGCAGACGCTCTATCGAGCCGGCAAGCAATCCGCTGTCATCAACGCGCTGATCGCGGCGGCCGAGGCGGGCAAATCGGTCACCGCCGTGGTCGAACTGAAGGCCCGCTTCGACGAGGAGCAGAACCTGATGTGGGCGACCGCGCTGGAGCGCGCCGGCGTCCAGGTCGTCTATGGCTTCATCGAGTGGAAGACGCACGCCAAGATGTCGATGGTCGTGCGCCGCGAGGAGGGGAGCTACCGCACCTATTGCCACCTCGGCACCGGCAATTACCACCCTATCACCGCGAAGATTTATACCGATCTCAGCTTCTTCACTGCCGATCCGCGCGTGGGCCGGGATGTTTCCCACGTCTTCAACTACATCACCGGCTATATCGAGCCGCGCGGTCTGGAGCTGATCGTGATGTCGCCGAGCGATATGCGCGGCCGGCTGGGCGATCTCATCGACCGCGAGATCGGCAATGCCCGCGCCGGGCGAGCGGCGGCGATCTGGGCGAAAATGAACTCGCTGGTCGATCCAGCGATCATCGACAAACTTTACGACGCCAGCGCCGCGGGCGTGGAGATCGATCTCATCATCCGCGGCATCTGCTGTCTGCGTCCCGGCGTTGCGGGCCTGTCCAAGAACATC
>CAYTMM010000050.1:19760-22812 GCA_964438875.1 uncultured Sphingosinicella sp. | reverse complement strand
GGCCATAGACGACGTAGCTGTGGCCCGGCACCCAGCCCACATCGGCCGAGCACCAGAAGATCTCGCCCGGCTGGTAATCGAACACGTAGTGGAAGGTGGTCGTCGTCCAGACCGCATAGCCGCCGGTCGTGTGCAGCACGCCCTTGGGCTTGCCGGTTGAGCCGGACGTGTAGAGGATGAACAGCGGGTCCTCGGCATTCATCGGCTCGCAGGGGACATCCGCGCCGTCCACCGCGACCTCGTCATACCAGTGATCGATATCGGGATTGAACGCGATCTCGTTGCCGATATGGCGCACCACGATCACTGCCTCGACCGGTGTGTCCCCATGAGCCAGGGCGGCGTCGACATTCGCTTTCAGCGGGATCAGCTTGCCGCCGCGCAGCCCGCCGTCGGCGGTGATGACGAAGCGGCTGCCGCAATCCTCGATCCGGCCGTGAATCGCCTCGGGCGAAAAGCCGCCGAAGACGACGCTGTGAATGGCGCCGATCCGCGCGCAGGCGAGCATCGCCACCGCCGCTTCCGGGATCATCGGCAGATAGAGGGTGATCCGGTCGCCCTTGGCTGCGCCGAGCGCTTTGAGCACGCCGGCCATGCGCACGACTTCGGCGTGAAGCTCGCCATAGGTGATGCGGCGCACCACGCCCGGCTCGTCGCCTTCCCAGATGATCGCGACCTGGTCGGCGCGCGCGGGCAGATGCCGGTCCACGCAATTGTGGCAGAGGTTGAGGATCCCATCCTCGAACCATTTGATCTCTACCGGATCGAAGGATGCACCCGCGATCCGCGTCGGCGTCTTCACCCAGTCGAGCCGCTGCGCCTGCTCGGCCCAGAAGCCGTCCGGATCGTCGAGCGAGCGGCGGTATAGCTCCTCATATTGTTCGGCGGTGCAATGGGTGGCGGCGCGCGCGGCGGCGGGGGGCGGGATGCGTTCGGACATAAAGCGAGCCTAACCGCTCCGCGGCGTGCGCGCCAGACGGACTTGCGATGCCTCTTCATGTTGCAGACAGGAGAGGTTATATATATCCGTATTATATGAATAATACAGTTTCGTCTGTCGGAGCGCGCGGATGATCGCGGCGGCTGTCGATCCGGCGCCCGAGGCGGGCGGGCGGAGCGGCGTTGCGCGCCGTCTGTGGTGGGCTGCGCCGTTCGTCGCGGCGATGCTTGCGCTGTGGATCGCCGCCATCGCCGGTCTGGCGCTGCGTGATCCCGCAGCCGACAGAGCCTATGCGGAAGTTTCGGCTGCGCCGGTCCAGCGGCTGCGCGCGGAGGTGGCGGCGACCAGCGCGACGGAATTGCGGGAGGTCGCGCCACAAGACGCAGTGTCGATCAATGCGGGGATTCCCGTGGCCGATGTCGCCAATCCCGCTGCGCGGCCATTCATCCCGACCGGAAATGCCGCCGACCGGCTGCGCTCGCTCGATTGTCTCGCCGCCGCCATTTACTACGAGGCCGCGCGCGAGACCACGGATGGTCAGCGCGGCGTAGCGCAGGTGGTGCTGAACCGTGTGCGCCATCCGGCCTATCCCGACACGGTCTGCGGCGTTGTCTTCGAAGGATCGCGGCGCGTCACCGGCTGTCAGTTCTCCTTCACCTGCGATGGCTCGCTGCGCCGTGCGCCGATGGCCGGATATTGGGATCGCGCCCGCGCCGTCGCCGAGGCGGCGCTGGCCGGCTATGTCCATGCTCCGGTCGGCTGGGCGACTCATTACCACGCCAATTATGTCGTGCCCTACTGGGCCTCCAGTCTGGTCAAATCGGCGACGATCGGGACGCACATCTTCTATCGATGGCGTGGCGGCTGGGGCCGGCCGGGCGCATTCCTGAACCGTTATGCCGGCGCGGAACCGGCCATTGCCTGGCGCGGCGGCTTCGGCCAGCCGGACACCGCGACACGCCTTGCCGGCGATGCGTCGGGTCGCGACGCGGCGGCCGCCGAAGCCGCGCAGCAAGTGAACGGAGCCCACAGCATCGACAGTTTCCAGCGCTCGGTGCTGCGCCGTTACGAGCCGCTGGCGCGTGAGAGCGCGACCGAGGTCATCGCACAGCGCGCGCGGGCCGACCGGACGATGAGTGCCAGCCAACGGTGGGCGCTGACCGGCGAAGAAGAACCCGAGGCGCCGCCGCAGCGCCCGCTCGGCCGCTGGGGTGTGGCGCCGCCGGAACGGCCTGTACGGGTGGCGCCCCCTGCGGCCGTACCCGCCTCGACCCCCGCACCGGAGGCCGGGGCGGACGAGACGGAGACAGCCCGCTGAACCCGCTTTTCGCCGACATGCCGACCACGATCTTCGAGCATATGTCGGGCCTTGCGCGCGAACATGATGCGATCAATCTGGGGCAGGGCTTTCCCGATTTCGGCTGGCCGGATGATGTGATCGCCAGGGCCGCCGAAGCGCTGGCCGCTGGTTCCAACCAATATCCGCCGATGCGCGGTCTGCCGGAGCTCCGTGAGGCGGTGGCGGTCCATTACGGGCGCCATCAGGGGATCGAGGTCGATCCGGCCGATGTCACGGTCACGTCAGGTGCGACGGAGGCCCTGGCCGCCAGCATATTCGCGCTGGTGTCACCCGGCGACGAGGTGGTGCTGATCCAGCCGCTCTATGACGCCTATCTGCCGCTGGTCCTGCGCGCCGGCGGCGTTCCTCGTCTGGTGCGGTTGACGCCGCCGGGCTGGCGGATCACGGAAGCGGCGCTGACCGAGGCGTTCACCGACCGGACCCGGCTCGTCATCCTCAACAATCCCCACAATCCCACGGCGCGGATGTTCGACGCGGAGGAACTGGGCCTGATCGCCCGTGCCTGCGTGAAGGCGGAAGCGATCGCCCTGACCGACGAGGTCTGGGAGCATCTGGCGTTCGACGGGCGGCGGCATGTGCCGCTCGCGTCCCTGCCGGGCATGGCGGAGCGGACCATGAAGGTCGGTTCGGCCGGCAAGATCTTCTCGCTGACCGGCTGGAAGGTGGGCTGGGCCGTGGCGCGGCCGCCGTTGATCGATGCCGTGGCGCGCGCCCACCAGTTCCTGACCTTCACCACGCCGCCCAACCTGCAA
>CAYTMM010000050.1:563-19750 GCA_964438875.1 uncultured Sphingosinicella sp. | reverse complement strand
AACCTGCAAAGCGCGGTCGCATGGGGATTGGGGAAAGGCGACGACTATTACACCGCGATGCGCGCCGGCTTCGCGGAGGGGCGCGACCGGCTGCGCGCCGGGCTGGAGGCGGCGGGTTTCGCGGTGCTGACGGCGGAGGGCAGCTATTTCCTGACCGTCGATCTCGCAGCGTCCGGCATCGACGCCGACGACATGAATTTCTGCGAACGGGCGGTACGCGAGGCGGGTGTGGCGGCGATCCCGCTGTCGGTGTTCTATGCCGAAAATCCGGTCCGCAACGTGATCCGGCTATGCTTCGCCAAGCGAGCGGACGTGCTGGACGAGGGGCTCGCGCGCCTTATCGCGGCGCGGGATCTGTTCCGGTGCTAGCCGCGCGTCCCATCGATCCGGCGATCCAGGCGCCGACGACGAGCTGGATGGCGTGGAAGATCATGATCGGCACGATCACGATCCCCGCCATCGGGCCGGGAAAGAGGATGCGCGCCATCGGCACGCCGCTCACCAGCCCCTTCACAGAGCCGCAGAAGAGGATCGCCGCCCGATCCTCATGCGAAAAGCCGCCCCATCGTCCGACGGCCCAGGCGAGAGCCAGCACGAAGGCGAGCAGGGCAATCATCAGTCCCGAAAGCAAGGCGATCTCGGCGGGCGGAATGCGGTTCCAGACGCCTCCGACAGTGGCGGCGGAAAAAGCGCCATAGACGGCGAGCAGGATCGTGCCCTTGTCCACGACATTTGTCAGGCGGGGCCATCCCGCGATGCGCGGCATAACGAACGATCGCAGCGCGTGGCCGAGGACGAAGGGCAGGAAGAGCAGAGCGATGATCCGCCAGATGCCGCCCAGCGAGATCGCATTGTTTTCGGCCTGCAACATCGCCGCGACCAGAAAGGGCGTCAGGAACACGCCAAGCAGGTTGGAGAAGGCTGCCGCCGCGACCGCGCCCGCGACATTGCCCCGCGCGATCGAGGTGTAGGCGATCGACGTCTGCACCGTGGAGGGCAGGGCGCACAGATAGAGGATGCCTGTCCACAATTCCGGTGACAGCAGTCCGGGAAAGACCCGCGCCAGCGTGATGCCGATCAGCGGAAAGGCGATAAAGGTTAGCGAGAGGATTGCAATGTGCAGGCGCCAGCCGGTGATGCCCGCAATCAACGCCTCGCGCGGCAAACGCGCGCCATGCAGGAAGAAGAGGGAGAAGATGGCGCTATAGGTGATCCAGTCAAGCGCGGCGGCGCTCGCTCCGGCGACCGGCAGCCGCGCAGCCAGCATGACGGCGGCAACGAGCCAGAGGATGAACTTGTCGGGGAGCAATCGGGCCAGCACGGAACCGGCTTAGGCAGCGGTTGCGCGGACGGCAAGCGATGGGCGGTTCAATCGCCCTTGAGACTGCCGTCCTCGCGGTAGCGCGCCTCGATGAAGCGGCTCTGGGTCTGGAAGCTGAGATGACGATCGGAACTGGCGCGTTCGAGAAGGTGATCGAGCTCGCCGGCGACGATGTCGAGGCTTTCGCCGAAGCGTTTGCTGCTTTCCGATCCTGCCGCGCGGGCGCTGGCGGGCAGTTCCAGATAGGTGTCGACCAGGCGCGGCAGATGCTCGCCGATCAGCCGCCGGGCATCGCCGCCGACTGGGGAGGCGGGGTCGAGCGTGGCGAGATCGGGCTGGATTTCGGCGAGGCGGGTCAGGATGCGATCGGCGGTGGGCAAGGCACGGCCGGGCAGCTCGCGGCGCCGATCGAGCAGACCTTCCTCGGCGCGCGCGGCCAGCGTGCCGAGATCGATCGGGCGGCGCGGATCGTCCTGCCGGCGCGCACGGCGGGTCGGCCAGAACAGGCTGATGAGGGCGAACAGGAAGATGGTGGGGAGCGCGATGATCCAGGTCAGCAGCGGGACGGGCGCCATCAGGCTCCAGGCGATCAGCAGGCCGACGATGGCGACGAACAGCAAGCCGGCGCGGCGGGTGCGGCGCACAGCTTCTTCCCAGGCGCGCCGGGCCTTGCGCTTCTTCGCCTCGCGCGCCGCGGACGAGCCGAGGCTGCGACGTAGAAAGTCTTCGGTATCGTAGAGGATCCGTTCCAGCTCGAAGGCCATCGTCATTCGCTCTTGATGCCGCCGTCGTCTTTGTAGCGGCTTTCGAGGAAGCGGCCCTGCGTTTCGAAGGCGTCCAGATCCTCGCGAGCGAGCTTGCGGCCGAGATCGTCGAGCGCGGTGCGGGCGGCATCGAGCCCCTGCACGAGCCGTTCGTCCACTGTCAGCCCTTCGCCGTCGCGGTCGCGCCGATACTGGGCGGGAACGCGCTCGTAGCGTTCGATCAGCTCGGGCAGATGGCGGCCCATCAGCCGGCGTGCGTCCTGCGCCAGCGGGTCGAGCGTGGCGGTCTCGGCCAGCCGGTTCTCCAGCAAGGGAAGGTGCGCGCTGATCGCGTCGAGCCGGCTCGCGGCAGGGGCGGGGAGCGCGGCGCGCTTGCGCGACAAGAGGCTGTCGAGCCGCTGGACCACCGCCTTGTTGGGCATTGAATCCTTATATTCGACGATCGGCTTTTCGCCCGACCAGAGCGAGAAGACGATGACGGCGAGGAACATCAGCGCCATCACCATGAACAGGCCGGTGATGCCGATGCCGTTGAGTACGATCCCGGCGACGACCGCACCGAGCAGCACCACGCCGAGCGCGATGCCGACATTGGTGGCGCGTCGGGCAATCTGGCCCGCATGACGCCGCGTTCGAGCCCGGTCGGCGGCACGGTCCGCGGCCGAGCGGGACGAAGCGGTGCGGTCGATCCGCCCCATCACTTCCTCGAAGCGGGCGATCGCCTGATCGACGCTGCGCGGATGGTCCGGCATGGGCCTATGGCCTCCTTCAGCCCTCGAGCGCGGTCAGCGGGGATTCGGAGGGGCCGGACAGCTGGTTCTGCGCCACGCCCTCGGCGCGCGCGATATAGCCCCGGCTCTTCTCGACCTCCTTGCCCAGCGTCTCGACCGTCTGCTTCATGGTACCGAGCGCCTCGATCTTGAACTTATCGATCGTGTCCATCGTATCGTAGATGTTCTGGAAAGCGCGCTGCAGCGTCTCCAGCGGGATGGTGGAGCTCGCCGCCTGGCGGTGTATCTCTCCCGACTGATGCTTCAGAAGGTCGCCGGTGCTTTCGATCATGTTGGCGGTGGTGGTGTTGAGCGCGGTGATCTGCTCCAGCACCAGCTTCTGGTTGGTCAGCGCTTGCGCGACCGTCACCGCTGTGCGCAGCGCCGCGACGGTGGTGGTGGAGGCGCGATCGACACCCTTCACCAGCTCGACATTGTTCTTCTTGACCAGATCGAGCGCCAGATAGCCTTGCACGGTCACCGCCATCTGGGTGAGCAGATCGGTGGTGCGCTGGCGGGTGTAGAACAGCGCGGTCTCGCGGATCGCCTTGGCCTTGGCAGGCTCCGTGGCGTCCAGTTCCGCCGCCGTATCCTCCAGCTTCTGATCGAGCGCCTTGGAGATGTGGATCATCTGCTCCAATTTGCCCATCGTCTTCCACATGTTCGCGCGCTCGACGTCGATCGCGGCATTGTCCATGAGAAGCTCGTCCTTGCCGCTGGCGAGTGCGGCGAGGATCGACGAGATATGGGTCTGCGCCGACTGGTACTTCTGGAAATAATTGCGCAGCGAATTGCCCCAGGGAATGATGCCGAACAATTTGCGCGGTTTCACGCCCCGGCCGGGATCGAGGCTCTCGACCGTGTTGCGCAGCTCGGTGAGATTGGCGCCGATGCCGGTGTCCTTGTCGATCGCCTTGACCGGCCGGTCGAGGAAACGATTGGAATGGCCGGCGGCCTCCGCGATCTCCTTGCGGCCCATCGTGGTCAATTGATCGACCTTCTTGCCGAAATCGGGCGAATTGGCGTCGAGCGCGACCAAATCGGCGACGAACTTGTCGACCCGCTCCTCGAGCTGGTTCTTCTGATCGTCCTTCAGCGGGACGAGCCCCGCCGCCTGCTCTGGCTGGAGCGACTGGAGCGGCTGCGGCGGATCGAGCGTCAGCGTCGGCGCGCTCTCGGTCCCGGTCTCAGTCTCGGTCTGCGTGGCCATGTCTCGTCCCCGTTTCTTTCGCTTAGGTGCGAGATTGGGGCTTCACGGGGCCAAGCGCAAGGGACTGCGTGTTCTATTTCGATAAGTCACCTGTCCGCTTCGCCAAGCTGAACAAAGCCTAACCCGGTGATTCAGAACCGGCTCATGCCGGGAGGCGTAGAAACTCGAATCAGACGCGAAGTTGTTTTCCGCGCAGGATTTGAAGGGAGTTTGTCATGCGTACTCTTGTTCTTGGCACCGCCGCCGCCCTTATGGCGGTTCCGGCCGTCACCATTCCCACCGCAGGCGCCACGGCAGAGGCGCAGAGCCGCTATGATCGTTACGATCGCTACGATCGCTACGATCGCCGCGATTATCGCGATCGCCGTGCCTATCGGGATCGGAACGCTTATGCCCGCTATTATGACAATCGCGGTTATTACAGCGGACCCACCTGGCGCGGCCGCGACGGGCGCTACCATTGCCGCCGCAGCGACGGCACGACCGGCCTGATCATCGGCGGTGCCGCCGGCGCCTTGGCTGGCCGGGCGATCGATGGCGGGCGCGATCGCACCGCCGGCACAATCATCGGCGCCGTCGTCGGTGGTCTGGTCGGCCGCGAGGTCGACCGCGGCGGTCAGCGCTGCCGCTAGACTTCGAGAATCGTTCGTCTCCGGCCTTCCCCTTTCACCGGAAACGGACGCGAGGGACGCCCCGGCCTTCCCCCAGGCCGGGGCGTTTTCTATGAGGAGCGTTCCAGCCGGGCTGCGGCACGGACACCGGGGAGAATGGGATATGCGCAAATTGGTGATGATGACGGCGACGGTGCTGGCCCTGGCCGGTGTCGCGGCCTGCAATCGGGCGGAAACGCCGTCGGCCGCGGACAATACAACGGCGGAGATCGAAAGCGACGGCAGCGTGGAGGGGACGATCCGAGAGCGTCAGGCCAATTTCAAGAATTTGGCGCGTGCCTCCAAGACGATCGGCGACCAGCTCAAGGCGCGCAACCCCTCGGTGGAGCAGATTCAGGCGAGCGCGCGTGTTTTAGCTGACCACGCTCCGCAGATACTGACCTGGTTCCCGGCGGGCAGCGGGCCGGAAAGCGGCGTGCGGACCCGCGCCAAGGCGGAGATATGGACCAATCAGGAGGGCTTCGGCGAGGCGGCCGCCCGGTTCATCGCGACCGCCCAAGAATTCAGCATCATCGCCGGCACCGGCGACGTTGCCGCCATCCGCACTGCCCAGGCCGATCTCGGCCCGTCCTGCCGCAACTGTCATGACCAGTTCCGTGGTCCCGAAGAGGAATGACGATCGTCCGGCGCATCGCGATCTGGGATCTGCCGACCCGTATCTTCCACTGGTCGCTCGTCCCGCTCGTCCTTTTCCTGTGGTGGAGCGCCGAGGAAGGGCGGATGGATCTGCACATCCCGGCCGGGATCGCGATGCTCGGGCTGCTGCTGTTTCGGCTGTTCTGGGGCCTTGTGGGCGGATCGACCGCACGGTTCACCGGTTTCGTGAAGGGGCCACGCGCGCTGCGCGACCAGCTGACGGGACGAAGCACGCCCACTGCCGGACATAGCCCGCTAGGCGCGCTCAGCGTCATCGCGATGCTGCTCGTGCTGGCCTTCCAGGTCGGTCTGGGCCTGTTCGCCACGGACGAGGACGGGCTCGCCTCCGGTCCGCTCGCGCATCTCGTGAGCTATGACCTGTCCGAGACGCTGACCGGGCTTCACCACGATCTGTTCAATCTGCTGGCTGTGCTGATCGCGCTGCACGTAGCGGCGATCCTCTTCTACCTCGCCGTCAGGCGCCGGAATCTGACGCGGGCTATGTTGTTCGGCGATGGTGCCGCATCGCCGGGGGCCGCGCCGTTGCGCCATGCCCCCGTCTGGCGTTTCTGGGCGCTCGCTGCCGTTTCCGGCGCCGCAGCTTTATGGATGGGCGGCGTCGTTTAGGACGGGTGCGTTCAGCCAGGCGCCGTCGCGCGCGATATTCTGCGGCGCCTCCCGGTTCAGCATGTCCGCCAGGGTCCGCGCCGCACAGGCGAGAGAGCCTTCGAAATAATCGCGGCTCAGGCGGCGGAGCGCGGCTTCGCGCACGGCGGCGTCAGGGCGGGCGGCGCTGTAAAGATATTTCTTTCCCTCCCTGCGCCTGCGGATGACGCCCTTTGCCCGGATTCGCTGCAGCATGGAGCGCACCGCGGCGTTGCTGAGCGGATCGGCGAGCGAGCGGCAGATGTCCTCCGCGCTCGCCTCGCCACGCGCATAGACGATTTCGGCGACCTCGCGTTCGCGCCTCGGCAGTCTGTGGAGCATGTCTCGCCTCCCGTTACGAAGGCGAGAATAGGGGGAAGCCATCCGCGCGGGCATGACCGCGATTGCGGAAGACTTGATCGATCTTGCGTATTTGCGCCACCGAACTGCTACATATGTAGCCAGTCACCTCCCGTTCATGTTTCGCTTGCCAAGGTGACTTATGCGAATAATACACATGGCGAAATGACGACCTCATTCACGATCATGGACCGGCATCTCGACGTTCCTCGCACGCCGAACGAGATGGGCAGGCTCGTTATGACCACGCAGACCAGCTTCAGGGGCTGGATACCGGGCCGTATCGCCAGTGATCCCAGGCTCGGCCATCGCATTGCGGATGCCCTCACGCGGCGTATCGGAGCGGCGGTTCCGGGTCTGACCTGCGAAAGCGAAGGCGCGATGGCGCGCCTGAGGGCGGTGAAGCCTTCGACGCGGCGTGCGCTCTTTCAGCGGCTGGAAAGGGCACGAGGCCATCTGCACGATAATGACGGCCGCGCGGTTTCGCTGGCCGAACTGGCATCGGTCGCCGGCCTCTCGCAATTTCATCTCGCCCGCTATTTCAAGCTCGCCTACGGGACGGCGCCGATCGCCTACCATCGTGCGCTCCGGTTGGAACGAGCGGCCGGTCTGCTGATTTCGAACGATCATTCCCTGATCGAAATCGCGGAGCTGACTGGCTATTCCGACGAGGTCGCGCTCAGCCACGCCTTCCGCCGCCATTTTGGCAAGCCGCCCCAGCTCTGGGCGAAGGAGCACCGCCGGGCCT
This sequence comes from uncultured Sphingosinicella sp., assembly GCA_964438875.1. Lineage (GTDB taxonomy): Bacteria > Pseudomonadota > Alphaproteobacteria > Sphingomonadales > Sphingomonadaceae > Allosphingosinicella. The sequence continues at coordinate 12,625 of CAYTMM010000050.1, read as the reverse complement.
GAAGGCCTAGACCGGAATCTCTGTCGTATATTTCACCTGCCGCAGCGCAAAATTGCTGGCCGCATTGGCAACGCTGGGGTGGGCGAGCACGCCCTGGCGGATGAATCGGTCATAATCGGCTACATCTTTCACCGCGATACGCAACAGATAGTCCCACTCGCCCGACATGGCATAGCATTCGACGATCTCCTCGCGCCCGGCGATGAACCGCTCGAACTCGGCGCGCGCGTCCATCGTCTGGCGGGACATCCGCACCTGGCACATCACGTTGACGCTGCGCCCCAGCCGCTCGGGACTGGCGAGGCGGACCGAGGCGCCGAGCACGCCTTCTTTCTCCAGGTTGCGTACCCGGCGCCAGACCGAGGCGGCCGACGCACCCACCGTCTCCGCCATCGCCGCATGGCTGAGGCTCGCATCGCGCTGCAACGCGCGAACGATTCGCCGGTCCACGGCATCGAGTTGAAATTCATGGTTCATAATAAAATCATATATTGAAATGAATATTTCGGCAATTGCTTGAAATGCGTAAAATCTGGAGCGTTTTTGCGTGGCGAAGCCGCTAGGCATAGAGCCGCCTTCTCGGAACAACGTGAAGGACAGGGGGATCGAGTGAGCGATCGGCTTTTGTTGGACAGGCTTGAGGAACAACCGGCGGACGCGCTGCTGGCGCTGATCGCGCTCGCCAATGCCGATCCCCGGCCGGAGAAGATCGATGTCGGCGTCGGCGTTTATCGCGATTCCGCCGGCGGCACGCCGATCCTGCGGGCGGTGAAGGAAGCCGAGCGCATCCTGTGGGAGACGCAGGACACCAAATCCTATCTGGGTTCCCAGGGTGACGCCCGCTTTGTCGAGCTCATCAAGCCGATCGTGTTCGGCGAGGCGGCCGCAGGCGATGACCGCATCGTCGGCGTGCAGACGCCGGGCGGTTGCGGCGCGCTCCGGCTGGGCGCGGACCTGATCGTCAAGGCCGATCCTGCCGCGCGCATTCTGGTCGGTACGCCGACCTGGCCCAATCACGAGCCGCTGATCGGCGCCGCTGGTGTCGCGCTGGTCGGTTATCCCTATTACGACAAGGCCGCGACGACGATCCTGTTCGACACGATGGTGGATGCGCTCAATGCCGCCAATGCCGGCGATCTCGTCCTGCTCCACGGCTGCTGCCACAACCCCACCGGCGCCGATCTTGATCTCGACCAGTGGCAGGTGGTCGCCGACATCGTCGCGAAGAAGGGCCTGATCCCATTCGTCGACATCGCCTATCAGGGTCTTGGCGATGGCCTCGAGGCCGATGCCGCCGGCACCCGGCTGGTCGTCGAGGCCGCTGAGCAGGCGTTGATCGCACAGAGCTGCGACAAGAATTTTGGCTGTTATCGCGATCGGCTGGGTTCGCTGTTCGTGAAGATGCCGACCGCCGAAGGCGCGCAGAAGGTGCTGGGCAATCTGCTTGGCCTGGCGCGGACGATGTGGTCGATGCCGCCCGATCATATGGCGGCGACGGTTCGGATCATTCTGGACGACGAAGCGCTCGCCGCCGACTGGCGCGCGCAGCTCGTCGAGATGGGCGCGCGTATCCGCGCGCTGCGCGACAAGCTCGCCGCCGCCGATCCGCGCTTGGCCTATATCGCGGGGCAGAAGGGTATGTTCTCCATGCTGCCCATCTCGCCGCAGCAGGTGCTGAACCTGCGCGAGAAGCACGGCATCTACATGGCCGGTTCCGGCCGGTTCAACGTCGTGGGGCTATCTGATGACAATGTCGATCATTTCGCCGCCGCGGTCATCGGGGAGCTTGATGGCTGAGGCGCGCGCCAGTCGCAATCCGGGTCGGGCCAATGCGCCCGACCCTGCCTATGACTGGCGGCGCATCGCACATCTCGTCCACCTCAGCCGGGCGATGGACCGGCTGGAGGAAGAGCGTCTCGTCCCCGAGCGCAAGGTCCTCTACCAGTTCAGCGCACGCGGGCACGACATGGCGCAGATCATGCTCGGCAGTCGGCTGAGCCATCCCCATGATGGCGCTTGCGGCTATTATCGTTCACGCCCGTTGCTTCTCTCGCTCGGTGTACCGCTGGCCGATGCGCTTGGCTCCGGCATGGGACGGGAAGGGGGCTATTCCGACGGCCGCGATATCGGCGTGGTGTTCAACTATCCCAATCCGAACGGCTGCCCGGCGCTGCCCATGTGTGGCGGCGTCGGCGCGCAATATACGCCGACGGCCGGCTGGGCGCAGGCGATCACTTATTATCGCGATGTGCTGGGCGACGCAGCCTATGACGGCGCGATGGCGGTGGTGCTGGGCGGCGATGCATCATGCGCCACCAACGGCTTCTGGGCCGCGCTCACGATCGCCACGACCCAGAAGCTGCCGATGCTCTTCTATGTCGAAGACAATCAATACGGTATCTCCGTGCCGTCCACCTTCCAGACGCCGGGTGGCGACATCGCCCGGAATCTGGCGAGCTTCCGCAATCTCAACATCATTTCGGGTGACGGCACCGAGCCGGCCGAAGCGGCGCGGCTGATCGCCGAGGCGGTCGAGCATGTGCGCGGTGGACAGGGGCCGGCGTTGCTGCGCCTCACCGTGCCGCGCCTGCAGGGGCACAGCTTTCAGGACACGCAGACCTACAAGGACGAGGATTTCGTGAAGTCCGAATGGGCGCGCGATCCGCTGCCGAAGCTGAAATCCTGGCTGGTCGGATCGGTGATGGACGAAGGCGAGTGGGACGCGATCGCCGCCGCCGCCGCCGCCGAGGTCGAGCAGGCCCGTGAGGAAGCGGAGGCGCGGGGCGTCTCCGATCCGGAGAATGTCACCGCGCACGTTCTCTTTGACGACGAATTGCAGCTTATGGGCGGGCAATGGACGCATGGCTATCAGCCGCCGGAAGCTACGGACACTCCACGGTCGGAGGGGCAGCGGATCAACATGGTGACGGCGATCCGGCGGACGCTGGACCAGGAGCTTGCGGTCAATCCGCGCATGATGCTGTTCGGCGAGGATATCGGGCCGAAAGGCGGTGTCCATGCGGTCACGCTCGGGTTGCAGGACAAACATGGCGCGGCGCGGGTGTTCGACACCAGTCTTTCCGAGGAAGGCATTATCGGCCGTGCCGTCGGGCTGGCGCTGGCCGGCTTGCTGCCCGTCCCGGAAATCCAGTTCCGCAAATATGCCGAGCCGGCGCTGGAGCAGATCAACGATTGCGGCACGATGCGCTGGCGCACGCACAATCGCTTCGCCGCGCCGATGGTGTTGAGGATGCCGGTTGGCTTCTTCAAGTGCGGCGATCCCTGGCACAGCCAGACCAACGAGGTGCAGTTCGTCCACAATCCCGGCTGGCGCGTCGCGGCGCCGAGCAATGCGGAGGACGCGGTGGGCCTGTTGCGCGCTGCGCTGCGCGGTAACGATCCCACGGTCTTTTTCGAACATCGCGCGATGCTCGACGATGTTTGGGCGCGGCGACCCTGGCCCGGCGATGATTTCGTGCTGCCCTTCGGCAAGGCGAAGAAGACGCGGGAGGGAGATGCGATCACGATCGTCACCTGGGGCGCGATGGTGCCGCGCTGCGAGGAAGCGGCCAAGGATATAGCCGCCGACGTGATCGACCTGCGTACCTTGCTGCCCTGGGACCGGGAGATGGTGCTGGAGTCGGTCGCGCGCACCGGGCGCTGCCTGATCGTGCACGAGGATCTGCGCACGGGCGGCTTCGGGGCGGAGATCGCGGCGGTGGTTGCGGACGAGGCATTCCTGGATCTCGACGCGCCGGTCGCGCGGGTGACGATGCCAGACATCCCGAGCCCGCACAATCCAGCGCTGCTGGACTGGGCGGTGCCCTCCGTGGATCGTATTCGCGCCAAGATCGACGAACTGGTGGGCTTCTAGGCCATGATCGACGTGCTGATGCCGATGGAGCAGGAAGGCACCAAGGCGGTGGTGCGCGCCTGGCTCAAGCAGGTGGGCGAGCGGGTCGAGGAACATGACCCTCTGGTCGAGTTGGAAACCGACAAGGTCGCCATGGAGGTCCCCGCGCCGGCGTCCGGCGTGCTGGTGGAGATCGTGCTGGCGGGCGATGCCGAGGCGGTGCCGGGTGCGGTGCTGGGGCGGATCGATCCTGCGGGGGCTGCCGCGAAAGAATCCGCTCGTTCCGGGCCGGGTCGAGAGGCGCCCGCAAAAAGTTCGCAACCACGCCCCTCGACTTCGCTCGAGACGACCGAGGGGGGGAGGGAAACCCGGCTGTCTCCCTCGGTGAAGCGCGCATTGCGGCAGCACAAGCTTGATGTCTCGGCTATTGAAGGCACGGGCCGCGATGGCCGCATCACCCGTGCCGATGTGGACCGCGTCGTCGAGGGGGGCGTGAAGGCCCCCGTGGAAGGCGTCATCCCCGCTGTCACGGGCGATATCCGCTCCCATTTCGTGCCCCACGACCGGATGCGCCTCGCCATCGCGCGCAACATGCAGCGTTCGTTGCAGGAGGCGCCGCATGTGACGGCGGTGTTCGAGGCGGATTTCAGCGCGATCGCCGCGCATCGCGCCGCGCACAAGGATGCGTGGGCGAAGAAGGGCGTGAAGCTCACCTACACCGCCTATCTGGTCGCCGCCGCGGCCGAGGCGATGAAGGTGGCGCCCGCGATCAACAGCCGCTGGCACGACGACCGGCTTGAGCTGTACGACGACATCGATATCGGCGTCGGCACCGCGCTGGGCGACAAGGGGCTGATCGTCCCCGTGCTGCGCAAGGTGCAGCAGCTCAACCTGAAAGGCATTGCCGCCGGGCTGGACGTGCTGGTCGAGAAGGCGCGCAAGCAGAAGCTCACCGCCGCCGATGTGAAGGGCGGCACCTTCACCATCTCGAATCACGGCGTCTCGGGCTCGCTGTTCGCCGCACCGATCATCCTCAACGGCCCGCAATCGGCGATCCTGGGCGTCGGCAAGCTGGAAAAGCGCGTCGTCGTGCGTGAAGTGGGCAGCGTGGATACGATCCAGATCCGTCCGATGGCTTATGTCAGCCTCACCATCGATCACCGCGTGGTGGACGGCCACCAGACCAATGCCTGGCTCAGCCGGTTCGTGGAATTGCTGGAGAATTGGCCCGCCGAATAGCGAGCCTAGCTCTTGTCGCCCTTGTCCGTCTTGCGCGCGCGGTTGGCATAGAGCAGCGCGGCGACCAGCGCGGCCGAGCCGACACCGATCGCGGCGCCGGTCACCAACTGCCGTGTGCGCTTCGTGCCATCGGACGTCTCCGCCTGCGCCTTGGCGGCCGCGGCTTCCTCCAGAATGCTCGGGGTTTCGTCTTCGTGTTCGGGGGTATCGCTCGACATCGTTCCTCGCTTCACAGGGGGCGTGCCGTGACTCTAGGGTTCATGTCCCGGCATCGCAATGGTCGTGATCGACGGGACGCGCCGCGCGCCGGATCAGATGCACAGGCTGTCACGCCGCGCGATGGGGCTATAATGAACGCATGAACGATTCCGGATTCGCACTGTTCGAGACCGCACTTGGCCATTGCGGGATCGCTTGGGCCGGGAAGGGGATTGTCGGAACCCTGCTGCCCGAATCGGACCCGGCGGCAACCCGCGCCCGGTTGGTGCGGCGGTTCGGGGATGCGCATGAGACGGCGCCGCCTGAAATGGTACACAGGGCTATGCGGGATATCGCGGCGCATCTTGGCGGTGCGCGGATCGACTATGCCAGTTTGATCCTGGATTTCGACCGCGTCGGTGCGTGGGAAGCCGGGGTCTATCGCGCGGCGCAAGCCATTCCGCATGGCGAAACACTAACCTATGGCGTGCTGGCTGTAGCGCTCGGCGAACCCGGCGCGGCACAGGCGGTCGGACAGGCGCTTGGCCGCAATCCCTGGCCGATCATCGTGCCCTGCCACCGCATCACGGCCGCAGATGGACGAACCGGCGGCTTTTCCGCGCCCGGTGGCGCGGTGACCAAGCTCAGGCTGTTGGAAATCGAGGGTGCGCTGGCGGTGGACCGGCTACCGCTGTTTTCGGATCGCGCGGAGCCAAAGCCCTAATCGGGTTCGTGCCCACGGGGGAGCGTGAAACGGAAGCGCGCGCCGCCTTCGTCACGCGTCTCGCCGGCAAGCGTGCCGCCATGGGCCTCCACGATCGACCGGCTGATCGACAGACCGACACCAAGCCCTTCCGCCTTGCCGCTGGAGAAAGGCGTAAACAGCCTGTCTTGCACTGCTACATCAAGGCCGGGGCCGGTATCATCGACAATGATCTCGATATTGCCCTCGACGGGTGTGGCGGTAATGACGATGCGCCGCTCGTCGCTTTCCCGCATCGCTTCGATCGCGTTTTTGATCAGATTGATCAGCACCTGCTGGATCTGCACGGCATCGACCTCGACCCATTTTGCGAAGCGATCCAGCCGGAACTGGATTTCGACACCCTCGCGCTGGGCATGGGGCAGGGCGAGCACCGAGACATCGGCGATGATCGATTGGATGTCGTGCGATGCTGTTTCGGCGCGGCCCTTGGCGATGAAATCCCGCAATCGCGTCAGAACCTCGATTGCGCGGTCATTGGAGCGCGCCGCCGCTTCGATCGCCTGACGGGCTTCGCGCGTCTGCGCAGCTGGCAGGGTCGTGACGAGACGCCGCGCGCTCGCTAGATAGTTGGATACGACGGCGAGCGGCTGGCTGAGTTCATGCGCGAGTGTCGCTCCCATCGCCCCCATCGCGCTGAGGCGGGACGCATGGATGAGTTCGGTCTGGGTCCGGCGCAGTTCCTCTTCGGTCGCCTTGCGATCGCTGACATCGCGATAGAAGATGGCGAGGCGGTTGGGGCTTGGAAAGGCCCGCATCTCCAACCAGGCCCGATGGCCGTCGGGCCAGATATAAAGATGTTCCAGGGAGACCGGCTTCTGATCCTTCATGGCTTGGCGCCATTTGTCACCAAGCGTGCTGCTGGTGAGATCGGGCCAGGATTCCCAGAGCGTGGTGCCGAGGATTGCAGATGCCGGCCGCCCGTCGATGCGCTGGCCTTCGGCGTTCATCGCCAGCACCCGAAAATCATTGTCGACCAGCACGAAGCCTTCGCTGATCAGCTCAAGCATCTCGTGTGCCTGGTCACCCGGCATCCGGCCCTCCCCCTGCGACAAACCTTTGATCCAGGTTACAGTCTCGGTGTCCGCATAAATCTTTCGCGAATGCTGTGAAAAATACTTAACGTCGATTTAAATCATGTTTTTCAGCATTCTGAATACCATGTTTCTCACGTGCATGAAACGAGAATAGCGTAGGGAAACAACGCCTGACCGGCATCGCTCGTGCAGATGATAATGGGTTGGGGCGGGCCATCGCGATTGTGATTTGCGGTCAAGTGATGCGAAAAGGCGCGATGGCTCGGCGTCTCGATCCCTTCGCTCCGCTTGGGGGCGATCAGCTTCGCGCATCGCATCCGCGCGATCATGCCGCTTTGTCGGCCTCGGCCGGCACCGGCAAGACGCATGTGCTAACTGCGCGCGTGCTGCGGTTGCTGTTGGCCGGCGCCGATCCCGATTCGATCCTGTGTCTGACCTTCACCAAAGCCGGCGCGGCCGAGATGGCCGAACGCATCCATGCCCGGCTGGCTTATTGGGTGCGGCTCGACGACGCGAAGCTGCGCAAGGAACTGTTCGCGCTCAGCGAGCCGACCGACCCGCGGATGCTGGCCCATGCCCGCACCTTGTTCGCGCGGGTTCTGGATGCGACCGGCGGGGGACTGCGCATACAGACTATCCACGCTTTCGCGCAGAGCCTGCTCGGCGCCTTTCCTGTCGAGGCCGGACTGACGCCCGGCTTTCGGCCGCTCGAGGGGCGCGAGGAGCAATTGCTCGCCCGTTCGACGCTGGCCGATCTGCTGGTGCGAGCCGAGACCGGGGGCGATCTTGGCCTTGTCGCGGACATGCAGGCACTGAGTCTCAGGCTGGGGGAAGGCGGAGCAGAAAGCTTCCTGAAGGCCTGCACCCGCGCGCCGGAAGCGATGGAGACGCTCGGCCCGCGCGAAGGGGTGGGCGCGCGGCTGCGCCATGTCTTCGATCTGCCGCTCGGTGACATCGAGGAGGCGATCGCCGCCGCTTGTGCCGACGTGGCGTTCGATCTCGCGCTGCTCGATGCGATCGCCGCTGCCAATCGTAGCTGGGGTACGGCGACAGGCCTTGCCGCCTGCGATGCGATTGCCGCCTGGCGCGCGCGCGACGCCGTCGGGCGGGCCACGACGCTGGACGAACTGGCGCTGGTGGTGCTCACTCGGGCAGGAGAGGCCCGCAAGGTCGGTTCGGGCCTGCTGAAAGCGGAACCGGATTATGAGGCATTGGCCGCCCGGCTGGCGGAAGCCTGTGCCGCGCTTCTGTCCATGCGTGCGCGCGCCGCGCTCGTCGACGTGCTTGCGGCGGGGCTGCGCGCCGGACAGGCCTTTGCACGCGCCTATGCCGATGCGAAGCGTGCCGCCGGCGCGGTCGATTTCGACGATCTGATCCGCCGCGCCGAGGATCTGCTCACGACCCCCGGCATGGGCGAATGGGTGCGCTACAAGCTCGACCAGCGCACCGATCATATTCTGGTCGACGAGGCGCAGGACACCAATGCGCGGCAATGGGCGATCGTTGAGGCGCTGGTCGCCGAATTCTTTGCCGGGGATGGCGCGCGCGCTCGGCTGCGCACGCTCTTCACGGTCGGCGATTTCAAGCAGGCGATCTTCGGCTTCCAGGGCACCAATCCGCGCGAATTCGAACGGGCGCGGGCCTATTTCCAGGCCAGAGCGCGGCTGATCCGCGAAGCGGCGGAGGAAGCGGGGCTACCCGATCGTGAACTGCCGCCCGATTTCCTCGACCTGTCGATGGACATGAGCTTCCGCTCCTCGCCCGAAATCCTGCGCGTGACCGATCGGGTGATCGCCGATCTCGGCCATGAAGCGTTCGGCCTCGCCAAACGGCCCAATCCCCATGAAAGCCGTCATCGAGAGCGGCCCGGATCGGTGACCTTGTGGGCACCCTATACTGTCGAGGGCGACGAGGAACTGGGCGAGGAAGGCTGGGTGTCAGAAGCGACCCGCGCTTATGCCGGCAAGCTTGCCCGGCAGGTGAAGGTCTGGCTCGACGCGCCGTTTCATCTCGAAAGCCGCAAACGGCTGCTACGCGCCGAAGATATCCTGATCCTGGTGCGCCGCAGGGGCAATCTCGCTGCTTTGCTGGTCGCGCGGCTCCATGCCGAGGGCGTGCCGGTGGCGGGCGTGGACCGGCTACTGCTCTCGGCGCCGCTGGCGGTGCGCGATCTGCTCGCCGCGGCACGCTTCGCTGTGCAGCCGCTCGACGATCTCAATCTGGCCAGCCTGCTCGTTTCGCCGCTGATCGGATGGACGCAGGACGATCTGCACGCCGTCGCCGCCGGGCGGGAGGGGGAGGCTTTGTGGCCGCGCCTGCGCCGGCACGCGGCGGCATCGCCGGACACACTCGCGGCGCTACACGCCATCCTGGCGATGGCCGATTTCGCCACGCCGCACGCCTTCTTCGAAGCCCTGCTGTCCGGCCCACTGGGCGGACGGCGCAAGTTGCTCGAACGGCTCGGCACGGAGGCGCGCGATCCGATCGAGGAGCTGCTGTCGGCCGCGCTGGAGTTCGAAGGGAAGGGGGCTTCGCTCCAGGCCTTTCTGGACTGGTTCGCGCGCGGCGATGTGGAGATCGTGCGTGACCCTTCGGGGCCGCAGGGCGCGGTCCGGGTGATGACCGTGCACGGCTCGAAGGGGCTGCAATCGCCGGTGCTGATCCTCGCCGACGCCTGCGCCGATCCCGATCGCAGCGGCGGAGGCACGGCCATGACCGCGCTGGCGCTGGCCGAGGAAGGACCGGCGGTGCCGGTCTTCCGTCCGCGCAAGGAGGAACTGGCCGAGCCGCTGGCCTCGCAGGTCGCCGCACAGGACGTGCGCGAGCGGGAGGAGCATTGGCGGCTGCTCTACGTGGCGCTGACCCGCGCGGAGGAACGGCTCTATATCGGCGGCGCGCTGACGTTGCGCGACCGCGACGGCGCTCCTGCGGCGAGTTGGCACCGGGCGGTCGAGACTGCGTTGACCGGGTTGGGCGAGGATTGGGGGAAGTCCGCGCGTTGGGGCCGCGACATGACGCTCGGCGACGCGCCCGTGCCGCGCGCCGCCGTCGAGGCACAGCGTGCAGCCATCGTCGCCTTGCCGGAATGGGCGTCCCGTTCGGCGCCCGTCGAAGCGCGCCCGCCGCGCCCGCTCGCGCCCTCGGCGATTGGCGCCGACGATGCTGCCGATCCGCCGCCGGGGCCGGAGTTGCGCGCCGCGGCCGCGCGCGGCCGGCTGCTCCACCGCCTGTTCGAACGGCTTCCAGGGGTCGCTCCGGCGGAACGACGTGCGCGCGCCAACGCCTGGCTGGCCGGGGCGGCGGGCATCACCGATCCGGCCGCGCGCGCGGCGCTTGTCGACGATGCCTGCCGGGTGATCGACGATCCCGAATTTCCCGACCTCTTCTCTCCGGCGGCGCTGGCCGAAGCGCCGATCGCGGCGGTGATCGCGGATGGCATCGTCGTCGCCGGCACGGTCGATCGCCTCCTCGTCACCGACGCGGCGGTGCTGGTCGTCGATTTCAAGACCGGGCGCCGCGCGCCTGCGCGCGTCGGGGATATCCCCCCGGCGCATCTCAGGCAGATGGCCGCCTACCGCGCCGCACTGCGCGTGGTTTTCCCCGATCGCCCGGTCCGCGCGGCCCTGCTCTATACGAGCGGGCCGGTCCTGTACGCGCTGGACGACGCGCTGCTTGACGATCATGCGCCGCGGGGTGGTTGAGCCAGAGCGCGGCGCATCCTACATTCGCTTCAAATCCTTTTCGGGAGTATCCAATCATGGCCACCAAGACCGTTACCGACTCCTCCTTCGAAACCGATGTGCTGAACGCCTCCGGGCCGGTGCTGGTCGATTTCTGGGCGGAATGGTGCGGCCCGTGCCGGATGATCGCCCCGTCGCTCGAGGAACTGAGCGAGGAACTGGGTGAGAAGGTCACGATCGCCAAGCTCAACATCGACGAGAATCCGGACGCGCCGGCCAAATATGGCGTGCGCGGCATTCCGACGATGATCCTGTTCAAGAATGGCGAGCCCGCCGCGACCAAGGTCGGCGCCGAGCCGAAGAGCCGTATCCAGGGCTGGCTCGAAGGGGCGCTCTGATCCCGTCCTGTCCCGCCAAAGTGCGGGACGAAGACGCTAAGGGCATGGACGTTCGGACGTGGCGGCACTATGTCGCACGCCGATGGAGCTTTTGCTTGCCCTTCTGTCGCTGCTGACCGTGGCCACCGGCGCGCGTGCGCCGGAGGCCGCCGCGCAGACGGCGTCGGCGCAGGTCGATACGATCCGTGCGTCGGCGTCGTTGGCCGCCAGCATCGCGCTTCCGGCGCCGCGCCCGGCGACGCCTGCACAGGCGCCGCGCGCGCCGGATCAGCCCGCGCCGCTGCTGGTGCTGAAGCCCGCCGTCCCGCTTTACGCGGATCGCCTGATCGAATGAGGCCTGGCCGCCGCTGAACGGCCGCTTTCTTCCAGCTTCATTTGCCAGCCTGCTGGCCGGCACCACATTATCAAGTCAGGATCGTCATATGTTCGGCGGATTTGCCAAATCCATTTTCGGGTCGTCCAACGACCGCTACGTGAAGTCGCTGCGCAAGATCGTGCAGAAGGTCAACGACTTCGAGCCTGCCGTTCAGGCGATGAACGATGACGAGCTGAAGGCCCAGACCGTCCGTTTCCGCGAGCGGCTCGCCGCCGGAGAGGGGCTCGACGACATCCTCCCCGAAGCCTTCGCCACCGTGCGCGAGGCGGCCTTGCGCGTGCTCGGCCAGCGCCATTACGACGTGCAGATGATCGGCGGCATGGTGCTGCACCGGGGCGAGATCGCCGAGATGCGCACCGGCGAAGGCAAGACGCTGGTCGGCACGCTGGCCACCTATCTGAACGCGCTGGAAGGCAAGGGCGTCCACGTCGTCACGGTGAACGACTATCTCGCCCGCCGCGACGCGGAGTGGATGGGCCAGATCTACCGCTGGCTCGGCCTCACTGTCGGCGTGATCG
>CAYTMM010000050.1:0-553 GCA_964438875.1 uncultured Sphingosinicella sp. | reverse complement strand
AACTTCGCGATTGTCGACGAGGTGGACTCGATCCTGATCGACGAGGCGCGCACCCCGCTCATCATCTCCGGCCCGACCGAGGACAAGTCCGATCTCTACATCGCGCTCGATCAGATCGTGAAGGCGATTCCGGCCGAGGATTACGAATATGACGAGAAGGACAAGCGCGTCCTGCTAACCGAGGACGGCACCGAGCGGATGGAGCGGCTGCTGGAGGCGGAGGGGCTGCTGGTCGGCTCGAACCTCTACGATTTCGAGAACACGCAGGTCGTCCATCATCTCAACCAGGCGCTGCGCGCCAACGTCGCCTATCGGGCCGACATCGATTATATCGTGAAGGAAGGGAAGGTCGTCATCATCGATCCCTTCACCGGGCGCATGATGGACGGGCGGCGCTGGTCCGAGGGTCTGCACCAGGCGGTCGAGGCCAAGGAAGGCGTCGATATCGAGCCGGAGAACCAGACTCTCGCGTCGATCACCTTCCAGAACTATTTCCGCATGTATCCGAAGCTCAGCGGCATGACCGGCACGGCCGCCTCGGTGGCCGCCGTGC
>CAYTMM010000049.1:0-23520 GCA_964438875.1 uncultured Sphingosinicella sp. | reverse complement strand
CTTGAAGCGGCGCATGTCGCGTCGCTTCAAGCTTCTCCAACGCCGGCGGCGTCCAGGGCAACGCCCGCTCCGGAGTCAGCATCACGCTGGCGACGGCGCCGCCGTCGATCCGGAACAATGTCCCCGCAAAGCCCCGGATGATCGGTCCGTAGGCGTCGGGGTTCCGCTCAAACCTGGGCGCCGTCATAGCCTTCGTTGCGCGGCCCGCCTTTGGAGCGGCTGACCGGATCCTTGGGCAGGAAGCTGTCTGGCGTCACCTTGAGCCAGATCAGCCAGGGCGAGGCGATGTACATCGTCGAATAGGCGCCAACGATGACGCTGATCAGCAGCGCCGCGTTGAAGCTGTAGATCACGTCCGGCCCGAGGAAGAAAAGCGAGCCGAGCGCGAGCAGCATCGCCATGTTGGTGGCAACTGTGCGCGACAGCGTCTCGTTGATCGACAGGTTGATGAGCGCGCGCATCTCCATCTTGCGATATTTGCGCAGATTCTCGCGGATGCGATCGAAGATGACGATATTGTCGTTCAGCGAATAGCCGATCAGCGTCAGCAACGCCGCGATTACGTTGAGGTCGAACTCGAGCTGGGTGAGTGCGAGGAAACCCAATGTGATCGTCACATCGTGGAACAGCGAAAAGAGCGAGGCGACGCCGAACTGCCATTCGAAGCGGAACCAGATGTAGATCGAGACGCCGAGCATCGCGAACAGGAGCGCCAGACCGCCGGCGCGCACCAGCTCGTCTGACACCTGCCCGGACACGGTTTCCACCGCGTCGATCCGGGCGCCGGGATAAGCGGTTTCGATCGCCTCGCGAACTTCGCTCGCGGCCTCGTTCGCCGCAGCCTCGCCGCCATCTGGCAGCGCCATGCGGATCGAGATGTCGCGCGGGCTACCGAATTCCTGGACGGTCGCCTCAGGATGGCCGGTGTCGGCGACCCGCTGGCGCAGGTCGTCGAGCTGCGGCGCCTCGACGAAGGTGACGCGGATCATCTGCCCGCCTTCGAAGTCGATGCCGAAATTGAGGCCGCGCACGACAAGCAAGACGATCGAGCCGATGATCAGCGTCGACGAAATCGCAAAGGCGACGCTCCGCCAGCGCAGGAAATCGAGATTGGTATTGTCGGGTACGAGCTTGAGCAGACGCATCGATCTTACCTCACAACACCAGTTCGCGCGGCCGCGTGCGCAGCCAGAGCGAAGCGAACATGCGGGTGACGGTGACGGCCGTGTAGACCGACGTGACGATACCGATCATCAGTACCACCGCGAATCCGCGGATCGGACCCGAGCCGAAATAGAAGAGCAGCATGCCGGCGATGACGTTGGTGACATTGGCATCGAAGATCGCGGACTGCGCCTCCTTATAGCCATGCTCGACCGCTTGGACGATGTTGCGTCCTCGTCGCTGCTCCTCGCGGATGCGTTCGTTGATGATCACGTTCGCGTCCACCGCCGCGCCGACGGTCAACACGAAGCCGGCGATGCCGGGCAGGGTCAAAGTGGCGTTCATCATCGCCATAACGCCCAGGATGATCGCGACGTTCAGGACGATGGCGATATTGGCGAAGATACCGAAGCGCCCATAGGTAATGAACATATAGAGCAGCACGAGACCCGAGCCGACGATCAGGGCAATGACGCCCTTTTCGATGGAGTCGTAACCGAGGTCCGGGCCGACCGTACGCTCTTCTACCACGTTCAGCGCCACCGGCAGACGGCCGGACCGCAGCGAGATGGCGAGCTGGTTGGCGCTCTCGACGCTGAAGCCGCCGGAAATTTGCGCCTGTCCACCCATGATCGGTTCGTTGATGTTGGGCGCCGAGATGACGACATTGTCGAGGATGATCGCGAACGGGCGGTTCACATTCTCCTGCGTCACCCGGGCAAAGCGGCGTGCGCCGGCATTGTCGAAGCGGATGGAGACGACCGGCGATCCGTTCTGCGAATCGAATTGCTGGCTGGCATCGACGATCTGGTCGCCGGAAATCATCGCCCGCCGGCTGACCGCGATTCGTCCGCCTTCGCCGGCGTCCGGATAAGGCAGGATCTGACTGCCCACCGGCGCCCGGCCCGACGCGAGCTGCTCGGGCGTGGCAGTGATGTCGACCAGCTTGAATTCCAGCCGTGCCGTCCGGCCGATCAGCGATTTCAGCGCTTCGGGATCCTGCAGACCCGGCACCTGAACGACGATGCGGTTGCTGCCCTGACGGATGATCGTCGGCTCCAGCGTGCCGAGCGCGTTGATGCGCCGGTCGACGATGTCGCGCGCCACCTCCATCGCCTGATCGACCGCCTGGTTGAGCCCGGCCTGGGTGGGCTGCATGATGACCCGCTCGCCATCGACGCGCACCGACCAGTCGGGCTGACCGGCGAAGCCGGCCGGCTGGCTTTGCCGCCGCGCAATGTCGCGCGCCGCGTTCACCTGCGCCGCGTCACGCACCGTGAAGCTCAATTGCCCGTCGGCGGTTGAAAGCTGCGCGATCTCGATGCGCGGACTGGCGATGCGCAGCTCGCGCCGCATGATCTCTTCCATCGATTCCAGCCGCGTCCGCGCGACATCGCTGACATCCGCCTCAAGCAGCAGATGGCTGCCGCCGGCGAGATCGAGGCCGAGATTGATCTTGGGGCTGAAGATCGCCGGAATGTGCCGGGACAGATTGTCTGGCAGGAAAGACGGCACCGCGTACCAGACGCCGATCACCAGCGAGAGCGTGACCGCCCAGATCTTCCAGCGGGGGAAATCGAGCATCGGGGATCAGGCCTGATCGTTGGCGGGCTTGGATCCGTGCGGCCGCACGTCGCTCAGCATCGATTTGACGACGCGCACCCGCATGCCCTGCGCGACCTCCAGCTCGATTTCGTTCTCATCGACCTTGGTGACCTTGCCGATCAGGCCGCCACTGGTGACTGCCGTGTCGCGCGGCTTCACCGCCATGATCATCGCCTGATGCGCCTTCATCCGCTTCTGCTGCGGACGGATGAGGAGGAAATAGAAGATGACGAAGATGAGGAGCAGCGGAAATATCTGAACCAGGAAAGAGGCGGTCCCTCCGGCTGCGGCACCGCCGGTCGCGGCATAGGCTGGCGATTCGAACATCTTGTCCTAACTCTGGAAAAGGGCGCGCGCGAAACGTCGCGCACCGCATGAAAAGCGCGTGGCGACTATCATGGGTATGGGCGATTGCCAAGGCAAGGCGCCGACGCCCGATGTGGCCACTTGGCCACAGTCGCGCCGGTCGGCCAGAATCGTTTCAACTGCGCTGAAACAGAGACTAGGGATGCTAGCGCGCCGGAAAGATAACCAGCGTCGATGTGCCGTGGGCGAGCAATTTGCCCCGGCCGTCGCGCAGATAGGCCTCCGCCGAGCCTATCTGTCGGCCACGGCTCAGCACCCGGCCCTCGCAGCGTATCGCTCCACCATGCGGATCGATCGGACGCGTGAAGTTCACCTTGGTCTCGACGGTGGTATAGCCAACGCCCGCGTCCAGCTCGGTGTGCAGCGCACAGCCCGCCGCGCTGTCGATCAGGGTCAGCGCATAGCTCCCATGCACCGCGCCCAGCGGATTGAGCAGATGCGGGCCCGGCGTTCCTTCGAAGACCGCCCGGCCGGGCTCGACCTCGATCAATCGGAAGCCGATCGTCTGCGAGATGGACGGCGCGGGCAGCGTGCCGGCGATCATCGCCCGCAGCACCTCGATGCCCGAAAGCCCTTTCATGGAATCGAGCGGATTGACGTCAGCGCTCATTTTGGACTCCCTATTTTCGTTTCGAAACAAAACTAAAAGAGTCGGCCGCTTTGTCAATTACCCGCCGTCATGCTTGCCATCGCGGCGGCGCCCGCCTAAAGGCCCGGCCTCTGGTCGGGGCGTAGCGCAGCCTGGTAGCGCATCACACTGGGGGTGTGGGGGTCGCTGGTTCGAATCCAGTCGCCCCGACCATCAATTCACCGCGAAAGCGACCGCCGCGATGGCGGCGATGCCGACGGCGCCGGCCATCGCTACCGTCATCCAGCCGGGCCATGCCCTAGCGCGCGGCAGCGGGCGGGGCGGCAGAGTGAGCGCGCGCCCCCGCGCCGGTTCATCGTCGAGCAGCCGGTCAACAGCCGCAGCGAGATAGACGAGATGCGGTTCGAGCGGCGGTTGTAGCGCCGCGACACGATGCGCGACCGGCGCCGCCGGCTCTGGCGCAGCGCCGTCCAGCACCAGCGACACGAGCGGCAGACCCGTGGCTGCGGTGCGCTCCGTCACCTCCCGCACGATCGGCGCGTCGTGACTTGCGCGGGAAAGCATCAGGAGAACGAGGCGGGCGCCGCGCACAGCCTCCAGGATCGCATCGTCGCCCCCGCCGGGCGCGTCGCGCGGACCGAGCCAGCAGCGATGGCCACCCTGCTCCAGCGCCACGCAAGCCGCCTCCGCGATCGCGCGATCTTCCGGCGCGTGGCAAATGACCACCTTGTGCGACATGCAAAGCGCCTCCCTCTTCCGGCGCGGCCGTTAGCGGGAATCCTTTTGCTCGACCAGCCGCGCGGTCTGGATACCCTGCTCGGCGCGCAGGATCGGGCCGTAGAGCCGGCCGATGCCGATCAGCACGATGCCGAGTCCGAGGAAGGAAAGGATGCGCAGCGCGCCTTCCAGTGCCGATGCATCGTAAAAGGCGACCTTCAGCATCGTGATGGCGAGCAGCGCCAATCCGGCGATCCGCAGCGCCTTGTCCGCCAGGCCGATACCGGCGAGCACCAGCACGATCGAGAGAAGCAGGCCGGCCAGCGAATAACCGTAAAACTCGCCGAGCGGCATGTCCGGGCCGTTCAGCCAGGCACCCTGGAAAAGCTGGCGCACCAGCAGCATCGTGCCGAAAACGAGCAGTGCGAGAAAGGCCGCGAGCCACAGCCCCGAGCGAACCGGCGAAGTTGCGCTTCGCCGCGCGGCGTAGAGCCAGAGCGCGCTTGCCAGATAAGCGGGCAGGATCAGGTTCAGGACGGGAAGCGGTCCCACCCACTGGGCGACGCCGGACGGATTGAAGATGAAGAGATCGAACCAGAGCAGCCGCAGCGCCGCGATCGCGGTCAGCACGCCGCCGATCCTGCGCGGCAGGTCCGGCGCCACGCGCGGGATCGCCGCCCGACCCAAAGCAAGCAGCCAGCCGGCCGCGAACAGCGCCTGCGTGATGATCGTGCGTTCGATCAGCCCGCGCCGGGCGAAATCCGCATCGTCCGCCAGCCCGAACGCCTGTTTGAACCAGACATAAAACGCCGCAATACCGAGGAGGGCGGCGACGGGCAGAAATGCCCGTATCGCGCCGAGCGGCAACGGCGGCAGCAGCAAGCGAAGCGCGACCAGCAACACGGCAGGCAGTGCCAACGCATAGAGCACCGTCAACGCGCTCGGCATATCGAGCGCGTAGGCCGGCTCGCCGACCAGCGACGCGAGCAGGACGATTGACAGGTCCGGCACCATCGCAATCGCGCGCAGCACACCGATTGCTGCCATCGCCGCTGCTACCGTGCCGAGTGCGAGATCGCCCAGCCGCCGTGCGGTGAGGGCCAGAGCAAGGCCGATCGCGATCCAGCCCGCCGCGACAAAATCCGCCGGCACCAGATCCCACAGCGCCGCCGCACTCAGCAACGCAGCGGTCCCGCCGGACATCAGCAAGACAAGATCGGCCGGGGATTCGGCAGTGGCGCGGGCACGGTGGCGCCAGACGAGCGCGGCCGGGCCGACCGCCAGCAAGGCAGCGAGCTGGCCCATCTCGCCCGGCGCGAGCAAGGCCGGCCAGGCGGCATGGACGATGAGCAGCGGACCGGCCAGTCCGCCGCAGGCGACGACCGTCCACATCCGCCCGCCTTTCCACCAGGCCAGCACCAGTCCGACAAGGCCGAACAGAAGAGTCAGCATACCGGCCGCGCGCAGCACGAACGGGTCCATCCCGGCCCCTGCCTTGCCGAGCAGGACGATGAGCGCCAGCCCCAGCGCCGCCGGCGGCGCGAGGCGCTGTTCGGGGCGCAGCAGGGCAAGGACGATCGCGGCGAGGCCGAGCAGGCCGAACAGCGTCCAGCCGAGGAACCCGAGATCGGTGCGCGCGGCGAGCCAGGCGAGCTGGACGATGCCGATCAGCAGCGGCTGGATGAGGCCGAGCGTGCGTCCGCCGCCTGGCCGGACGAGCGCCGCGCCGATGGCGAGCAGGATGACGAACGCGCCCGCCGCCAGCGCATCTTCTGCCGAGCGGGCGAGCAGGAACGCGCTCCAGCCGAAGCTGAGCAGGACGGCAGCGGTCGCCAGCCAGGTCCAGCCACGCCGCCAGGATACGAGAAAGATGGCGAAATTAAGCAGGCCCAGATAGGCGAGCAGCGGCACCGCGCTGGCATCCGGATCGCCGACCAGCAGCGGTGTCACGAAGCCGCCGGCCAGCCCCGCGATCGCGGTCGGGGCACCGTGCCGCAGCGACAGGCCCAGGGCGGCCGCGGTGATCGCCGCCATCGCGGCCGAGGCCGCGCCGGTACCGATCAAGCCGAACAGGACATACGCGCCATAGGCCGTCGCGTAGAGCACCGCGACGCCTGCGCCGACCAGCGCCTGGGCGAAGCGCGGATCGTCGGAAAACAGCTTGCCGGCGCGCGCATATTCTCCGGTCGCGATCAGGCCAAGACCGAACAGGGCGGCCGCGATCATCCGGGTTTCCGGCGTGATCAGTCCGATCGAGTGACGCACCAGATAGATGCCGGCGATCGCGAGTGCGGCCGCGCCGAGCCAGACCAACAGCTTGCCGGCGACCAGCCGTTCGAACAACGCACCGACCGTCTCGCGCTCCAGCTCCGATTCTATTTCCGGCGACGGAGTTTCCTGCGTCGGAGGTTCGAGAGGCTGCCCCGGCTCCGTCATCTCGGCGGGTGTATTGCTATAGACGGCTTCAGGCTTCGGCGCGGGCTCGGGCGTAGATTCGGTCGCGTGGACCTGAGGCGTTTCGCGGTCCAGCCGCCATTCGAGATGATCGATCCGGGCCTTGAGGTTCCGGTTCGAAATCCACAGGGCGAAGACACCGACGGTCAGGAGAACGAAAAGCAGCTCCATCGCCGCCCTGCCTAGCGACGCCCGGCGCGTCTGTCAGCCCGGCAGATCAGATGCGGGTCAGCGGGATCGCCGTAATATCGCCGACCCAGAGCGCGCGCGCGCGGGCGAGACTGAGTGCTGCCGCTTCGGCCCGCCCCGTCGCCTGCTCCGCCTGCGACAAGGCGTAGAGCGCCAGCGGATCGTTCGGCCAGCGCGCGAGCGAGGCTTCGAGCTGCCGCCGCGCGCCGCGCGCGTCGCCGCCGGCAAGCAGGGCCGCCGCCAGGCTGCGGCGCACCGAATACCAGAAAGGCGGCGGATCGTTGCCCGCATCCATCGCGAGTTGCGTCTGCATGCCGAGCCGGTAGGCGGCGGCGGCTTCGTCATACCGGCCCGCCATCATCGCCGCGCGGCCGTCAAGGACATGGCGCAGAATCTCGATGAGCGGGGTCGCCGGGCCCAGGCTCGCGTCCGGACTCCGGAGCAAGGCGGCGATCGCTTCAGCTTCAACGGCCACGGCCACCGCGTCGCCGGCGCGCGCCTGCGTCTCGCCGCGCGCATAATGGCGAAAGGCCTGCTCGGCGATATGTTCCGGCGCCTCCGCCGCGAGGACCGCCGCCGGCGCCCCGTGCAGCCCGTCCGCATACCAGGCCGCCGATCCGATCAGCCGCGCCCACAGGCTCATTTCCCCGGTCATATGTTCGGCGCGGTAACGGCGCCCCATGGCCAGCGCGGTCGCCCCATCGCCCCGGATCAGCGCGCTCTGGATCGTGAAATGCATATTGTGGCGGTCGAGCCCGGTCCGATAGTCCGAGGCTGGCGGACGCACCCGTTCGGCATAGGCGCGATCGGCGGCGATCGCCGCGACATTGGTCGCCGCCGCTTCCTCGTAGCGACCGACGCCGTAGAAAGTGTGCGACGGCATGTGGACGAGATGGCTCGCCGCCGGCGCGATCGCCGCCAGCCGCTCCGCATAGGGCACGGCCAGATGCTGCCGGTCGGTCCAGTCGGTGAGGTGAATATAGAGATGGATGGCGCCACCATGATCGGGATTGCGCGCCAGCACGCGCTCCAGCAGGCGTTGCGGCGTCGAGCCAACACGCGGGGCACGGGGCAGCGCGACCATGCGGGCATCGGCGGCGAGCACAGCGATCATGTCGTCCGCCGGCATCCGCCGGGCCGTCCGCTCCAGGAAATCAGCATAGGCCGCATTGGCGAACGTGTCGCCGTCGCGGGTGCGCAACACGACCGCGTCGATCAGCGCCCGGTCGCGCGGCGACAGCCCTTCGGCCAGCGCCAGCGCACGCCTGGCGGCCGCGCGGGCGGCCTCCAGCTCGGGCGTGCGCGGCTGGAGATTCAGCGTTGGCGAGCGCGCCCAGGCCTCACCGAAGAAGCACATCGCACAGGTTGGATCGATCCGTTGCGCCTGGGTGAAGGCGCGGATCGCCTCGGCCTCATCGAACGCCCAGATGAGCCTGATGCCCTGCGCGAACCATGCGCGCGCTTCGGCGCTGTCGCTGTCCGGTTCGATCCCGACATAGCCCAGCCCCTCGACCAACACCGGCGGCGGCGCTTCGGCGTCAATCTCGGCGGCCGGGTCTTCGGGCAAACAGGTGCCTGCGGTGATCGCCTCAGTCGAGCGCCGGCTCGCGTCGGGCGACGCCTGTTGCGCGATGGCGGTGCTGGCCAGCGCCGCGCCCATCAACGCGAAGCGACGAAGCGGGAAAAGCTTCATGCCGGTCTCCCTATATCCCCCGAACCGGCCTGCATGGACCTGGCCTAGGGTGTTCCTGCACCTTCCCGCACCCGCGCTTCGGCCACCATCTGCGCAACGCTTTCAAGCAAGGCGGGCGCATCGTAGACGATGCCGTCCTTGATCGTCCAGCGAACCCCGCCAACCCGCTCGGTGCGCTGCGTGGCCGGGTTCAACCGCATATGGCCAGTGCCGTAGAGCAATTTGAAATTTTCCAGTGGGTTGCCCGGAACGATGACGAGATCGGCGAGCATGCCGGGGCGGACCAGCCCGAAGGGTGGCTCTTCGCCGCGCGGCGCGTAAAGCTCGCGCGCGCCGTTGATCGTCGCCGCCTGGATCACTTCGAGCGGGGAGAAACCCGCCTCCTGCAGCATCTCCAGTTCGCCGATATAGGAGAAGCCCCAATTCTGGTAGATATAGCCGGGGTCGGAGCCGACCGTGACGCGGCCGCCCATATTCTTGTAATCGTTCACCAGCCGCATGAACGGCACGTAGAAACGCCGCCACGCCACTTCGTCCGCCGTCGTCCAGTTCCAGAAATAGGAACCGTGATGGACCATGCTGGGATCGAAGAAGCGTTGGAGCGAAGGGAGCGTATAGCGTTCGTGCCAGTCGGCGGTGCGCGCCCGCATCACATCACGTGACGCGGAATAGATATTGAAGGTCGGCGACAGCGTGACGCCCCGCTCCAGCAGGCGGTCGAGATAGGCGCGCCATTCCTCGCCGCCCGGCTCGACGATCTGGTCCGCGAGCCGCGCCACCTGGCTGAAGCGCCATTGTTCATCCGCCATATTGTATTCGGTCGGATAGCTGGGCAGCCGCCGGTCGCGCAGCAAGGCTTCGAAATGGCCGTAGAAATGGGTGATGCCGGCCAGTCCCATCTCGCTCGCCACATCCCCGTTCACTTCGGCGACGCCGCCCTGCCCGAGATGCGCGACCGTGCCGAGGCCGAGCCGTCGGGCCTCTTCGATCGCGGCGCGGGTGATGGCCGGCGGATCGTTGAAGAACTTCACCCCATCATAGCCCTGCGCGGCAAGCCAGCGCACCCAGGCGCGCGCCTGTTCCGGCGTGGTAACCGGGCCGTTGTCCCAGGCGTCGCCCAGCGAGAGATAGGCGAACAGGCGCGGCGCGACGATGCTGTTGTCCCGGCTGCGCTGCCGGTCCGACAGTGACATGTTGTTGCGTCCGAAATAGAGGCCCACGCCGCGCACGGTGGTGACGCCATGCGCCAGCCAGAGCCGGTAGCCATAGGTCGCGTTGGGCGCCTTGTCCGGATCGCCGTTATGGCCATGCGTGTCGACGAAGCCCGGCATCACGTACATGCCGCTGGCATCGATTTCATGGTCGGCATCCCGGGGCTCGCGATTCGTGCGCTCCGGCAAGCCCGGATTGCCGGCGGAGCGGATACTCTCGATTCGATTGCCGGAAATCACGATATCCACCGGTCCGCGCGGCGGCGCACCGGAGCCGTCGATCAGCATGGCCGAGCGGATGACCAGCCGGCGATAGGGACCCGCGCCTTCGCCCGGCTGGCGATCTGGCACGCGCTCCATCCGCGCGCGCTCCTGTGCCTGCGCGATAGGAGCCGGCGCCAGTACAGTCGCCAGCAGGGCCGCCAAGCCGATCTTCCCCCACCCCATGCCCGTCTCCTTTTCGTTTCGACGCAAATGTTAAAGCGAGCCTACCGGCCTATTCATGGCCTATTCAATGGCGTCTGCTATTGCCCCGGTCGATGCTTTTCTGACAAGAGTCGAGTCCACGAGCTTATGCGTCTCCTCTCCGCCCTTCTTGCCGCTGTTGCCGCGCTCGCCGTTGTTCCGGCCGATGCCCAGCGGATTTCGCCGATGCGGGGCGAGCAGATCGAAGCCTATCGGGCGACACAGCAGGGCGAAATTCTCTCGCTGCCGGAGATCCGTTCCCGCGTGCGCGTGCCCAATGCCGAGTTTATCGGCGCCGATTTCGACGGCCGCGTCTACCGGCTCAAATATATGCGCGGCGGCGAGGTGATCTGGATCGACGTCGACGCCCGGACGGGCCGCGTGATCGGCCGGCAATAGGCGCGCCGGATCCGATTCAGGCTGAACCGGACAGATTCATCAACACCAGCCCGCTCACGATCAGACCCGCCGCCGCCATCCGCATCGGCGTCGCCGCTTCCCCCAGAATGAGAACACCCACGAGAAAGGCGCCGACCGCGCCAATTCCCGTCCAGACCGTATAGGCGGTACCGAGCGGCAGCGTTCGCATCGCCCAGGAAAGCAGACCGAAGCTGACGGCCATTGTTCCCAGCGTTACCACCGAGGACCATAGACGGGTGAACCCCTCCGACTGCTTCATGGAAAATGCCCAGACGACCTCAAGCAGGCCAGCGGCAATAAGAATGATCCAAGCCATGACGATCTCCCTTGGAAACCGCCGGGCCGTCCCGGACTTCTGCCCCGCCAGAGGCGGAGGGAGGACGTGGCCTCGCTCGGGCGAGATAGGACAAGCGCTGTACGTAGGCAACGACCTGGTGGCGTCGCAGCCCTCCTCTTCCCATATTCCGGCGCGGAACATATGAGAGAGACGCGGCTTTGGTCCGCGCCGGCCGGAGTGAAGGGAAAAGATCATGCGGGTCCTGATTGTCGAGGACGAACCGAATCTCGGACGCCAGCTGCGCGCAACGCTGGAGGGCGCGGGCTATGCCATCGATCTCGCCACCGATGGCGAGGACGGTCATTATCTCGGCTCCACTGAAACCTATGACGCGATCATCCTCGATCTCGGCCTGCCGGAAGTCGACGGGCTGACCGTGCTGGACCGCTGGCGCAGGGAAGGAATGAAGGTCCCCGTCCTCGTGCTTACCGCGCGCGATTCGTGGTCCGACAAGGTCGCCGGACTTGATGCCGGCGCCGACGATTATCTCGCCAAGCCGTTCCAGACCGAGGAACTGATCGCCCGGCTGCGTGCGCTGATCCGCCGCGCGTCGGGCAATGCCTCGTCGGAACTCATCGCCGGCGACGTGCGTCTCGACACTCGCTCGGGCAAAGTGACGCTGGACGGAGAACCGGTGAAGCTCACCGCGCAGGAATATAAGCTCCTCTCCTACCTGATGCACCACAAGGGCAAAGTGGTGAGCCGCACGGAGCTGATCGAGCATATATACGATCAGGATTTCGATCGCGATTCGAACACGATCGAGGTGTTCGTGACGCGCATCCGCAAAAAGCTGGGCGCCGATGTCATCACCACCATTCGCGGCCTTGGCTATTCGCTCGAAGAACCGCGCGGCTAAGGCGGGGTTCATGCGCCGTTCGTCATTCCCGCGCGCGCGGGAGTTGATGATGGTCGCGTCACGATGAAACTGCGGGACATCTGGCGCCGGCTTTCGGCGCGCTATCGCGCGCGCGGCGCTGGCTCGCTGACGCGCCGGATGATCGGCATCTCGGCGCTCTGGATCGTCGTCCTGCTCGCCGTCGGCGGCTTCACGCTCGACCGGGTGCTGACCTCTGCGGTCACCGACAATTTCGATTCGCAGCTCGATTATGTGCTGACCTCGATGGTCGCTTCGGCGGAAATCGGTCCGGAGGGCGAGGTGCTTTTCAACCGCGCGCCGGCCGATCAGCGCTTCCTGGAGCCTTATTCCGGCCTCTATTACCAGATCAGTGGTGAAGGTTTCGATCCCTTCCCGTCGCGTTCGCTTTGGGATCGCCGGCTCACCGTAGGCCCCTCCTACAGCGATAGTGGCGTCCATCTTTACAACAGCGACGAATTCCCGATGGAGCGTCTGCGCGTGATCGAGCGCGACGTGCGCCTGCCCGGCTCGCCGGTGCGCTGGCGCTTCCAGCTCGCCCAGAACCGCGATGCGCTCGACCAGCAGATCGGCGTGCTGCGCAAGACGCTGGTCCGCTCTTTCGGCATATTGGGATTAGGGCTCATCGTGCTCGGCGCGCTTCAGGCTGTGTACGGCCTTTGGCCGCTGCGGCGAATGCGCCGGTCGATCATCCAGATCCGCACAGGTGAGAAATCGCGGATCGACGAACGGCTCCCGCGCGAAATCGAGCCGCTGACGGAAGAGCTCAACGCCCTGCTCGAACATAATGAGACGCAGGCGGAGGAAGCGCGCCGCCATGCCGGCAATCTCGCCCATGCGCTGAAGACTCCGCTCACCGTCATCACCAACGATGCCACCGCCCATGCTCCCGATCTGGCCGACACGGTGATCCGCGAGGCGCGCACGATGCGCCGCCAGGTCGATCATCATCTCGCCCGCGCCCGGGCCATCGGGCGTCGCGCCAACGCCCAAGCGCGCAGCCCGGTCTGGCCCAGCCTCGAATCGGTCGAGCGCGCGGTCGACCGGCTCTACGAGCATGTCACCATCGACATCTGCGGGGACAAAATGGCGGCCGTTCGGGTCGAGCGACAGGATCTCGACGAGATGCTCGGCAACCTGATCGAAAATGCCGCGAAATATGGGGGGGGCCGCGTCTTCGTGACGGTCAAGACCGCGCCCGACATGGTGGAGATCGAGATCGAGGATGACGGCGCCGGCATCCCAGAGGCGCAGCGCATCGCGATCTTCGACCGCGGCGCCCGGCTCGACACCGGCAAGCCTGGCACCGGCCTCGGCCTCGCCATCGTCCGCGACGTCGCGGAGATTTACGGCGGGTCCATCACCTTGGAGGAGAGCGAGGATCTGGGTGGCCTGATGGCCCGCCTGAAACTGCCTGCAGCGGAGGTGACCCAGCTGGTGCTGAATCCGGGACGGCGCTGACCGCGCGGCTCTTGCCTTTGCCCGTGTTGCGGCGCACAGCGCGCGCCATGAGTGCCAGCGTCCTCCCGCTCGTCCCCGGCCCCGTGCCTTCGCTCGATCCGATGATCCAGCTCATCGCCGCCGATCTCAACCAGGTCAACGCGGTCATCCTCGATCGCATGCAGAGCGACGTGGCGCTAATCCCCGAGCTGGCCGGCCACCTGATCGCCGGCGGCGGTAAGCGGATGCGCCCGATGCTGACGCTCGCCTGCGCCCGACTGCTGGATTATCCCGGCGCGCGCCATCACAAGCTCGCCGCCGCGGTCGAGTTCATCCACACCGCCACCTTGCTCCACGACGATGTCGTTGACGGATCGGGCCTGCGCCGGGGCAAGCGCACCGCCAACATCATCTGGGGCAATCCGGCGAGCGTGCTGGTCGGCGATTTCCTCTTTTCGCGCAGCTTCGAGCTGATGGTGGAGGATGGCAGCCTGAAGGTGCTGAAAATCCTCTCCCGCGCCTCCAGCGTGATCGCGGAGGGAGAGGTGAACCAGCTCACCGCCCAGCGCCGGATCGAGACGGGCGAGGACCAGTATCTCGACATCATCGCCGCCAAGACCGCCGCTTTGTTCGCCGCCGCCTGCCGCATCGCCGCCGTGGTGGCCGAGCGCGACGAGGCGACCGAGGAAGCGCTCGACGCCTATGGCCGCAATCTGGGCGTCGCCTTCCAGCTCATCGACGATGCGATCGATTATGCCTCCGACGCGGCAACGATGGGCAAGGGCGTCGGTGACGATTTCCGCGACGGCAAGGTAACGTTGCCCGTCATCCTCGCATTCGCGCGCGGATCGGACGACGACCGTGCCTTCTGGCGCGCGGCGATGAGCGGCGAACGGGCGAGCGACGCCGATCTCGCTTATGCCACGACTTTGCTACGCGCCACCGGGGCGCTCGACGACACGCTGGAGCGCGCGCGCCATTACGGCCGCCGCGCGCTCGACGCGCTCGGCCCCTTCCCCGCCGGCCGCGCCAAAGCGGCGCTGACCGAGGCCGTGCAGTTCGCGATCCAGCGCACTTATTGATGCGCCGCCGGCCGACCCGTACGCCGATGAAGAACGGCTTCGACCGGATCGGGCCGTTCCACCCCTATGCCGGCTTCGGCGCGGTGATCTTGTTCAACCTCGCCGCGCTTGCGCTGATCCTTGCGGCCATCGTCTGGCTCGGCGACCGGATAGAGGACCATTTCTGGCCCGGCGGCACCGAATGGGTGGATTTCTGACCCGGCGCGCGCGCGCCGAACAGCGCCGGGCGAAACGCCGGGAGCGGCGGCGGGGCGCCTGGCTCGTCTGGCTCGGCGTCGGCGCCTGGGCGGCGATCGTCTGGTGGGCGGACATCTTCTAGGGACCGGGGGGCATGACCGCGCTTCCCATCCATACCGTCCTGCCGGACCTGCTCGCCGCGCTGCGCGCGCGGCCGAACGCGGTGCTGGTCGCACCGCCCGGCGCGGGCAAGACCACGGCGGTCGCGCCGGCCCTCCTCGCCGAACCCTGGTGCGATGGGGAAATCCTGCTCCTCTCGCCGCGTCGCCTCGCAGCGCGCGCCGCCGCCGAGCGGATGGCCGAGCTGGCCGGCGAGCGGCCGGGCGAGACGATCGGCTACGCCACCCGGCTCGACAGCAAGCGCTCGGCCAGGACGCGGATCACCGTCCTCACCGAAGGCATCTTCCTGAAACGCATCCAGGCCGATCCGGAACTGGCCGGGATTTCCGCCGTGCTCTTCGATGAGGTGCACGAGCGCAGCCTGGACAGCGATTTCGCCCTCGCCCTCGCGCTCGACGCACAAGGCGCGCTGCGGCCGGACCTGCGCTTGCTGGCGATGTCCGCAACGCTCGACGGCGCCCGCTTTTCCGCCTTGATGGGCGATGCCCCCGTGATCGAAAGCGAAGGCCGCGGCCATCCGATCGCCCTCATCCATCTCGGCCGCGCCGCCGAGAAAAGGATCGAGGACGAAATGGCCGCCGCAATCCGGCGCGCGCTCACCGAAGCGCAGGGCGGCCTGCTCGCCTTCCTCCCCGGCGTGGCGGAGATCGAGCGCACCGCCGAGCGGCTCCCCAGCCTCCCCGCCGATGTCGATCTTCACCGCCTGCACGGCAGTCTCGATCCCGCCGCCCAGCGCGCCGCCATCGCGCCCGCGCCGCCGGGCAAGCGCAAGCTCGTCCTCGCCACGTCGATCGCGGAGACCAGCCTGACGCTGGACGGCGTGCGGATCGTCGTCGATTCCGGCCTCGCCCGCCGCCCGCGCTACGACCGCGCCGCCGGCCTCACCCGCCTCGTCACCGAGCGCGCCAGCCAGGCCGCCGTCATCCAGCGCGCCGGGCGCGCTGGGCGGCAGGGGCCGGGGACGGTCTATCGCCTGTGGGAAGAGGCCGCGACGCAGAGCCTGCCTCGCTTCGATCCGCCCGAAATCCTGGAGGCTGATCTTTCCGCCTTGCTGCTCGATTGCGCGCTATGGGGCGTTGCCGATCCGCGTACCCTGCGCTGGCTCGATCCGCCCCCGGCGGCGGCGATCGACGAGGCGCGCCGCCGCCTGACTGGCCTCGGTGCGCTCGATAAAAGCGGCCGTCCCACCGCGCACGGCAAGGCGATTGCGGGTTTGCCGCTACCGCCACGTCTTTCCCATATGCTGATCGAAGCGGAAGCACGCGGCTGGGGCGGGACGGGGGCGGACGTCGCCGTGCTGCTGTCGGAGCGCGGCCTCGGCGGCAATGACGCGGACCTGGAGCTGCGTCTCAGACGCTGGCACAGCGAGCGGGGCAAGCGCGCGGAGGCCGCGCGAGGTCTGGCCCGCAACTGGCGCAATCTCACCCGCTCGTCCCGAGCGAAATCGAGTGGCGCCCGTGACGAATCCGCACAACGCCCCTCGACTTCGCTCGGGACGAACGAGGTTGGCGCATGCGTGGCATTGGCTTTCCCCGATCGCCTCGCAAAGCGCCGCGACGCCTCCGGCGCGGACTGGATCAGCGTCGGCGGGCGCGGCTTTCGGCTCGACCCCGCGTCCCCGCTTGCCCGTTCCGACTGGCTCGCCGTCGCCGAAGTGGGCGGAACGGCCTCGGGCGCGCGAATCCTGTCCGCCGCGCCGATCGACCTGACAACCGTCGAGGCCCTGTTCGCCGACAGGATCGCCACCGGCGCGCAGATCGCCTTCGATCCCGCGAGCGGCGGCGTGCGCGCCTCCCACGGCCGTCACCTCGGCGCGATCCGCCTGTCAGGCGGGCAGGACAGCCGCGCCGATCCGGCGGCGATCGAGGCCGCCTTGCTCGAAGGCGTGCGCGTCCACGGGCTCGCCCTGTTGCCCTGGAGCGATGCGGCCCACGCCCTGCGCCGCCGTGCCGCCTTCGCCAGACAGGCGGATCCCGCCATCGCCGATCTTTCCGACGCTGCGCTGATCGCAACGCTCGACGGATGGCTCCCGCTGCTCCTGAATGGGCGCAAGCGCCTGGGGGATGTCGACCCCGTCGCCTTATCCGGCGCACTCGACGTCTTGCTGGGCTGGAGCGGACGACAGACGGTGGACAGGCTCGCCCCGGCCCGGTTCGCCACCCCGGCCGGCTCCAGCCACGAGATCGACTACGAGGCCGAGGCCGGCCCCACTATCACGGCCCGTGTTCAGGCCTTTTTCGGGCTGGACCGGCATCCAGTAGCGGGAACCACGCCGCTTGTCCTTGCGCTCACCTCGCCCGCGGGCCGACCGATCCAGACGACCCGCGACCTACCCGGCTTCTGGCGCGGCTCCTGGGCGGCGGTAGCGAAGGAGATGCGCGGTCGCTACCCCCGCCATCCCTGGCCGGACGATCCCGCCGCGGCGCACCCGACGCTCCGGACCAAGAAAGCCAGCCAGCGTTCAGATTCCGCCCGTCATCAGGGGTAGGTTTATGAATCGTCTCCCGGTCTTCCTGATGCTCGCCGGTGCTCTGATTGCCGGCTCCGCATCCGCCGCCAACGGACCGCCAGATCGGGAATCCACCGTTGTCGTCTATGGCGAGGATCCCTGCCCCAGCTCAATCAACGAGGATGGCGAGGAGGAAATCGTCGTCTGCGCCCGCCGTCCCGAAGAGGAACGCTACCGTATTCCCGCGCCGCTACGCCAGACGGAACCGACTGAAGTCTCATGGGGATCGCGGGTCGAGGCACTGGAGGATTCCTCACGCCACATGCGCCCCAACAGCTGTTCGGTTGTCGGCAGCTACGGCCAGACCGGCTGCACTCAGGAAATGATCCGCCAGTGGTTCGCCGAGCGCCGGGCACGGCGCCAGGAGCGCTGAATCCCGCGACTTCCAACCCGCTGCAAAATTCGCAAGACTCGTCACTTCGCTGAGTGATCCGGACTCGTACCGGCGATAGTGACGCGCCGGCGGGCATCGCTTGCATGGCGCTCACCAGACCGACCAGCACGCTGCCTGATCGCGTTCAGGCGCGCATCCGACGCTGCTGACGAAGACCCGCGACCAGTTCGCTCGCTTTCTCGAATGTCATCGGCCGGCCGAACAGATAACCCTGGATCTGCTGGCAGCCCAGCTCGCGCATCCGGGTGAAATCGTCGGCCGTTTCGACCCCTTCGGCGGTCACCGTCATGCGGAAGCTCTTGGCGAGCTGGACGATCGCCTGGATGATCGCGACGCTTTCGCGATCGGTGGCGGATTCCCGCACGAAACTGCCATCGATCTTGAGTTTGTGGAACACCGCCTTGTTCAGATAGCCCAGCGACGAATAGCCGGTGCCGAAATCGTCAAGCGCAATGCCGACGCCAAGCGCGCGCAGGCGTTTCAGCACGTCGAGCGCACCTTTGCTGTCGCCGAGGAAGATCGATTCGGTGACCTCCAGTTCCAACCGGTTGGCAGCAAGGCGGTGGCGCCCCAGGATTTCATGGATGGTGTTGGGCAGGGCCGGAAAGACGAGCTGTTTGGCGGAGATGTTGATCGCCACCGTCACCGGCTCCGGCCACCGCGCCAGCGCCCGGCAAGCCTCGTCAACCACCCAGTCACCCAGCTCCATGATCAGACCCGATTCCTCGGCGATCGGGATGAACTGGGTGGGCGGCACGATGCCCCGGGTCGGGTGGTGCCAGCGGATCAGCGCCTCGAAACCGACCAGACTCTGGTCGGTCGCGTTGATCAACGGCTGGTAGAGCAGGCGGAACTGATTAAGCCCAATACCGGCCTTGAGGTCGCGCTCCAGCCGGATCCGGTCCTCCGCCTCGCTCTGCATGTCGGGATCGAAGAAACAGCAGGTGCCGCGTCCGTTGGCCTTGGCCTGATAGAGCGCGAGATCGGCCTTCAGGATCAGGTCGTCGACGCTTTGGCCATCGAGCGGACCGAAGGCGCAACCGATCGACACGCCGATCCGGAGCTCCGCCTTTTCGACATGATAGGGCTCGGCGATCGTCTCGATCAGCCGGGCGGCAAGCGCCGCGACCATACGGCGGTTGGGCGCGTTCTTCATGACGATGGCGAATTCGTCACCGCCCATCCGCCCGACCAGGCCGGCAGTGCCGACTTCCTGCTTGAGCCGCGTAGCCACCGTCTTCAAAACGGCGTCGCCTTTGGGATGGCCGAACGTGTCATTGACCGGCTTGAAGCCATCGAGATCGAGGAACAGGATCGCGCAGGGGGCGCCGCTGGCATTGGCCGCCGACAGCGCCTCGCCGAGCAGCCGCCGCACCCGGCCGCGATTGGGCAGGCCGGTCAGCGCATCCTTGTTGGCGATCTCGGTCAGCCGTTCCTGGTTCTTGCGCACCTCGGTCACATCCTGCCCGACGCCGCGAAAGCCCTGGAACTGCCCGGCCATGTCAATGATCGGATCGCCCGACAGGCTGATCCAGCGTGTCCCGTGGCGGGTGGCCAGTTCCATCTCCAGATTGGAGAAAGGCTGGCGGGCGAGCAAGGTACGCCCAAGCGCGCTGCTGCCGCCCAGCGATGCGGGCAGCGAATGACCGATGAGCTGGCTGGTCGAACGGCCGAGCAGGGCTGTCATCCGTGTCGAGATATAGGCGACGCGGTTCTCCGCATCGACCTGCCAGAGCCAGCCGACGCCGCGATGTTCGTATTCGTTGAGCAGCAGGCGTACCGATTCCCACTGGGTCCGGGTGCGCGCCGTCGCCTCCAAATGGCCGAATATCCAGCGGCTTAGCCGTGCCACGCCGAATGCGGCAACCCCGGCGGTCAGCACGAAAGTCAGCGCGATCCGTGTGTCGAGCACGCCGCCGCCGAGATAGTAAGCAGCCGCGAAAGCCGCCGTGAAGGTCGCGATCCAGGCGGTCGCGGCGGCGGGGATCGCGGCCAGTGCCACGGCCGCGACGATCATCGTCGCCATCGCGCCGCCTATCACCACTTGGGCGGCGGGCGGCTGGTTGGCAAAGGCATAAGCCGGTATTACCGCCCAGAATGCCGCGAGCGCAGCCGCCTCTACCACGATCACCCAGCGCCGACCGAGCCGGACGTTGCGTCCGCCGCTCCACGACGCGGCGGTCATCGCACGATGATAGGCAAAGGCATTGGCGACGACGACAAGCCCGAACCAGCCCGCCACCAGATCGAGCCGAAGCGTTTCCGCCAACGCCCAAGCCGTTATGCCCGCCGCGACGATCCCGGTGAGGGCGAGAAAGCCGGCGAACAGTCCGCGCGCCTCGACCTGGCCATTATACAGATGTGCGTCGCGCAGCCGCTCGGTCGCCGCGTCGAAAGCGAGCGAATCGACGCCGGCATCCGCTGCCTGGACCTGGGCCAGATCCTCAGAGGAAACGGGAGCGTGAATCATGATTTGCCGGCTTGTCCAACACGCGCCGGCCCTACGCCCCGATGGCTTGATGGATCGTTAAGTCCGTCCGTTTCGGAGGATTGCCGAAACGATCAGCCGCGCCGGCCCAAAGCACGGTCGACCGACCCCTGCGTGACGCTGTGATAGGAAGCGCGGGTGCGCGCGTAGAGGCGCAGCGCGATCGGCCGTCCCCAGGATGCATCCCGGTACAGCGTCTCGAACAGCGGCAGCACGAACTTGCGTCGACCCTGATCGGCGAGGAAGCGTTCCACCGCCGGCACCGCAGGCTGGTAGCGGTTGGCGAGCGCAAGCTGGAGCCAGGCGAACAACGTCTCGGCATTGCCGCTCGCGGTCAGGCCGAACGCGGCGTCGAGCGCGGCGAGCTGCTCGCTCGTCCGCTCGCGCGGCAAACCATTCAGAAAACGCAACCGCTCCGCCGTGGTCCAGTTCCCATAGGCAATGGCGGACACTTCGCCGCCGCCGGCATAGGCCGCCAGCGCCTGATCCACCGCCGCGAAGGCCGCCGGATCGGGCCGCGCAGCATTGTCGGGCAGGCCAGGCTGATAGGTCCAGCGATCGAGCTGCAGCCGCTCCTCCAGGCCCTGGTCGCCGCGCACCAGATGCTGGCGCAGATCGGCGAGGAAACGCGCCGTCGTCATCGGCTGGAAGGCGTGCCGGGTGAAATAGGACGTGAGATAGGCGTCGAACCTGTCGCGCCCGACGATATGCTCGATCGTCCGCAGGAAGAAGGCGCCCTTGTCGTAGACGATGCCGCTGGAGCCGTCGTCCGGCCCGCCGTCGCCGCGCAGACGGGTTCCGGGCGCGTCATTGCCCAGTTCGGCCAGCGCCGCCTCAATCTGCGCAAAGGAGAGCGCCGCCTCCTGCTCGGCCCGCTGCCGCCCGTAGATCGCCTCCATGATCCGGTTCTCGAAATAGGAGGTGAAGCCCTCGTTCAGCCAGCCGTCCGGCCAGGTCGCGTTGGTGACGAGATTGCCCGACCAGCTATGCGCCAGCTCGTGCGCGACGAGGCCGACCAGGCTCTTGTCGCCCGCGATGAAGGTCGGCGTCAGGAACGTGAGCGTCGGATTCTCCATGCCGCCATAGGGGAAGCTCGGCGGCAGCACGATCACGTCATAGCGCCCCCAGCGATAGGGACCGTAAAGCCGCTCCGCCGCCTCGACCATCGCCTCGGTATCGGCCAGCTCCGCCGCCGCACGGTCGAGCATCTCCGGCTCGCTCCACACGCCTGTGCGCGCGCCCAGTTCGCGAAAGGCGATGTCGCCCGCCGCGATCGCGATCAGATAAGGCGCCACCGGATTGTTCATCCGGAAGCGATAGGCGCGCCGTCCCTCTCCGGCAGGCTCGCCTTCCGGCGTCAGCCGCTCGCCCGACATGACGACCTTGATCGGCTCCGGCGCGGTGATCCGCGCTTCCCAGGTCTGGCGGATGCCCGGGCTGTCCTGCGTCGGGATCCAGGTCCGGTTGAGGATCGCCTGGCCCTGGCTGAACAGATAGGGATGCCGCCCGCCGGCCGTCTGTTCGGGCGTCAGCCATTGCAGCGCCTCGGCATCGGCGCCGCTCGCATAGCGGATCGCGATCCGCGCCGGCGCGGCGCCGTCGCCGAACTGGATGGTGAGCGGCTGGCCCTTCTCCGCGTCATTTTCGCCCAGCGCATATTCGAGCGCGCGGCCGTCCCCGTCCGTCACGCTCTCGATCTCCAGCCCCTTGGCGTCGAGGATGATCTCGCGCGCGCCGTCCGCCGCCTGGATGTCGAGCTCCGCCGTGCCGCGCATCCGCCTGGCTTCGAAATCGGCGTCGAGATCGAGCGCCACATGCGTCACCCGCGCCACTTCGGGCCGGGCATAGGTGGAGGCGTCCAGCGCGTCCTCGCCGGTCAGCACCGGCGCCACCATCCGCTCGCTCCCCGCCGCCGCATTCTGCTGGTTCCCGTCCGTCGCCGAGCAGGCGGCCAGGACGAAGAGAAAAGCGGCGGCGATCAGACGGCTCATAGGCAGGGCTCCGGCAAGGGTGAAAGGCGCGGCGTCATCGCTAACCGAACGCACGCCCCAAGGGAAGGTTCGTCCTCTTCCAAAGCCTCCACCGGCGATGACAAAGCCGTGGACACTGCGCGTGATCCGCTCGCACACCGCGATGTTCCCTACATAGCGGAATTGCTGAAGGACGGCGAAGGCGAGCAATTGCTGCTGGACTTCAAGACAGAAATGGACCGGCTCGAAGCCCGGTCGATCAGGTCGGGCCGAACTGACGACGGATTTAACGTCCGACGTCTTCTGCGTGAATCGCAGCGATAGCGATACTCACTCCTCCCCCATCCGCAACGCCGCAATAAACGCCTCCTGCGGGATGCTCACGCTGCCGTACTCCCGCATCCGCGCCTTGCCGGCCTTCTGCTTCTCCAGCAGCTTCTTCTTACGGGTGATATCGCCGCCATAGCATTTCGCTGTGACGTCCTTGCGCAGCGCAGCGATCGTTTCGCGGGCGATGACCTTGCCGCCGATCGCGGCCTGGATCGGGATCTTGAAGAGGTGGCGCGGGATCAGGTCTTTGAGGCGCTCGCACAACTGCCGCCCGCGCGCTTCGGCGGCGCCGCGGTGGACGATCATGGAGAGCGCATCGACCGGCTCGGCATTGACCAGGATGTTCATCTTGACGAGATCGCCCTCGCGGTGGCCGATCTGGTGATAGTCGAAGCTGGCATAGCCTCGGCTGATGCTCTTCAGCCGGTCGTAGAAATCGAACACGACTTCGTTGAGCGGCAGTTCGTAGGTGAGCTGGGCGCGGCCCGCGACATAAGTGAGGTTCTTCTGGATGCCGCGCCGGTCCTGGCACAGCTTCAGGATCGGGCCGAGATGTTCGTCCGGTACGTAGATCACCGCCTCGATCCACGGCTCGTCCACCTGCTCGATATGATTGGCGTCGGGCCAGTCGGCGGGATTGTGGACCTCGCGCGTCGATCCGCCGGTCAGCATGACATGATACACGACGCTGGGCGCGGTGGTGATGAGGTCCAGATCATATTCGCGGGTCAGCCGCTCCTGGATGATCTCGAGGTGGAGCAGGCCGAGGAAGCCGCAGCGGAAGCCGAAACCGAGCGCGGCCGAGCTTTCCATCTCGAAACTGAAGCTCGCGTCGTTGAGCCGCAGCTTCTGGATGCTCTCGC
>CAYTMM010000048.1:0-23582 GCA_964438875.1 uncultured Sphingosinicella sp. | reverse complement strand
GGAAACAACAATGCACTAACAATCAACACGGACCACTCGGTGGGGGCCGGTCAGTGGGCACAAAGAAAAACCCCCGCTCCGGTGGGGAGCGGGGGCTCTGGAAAGCGGGTCTGCTAGGGGTCAGACCATCAGCCAGAGTCGGGCGCCGCTCCCACGCGATGACGCGCGGCCGCTGCTGCTACGGCGGCGGCTACGAGAAGCGCGGCGGGAACGAGAGCGACAGCGATCGCGGCGACCGGATGGGTCGCGCGCAAGGCCGGGATGGCGTGGCTGCTGCTCATGACGATGAGGGGTAATGCCGGCGGGCAAGGCCCGTCAACCGCGATCGGGTCGTGCCCGATCATGACCGGCTCGCCAGCCACAGGCCGAGCGCGTCGGGCGCCAGCGCGGCGTCGAAGGCGATCCCCGCCTTGCCGTTATCCTGCCACCGCACCGTGCCGGCGATCGTCTCGAAATCCTCCGGAGTCACGAAGATGTGCGCGCCGATACAGTCCGTGGCATCGAACAAGACCCGCATCCCGCCGAGCGAAATGTCCTCGATCCTGACAGTATGAAAGGCGGCATCGAGGCAGAGCTTCGCGTCGGCCGCCACGGCGACACGCGCCGCGCGCGCCAGGTCGATCCGGCACGGCGCGGCTTCTGCTCCGGCATCGGGATTGTCGAACCGGACGTCGATCAGGCCCGCGTCGGACCAGCGGATGAAGGCGCGGCCGGTGCCGTTCGAGCGCAGCTCGACGGTCACGAAATCGCCTTCCACGCACCAGTCGGGGGTCATCGCGGCGCTCGCGGGCGCATTGGCGTTGCGGATCAGGGCGAGCTGGTCGCCGAGCTGCGCCACCAGCTTGGCGACGCGCAACAGGCCCGCCCCGCACGGGCGGGGCGGCATATCCGCCGGACTGTCCTGCGCTTCCCCCGTCACCCGATCCCCCGGCCATGTCCCCCCACACGCGCCGGCCCGCTTGGGGGCCGAACCGGCGCGGAAACCCAGGGGCCAGCTACGGCGTCCGTTACCTCGCCGCAAACGGGGGCTTCTCGGGCGGCCGGCTCTTTTTTTGTCTGAGAGGCGCCGGTGCCCGTGCTCTCTATGATGCGCGCGCGCGGGATTTCCGCACGGGCGGGCGCCGAATTTCGCGCGGCGTCAGCGCCTGGCGGTCGCCTTCTTGCGCCCGGCGGCGGGCTTGCGCCCCAGCCCGATCTGGACCGCGAGCGCGCGGCGCTGCTCGGCATAATTGGGCGCGACCATCGGATAATCGTGCGGCAAATTCCATCGGGCGCGATACGCGTCGGGAGTCAGATTATAGTGGGTCATCAGATGCCGTTTCAGCATCTTGAGCTTCTTCCCGTCCTCCAGGCAGACGATGTAGTCGGGCTTCACCGACGCGCGCACCGAGACGGCCGGGACCAGCTCCTCCTGCGGCGCGTCGGCCGCGCCGAGGCCCGCGAGCGCGGCGTGGATGTTGCCGATCAACAGCGGCAGATCGCTGACCGCCACATTGTTGTTCGAGACATGGGCGGCCACGATGTCGGCGGTGAGCGTGACGAGGGTTTCGGTGCGTTGATCGGTCATATGGGGTTCCCCTTTTGCCCGATCATAGCGCGAGGCCGTAGCACAACGCAAAGAAAGGCCGCGCGCACACAACGCAACGCGCGACCATGATTATCCTTCTTCAACCCGCGCCGCCATGCGACGCGGCCGAAACTGTTTGGGAAAGAACGGGCGACGGCAGCGCCGCCGCCCGTCCGGTTTCACGCCGCCAGAGACTCGGGCTGCTCCTGCCCTTCCGGCTTGGCCGGGGCGGGAAGCGCGATGACCGCGCCGGGGCCGCTCGGCTCCGGCTCGTCGCTTGCCGACCGCGCCGCCGCGACCTTGGCATTGGCCTTGACCGTGCCGACGCCGCCGCGCTCGGTGTAGGCCGACGGCGGGAACGCCATCCAGCGCGGCACCCATGCGGCGACCTTCGCGCGTCCGTTCCCGCCCTCCAGATGGTCGCGGACGATGCGCTTCAGGGTCTTGCCCTTTTCTTGCCCATTGGCGGCGGCGATCTGCTCGCCCGCCACCTCGGCAACGATGCGGGTCAGCACCTCCTTGTCGCGGATCAGCTCGAAGAAGGCATCATCGGCGCTCCAGTAGCGGGTCATATCGACGCCGATCTCCAGCCCCACCGCATCGACGGCGGCGCTGCCGGAGGCCAAAGTCTCGCCGATGACGATGGCGATCACGTCCATGACGGCCCGGTCGGGAAGCTCCAGCAAGCGCAGGAACAAGGCGACCAGACCGAACTCGTCGCCATTGCCGCCGCACACGGTCGGCTCCTCGGGCGAGAAGTCGAGCAAGGCCAGCACGGCGCGGCGCTTCTCGTCGAAGTCCGCTTCGCCACGGCAGCTTTCCACGGACTCCCGCACCTCCTCGTTCCGGATCGTCTGCGGCTCGGCCTTCACCTTCCAGAGATGCGAACCGACGATGGCATGGGCCACCATCAAGCGCAGCGCGACTTTCGGATGGCGGAGCAAGGCCGCGCGCACGGCGGCGTGGCGATGCAGGTCCAGATAGGTCTGCATCGTACTCGTCACCTCTGGGCGGGGCACCCTGGGGCCGGTGTCGATGGCCTCGCCCCGCTCCAGCCGCTTCGCCTCCTTGCCGGTCACATAGCCTTCGTGGAACTCGACCTCGCCATTCTCGCGCACGTCGATATAGACGCGCCCGCCCTTGCGCCGGGGCGCCCTGGCGAACTCGTAGCGATAGAAACGCTCGCCCGGCGGCACGATCACGACATCGCTCCAGCCCTCGTCCAGATAGGCTTCGCGCCGTTCCTCGATAACGGCGTCCTGCTCTTTCCAGAAGGCATCGGCGTCCGCGAAATAGCGGTCCTCGCCGAACAGGTCGGCGACGATGGCGAGGTCGCTGGCCTCGACGTCGAACAGGGCCGCGTCCGTCTTGATCGACTCCCCGCCGAACAGCCAGCCTTTGAGCTGATGGCCGGTCGGGCAATAGGCTTGCGCGTCGTCGAACAGCGCCAGCCATGCCCTTTGCTGCGCCTTGCTCGCCATCGTGAGGTGACGAACCGTGGCCGCATTGACCTTCTCCTTGCGGTAGAGATCGCGGATGCGCGGCAACAGATTGCCGAGCGCAAGGATGCGCTTCACGCCGAGTTCGGGAATGCCGAACGTCGCGGAAATGTCCTCAACGTCCCGGCCCTCCTTGACCAGCCTGGCGAAGGTTTCCCACCGCGTCACCTCGTCGGGGTCGAGCCGGGTATTCTCCAGCAAGGACACCTCGATGGCGTCGGCATCGTCGCCCG
Source organism: uncultured Sphingosinicella sp. (assembly GCA_964438875.1). Lineage (GTDB taxonomy): Bacteria > Pseudomonadota > Alphaproteobacteria > Sphingomonadales > Sphingomonadaceae > Allosphingosinicella. The sequence continues at coordinate 20,283 of CAYTMM010000048.1, read as the reverse complement.
CCTCCATGATGGCGACCGGGAGCAGGCCGTGGTCGATGCCCTCGGCGCGCGCGATGCCGTCGCCGGTCCAGCGGCGCAGCCCCGCGACGATCTCGTGAAGCCCATCGTCATTGTCGGCGACGGGCCGGAGAATGAGCGGGACGATGACGCCGCGCTTGCGGATGGACGGGAGAATGTCGCTCACGTCCGGTGGTTTGCGGCCATGCCGCATGTTCACCTTGGCCGGAACCATCTTGTCATGGGCCATATGATCGAGTCTCATAGCACTCACCTTTGTCAAAAGGTGCCGGTCCGTCTTTCTCTAGCGGGAGTGGCGGACCGGCTTACCCAAGCGGCGAAACGCGCCGCGCGTCATCCGCCTTTTGGCGGAAGCTGGTCCTGCGCCGCCGCGCGGCGCAATATCGTCTCGGCCCAAAGGATGGACCCGGCCCGGCGCGAACATTCGGCCCAGACCGAGAGCCGCCACGGCGAAGCGAACGCCATGTCGCGCTCGATGCCCATGCCGAACCCGACCTGCACGTTCGCCAGTTCGGCGAGGCTGAACGTGCCCAGCTCGGGGCATCCGAAGCCGAGATCGGCGAGGCCGAACAAGGTGTCGCCATCGTCGTAAAGCTCGGTCGCCAGCCATGTCGCCGCGCCAAGCGGATTGAAGAATTTGACGACCGGCGCGGGGTCGAATGCGTCGTCGGCGCGGGCCATGTCGGCATAAGCGCGAAGCCGCTCGCGCAACGCGGGAGGCAAGAGGATCATGCCGCCACCCTCCCCTCGTCCTGCGCCTCGGCGTAACGCGCCAAGATCCAGTCCGCCGCCTTGGTAGCGGCGCTGGCGGCGCGGAAGATCGCGCGAGTGTCCTCGCGCAAGACCTCCAGCCATGACCCCAGATAGTCGGCATGGCGCACGGTCGGGGCGATGCCGAGCGCGGCGCACAGGAAGGCGCTGCCCATTTCCGCGACAAGCTCCTCGCGGGCATAGTCCTTGCCGCCAAGGCCGTTCATCATCTTGCGGTCCAGCCGCGAGACGTGGCCGGTGGCGTGGGTCAGCTCGTGCAGCGCGGTGCGATAATAATTGATCTGCTCGAAGAATGCGGGCTGCGGCGGCACCTGCACGAAGTCATGGGCGGGGACGTAAAACGCCTTGTCGCCGCCGATGCGGAAGTCCACGCCCGATGCGGCGATGACCTCCTCCGCGATCGGCACGATCTGCCGTTCCGGCAAAGGCGCGGGGTCGGCGGTCAAGCCGGAGCGAAGCCCCTCGCATTGCGCGACGTTGAACACCGTGAACCTTTTGAGGAACGGAACGGCCTTAGCGTCCTCGCCGGTCGCCCTCGCGCGCTCCTTCTCCTTCTCGGGCGTGAAGCGGTCGGCATAGACGACGGTGGTGCCGCGCTCGCCCTTGCGGACATTGCCGCCCGCTTCGATGGCTTGCCGGAAGGTCAACCAAGACTGCGAGGGAAACCCTGCGTCGATGACCGCGCCCCACAAGATCAGCACGTTGACGCCGCTGTAATTTCGGGCCGTGACGGCATTGCGGGGAAGGCTCGGATTGACGCAGCCGGTGCGCCCCCAAGGCTGCACCCAGGGCAAGCGCCCCTCCTCCAGTTCGCCGATGATCCTGTCCGTCACTTCGGCGTAAATGTCGCGCGTCGGGGCATTCGCCCGCGCACTGCGCGCGGTCGCTCTCCTCGTCATGGCGAGGCTCCTTCAAGTCTGTCGGGACGACAAAGGGGGAGCGGCGGTGCGCTCCCCCTCACGTCAGGTCATGCGTCCTCCAGCTCGCGGCTGAATGCGCGGTCATATTCGGCGCTGTGGTCGGCTTCGGGGATTTCGACACCCTCCGCGCCCGTCGCCTTGCGCTGCGGCAGCTTGCGGACGACGTTCCACTGGTTCGGATCGAGCCGGGAGCGGAACACGCGAAGCGGCACGAAGCCCGACGCGCTGCACTGGACGTAGCCGCCGAAGTAGATTTCGCCGGTTTCCTTCGCCGCCCGCTCCCAAAGGGAACCGATGCGGACGGTGCGACCGCGCGGGCTGCGGGTCATCAAGTTGAACGCGGGGGCGCGTTCATGGTCCGATGCCACCTTTTCGAGAAAGATGCCCTCGATGTCGTAGGTCGCTTCCGCGATGAAGCCGGTGACGCTGCCGTCAGCGTTGCGGATAAGTTCGCCGATGTTCATGGTCGTTACTCCAGTTTGTCGTTTGTGGTCCTGCCGCGTCTCTCGAACAGCGACATTTATACTTATACAGGACTGGATAATTCGCCTCTATCATATTGTTTTCTTGACAGATTTCCATCGTACCTGGTGAGTCCGAGCCCGAAAAGGGCCGCGACCAGCGGCCAGCAAACACGAACGACGCATCGGCCGCGACGGAGCGGCCGATTCCGGTTCAACAAGGAGATTGAGCGCAGCGCGGGTCGCGTCCATCGCACCCGGAGCCGTCCTCGCAGGATCCCCAGGGCCGCGCGGATTTCTTGGCGGCAAGAGGCACGGGAGGGCTAGCGTAGCTTGGCAAATGAGGCCGGCGCTTCGTCAAAGGCGAACAAACGCCGCCGGCTTTATTTGCCTAGCGAAGCTTGTCCCGACGCAACTCCTTGCCGCTGAAAATTGGTGTGGCACGCCAGGGATGCTGAGAGGCGGTAGAGGGGGCGGTGGACGCGTCCGGCGCAAGATCCTCATCGCGCGTCCAGCGCGCGATTCCTTAGCGCAGCTGCCACGCCAGGGATCGTCGCGCGACAGCGGCGAGACGCCGGTACGGCAGCTCGATGAAGCTTTGGCGAAGCCCAAGCGGAGCAGAGCCCGGTCCCGCGTCAGCGGGAGGCGCCAACCCCCATCATCATCTCAATCTGCGCCAGTTCGGATTTTACGATGCCATTAGCTGCGCTATGCTTTGCCACTACCGGGATGATCTTGGGGTAAACAGAACAATGAACAGGGGGAGCGAGTGGCGGCGGTGGGAGCCACATATTCACGCACCCGGCACCGTTCTCAACAACCAGTTCGGCGCCGTCGATCCGTGGCCAGCCTATTTGGCGACCCTCGAAGCCTTGTCACCCAAGCTAGAAGTGATCGCGGTGACGGATTACTATGTCACCGACAGTTACCAACAGCTACTGGTTCACCAACGGAATGGCCGCCTGCCCGATGTCGGGCTGATCTTCCCCAATATCGAGGTCCGGCTGGACGTCGCGGCGAAGTCGGGTTTCGTGAACCTGCATCTGCTGGTCAGCCCGGAGGAGAACGACCACCTCGCCCAAGTGCATCGGATCCTGTCGCGGCTGCAATTCCATGCATTCAACGATCGCTTCGATTGCACGCGTGATGACCTTGTCCGTCTCGGCCGACGCGCAGACGCGACGCTGACCGAGGAGCGCGCTGCGCTCGCCCATGGCGCGACCCAATTCAAGGTCAATTTCGACCAGCTCCGCAAGGTGTTCAAGGAAAGCCAGTGGGCCAGGGACAACATTCTGATCGCCGTTGCGGGCGGCATGAACGACGGCACATCTGGCGTGCGCCAGGCAGCCGATGCAGTCATGCGCCAGGAAATCGAGAAGTTCGCGCATATCATCTTTTCGAGTAGTCTCGCGCAGCGCGAATTCTGGCTGGGCCAGCGCGCCATCAGCGTTGAGCAGCTCCGGCAGGACTATGACGGCTGCAAGCCGTGCCTGCATGGCAGTGACGCGCACGAGCAGGGGGCGGTGGGCCAGCCGGCCGGAGACCGCTATTCGTGGATCAAGGGCGGTCTCACGTTCGACGCGCTGCGCCAAGCCTGCATCGACCCCGGGGGTCGAGCCTATGTCGGCCCCGAGCCACCCCGCACGGCGATGCCCTCACAAGTCATTGCCAAGGTCGCGATCGCCGATGCGAGCTGGGCCGCGACGCCAGTCATTCCGCTCAATCCGGGGCTGGTAGCGATCATTGGCGCGCGTGGCTCGGGCAAGACAGCCCTCGCCGACGTGATCGCCGCCGGTTGCGACGCGATCTCCGCGGTGGCATGGAAGGCCGACGAGAATATCAGCCCGTCATTCCTCGTTCGCGCCCGATCGCTCATCGGTCAGGCCAAGGTGTCGTTGACCTGGGGCGGTGGTGGCGAAACCACGCGCGCGCTTGACGGGAGCAATGCCAACGACCCGCTCTCGTTCACTCGCGCCCGCTACCTTTCCCAGCAGTTCGTCGAGGAGCTTTGCTCGTCGAAAGGGGCATCGGCAGGTCTGATCAGCGAGATCGAACGCGTAATTTTCGAGGCCCATCCGCATGGCGAACGCGATGGCGCCGATAATTTCGCCGAGTTGCGCGAGCGCCGGACACTCAGGTTTCAGCAGGCGCGCCAACGCGAAGCGGAAGCGATCGCCGCGGTTTCGGAGCGGATCGCTGAAGAAATCGAAAAAGAGGGCATGGTCGGGACGCTCGGCAATCAGGCGATCCAGAAACGAACGCTGATCGCCGGCTACAATGCGGATCTCGCCAAGCTGGTGGTGAAAGGGACGGAGGCTCAGGCCAAACGCCATACCGAGCTGAGCGCGGCCGCGCAGGCGCTCGAGGGGAAAATCCGCGATTTCGGGAATCAGCGCCGCACTTTCGTTGCCATGCAGGACGAAGTGAAGAGCATGCGCGCGACGAAGGCGCCCGAGATGCTGCGTGAGGCGCAGGCACGCCATTTCAGCAGCCATCTCACCGGCGAACAGTGGAACGATTTCCTGCTTATCTACAAAGGCGATGTCGACAAGGCACTCGCCGACTATATTGTCTGGGTCGATGGGCAGATCACGGCCGTCAACGGGATGCCCCCGCCGCCCGGCGATCCGGCGACGCCGCTGGTTGCCGACGATGCCGATCTCGCCACGATCAAGCTGGCCACGCTCCGGGCGGAAATGACGCGGCTGGAGCAGTTGATCAGCGCCGACACGGTGGTGCGCAACCAATATACGGCGCTGGCGCAGCGCGTCGCGCAGGAGAACAGTGCATTGCAGGGTATCGAGGCGCGTCACCTCGATGCCCAGGGTGCAGCCGAACGGCGCAAGGCATTACAGATCGAACGCGACGCGACCTATGGCCGGCTCTTCGAGGCGATCGTCAGCGAACAGGCGGCGCTGGCCGACCTGTACGCGCCGCTGATGGCGCGGCTGGCGGCATCCTCCGACACGCTGCGCAAGCTCAGCTTTTCGGTGTCGCGCATCGTCGATGCCAACGCATGGGGCGATCTCGCCGAAGAGGAGTTGATCGACTGCCGCAAGAGCGGCCCGTTCTATGGCCGCGGCTCACTCATCGCGGTCGCCAATACGGATCTGAAACCGGCATGGGAGAATGGCAGCGCGGCCGATGTCCAGGCGGCGATGACGACATTCATCGAGACCTACCGGCGCCCACTGTTCGCCCATGCTCCGTTCATGCCGATCCAGCAGGTCGAGTTCCGGGCCTGGTCGAAGCGGTTCGCGCACTGGCTGTTCAGCACTGACCATATCGCGGTGCGTTACGAGATCGCCTATGACGGCGTGGATATTCGCAAGCTGTCGCCAGGCACGCGCGGAATCGTGCTGCTCCTTCTCTATCTCGCGCTCGACGATGCCGACGACCGACCGCTGATCATCGACCAGCCTGAGGAGAATCTCGACCCCAAATCGGTGTTCGTCGAGTTGGTGCGGTTGTTCATCGAGGCGAAGACGAAGCGGCAAGTGATCATGGTCACGCACAATGCGAACCTCGTCATCAACACGGATGCGGATCAGATCATCATCGCCGAATCCGGTGCGCATCAAAGCGGCGGACTGCCGCCGATCACCTATGTGTCCGGAGGTCTGGAGGACAGCCATATCCGCAAGGCGGTGTGCGATATTCTGGAGGGCGGCGAAGAGGCGTTCCGCGAACGCGCCCGCCGGCTCCGGGTGCGGCTGGAACGATAGCCGACGCCCGGAAAACGGTTGTTACACGGCGCGCCGTCGCTTCGTCTTGAGCTTGCGCCGCATGGCGCGCAGATTGAACCAGCGGAACCGCCAGTCCAGGCGCCGGTCGCGGACGAATGCCGAGAAAATGACGACCGGATCGGTCATCGGCAGGTCGGGTATGGCGCGCGCCGCAATGTCGCCGCGCAGATAGACGAACAGCTCGCGAAGCGTGTCGGTCGCCTCGCGCGTGTCGCCGAGCGCGAGCATCTCGTCGACATAGGCCTGAAGGACAATCGGCGCGGCGGCGAGCTGGCGGCGGGCGACCTCGTCGGGCCGGCCGAGGGTCACGACATTGGCGATGCGGCTTTGCAGGCAATGGAGGGGGTGCATGACCGGGATAACGAGCTGATCGACCCCGTCGGCGCGCACCGGCACGATCAGTTCGACCGCGTCGCGTTCCAGCGCGTTCGGCCGCACCCCGATCACGTCGCTCAGGAAATCGATCTCGATCTCGCGACCGTCGACCGTCGCGACCACCACTGCGGAATTTGGCGTGTGGTCGTCCGGGTCCGGGACCAAGACCTTGCCGCCAAGCGCGTCCGCCAGCTTCTCGGCGGCGTCTCGGTGCCCGAAATAATCGAGATCCTTTGACGTGAAGGGGCCATAGGCAACAAGGTCCGGCAGCCTCCCGGCGTAGCGTTCGGCCCACAGATTGAGCGCCTGCCCGCCGATGATGAAGGCATGATCATCGAGGCCGAGAACGGAGGCCAGCTTGATGACGGTGCTGCGCGCCAGCGGCGCGGCGCGTTCAGCGGCCAATCGAACTCCGCCGACGGATGACCGAACTGGAAAGGTCGAGCGAGGAGAAGACGCCATTCGCCGCGCGCAGCTCCGCGCGCGACACACGGCCGCCCTGCAGGTCCGACTCGTCCTGGGCGCGCGAAGCCTCCTTCGCGCGCTGCCGGTCCGAGACACTATAACGGTCGATCTGCGACATCATATTGCTCCACCGCCATTCTAACCCGGAGGCCTTAGCGGTCAATGAACGCGCGCTCAACGGTATCAGCGTCCATGGACTATATACCGATTCGGGCGCGCCGATGCGACCCCCGGGGCTGCGGCGCTGTCCACGCCGACGCACACCATTCCCGTATGTGCGAACGACCTTGACCCATTGTTCCATATTTGTTCTCATGCAATCATGACCCGAATCGACGAGGACTCGCTTTCACTCCATCTCGAAGTCGCGTTGGCCGGCGTCGCCCCGGCGCTGCTCGGTGCATTGGCCGCGCCTGAACGGCACAGGCGGCGCATGGCGCCCGCCGACCTCGCCCGTCATCTGACCGAGCGGCTGCGGTGCTTTGCTGTGCTGAGCGAGGAGCCCTTGGCGACCATCGTCGGTCAGAGCGCGCTTTTCCCCGAAGATCCGCGGCAGATCGTGGGCTAGGACGGGATATGGACAGCGGAGCGAAGAAGGAACCGGGCTGGCACACGATTGCCTTCAAGGTTCCGGACCTCGCCTCATTCGACGATGCGGCGCTCGAGCGTCATTTTTTCGAGCGCGACGGAGCCTGGCACAGTCAATCGCGCCGGGCGCTCGCCCGGTTCGGCACGGACAAGCTCGATCTCGATGAGAATTGGGCGTCGGTCCATTCGGAGTGGGATTGCCCAGGATGCGGCCGGCCGAAACGCGAGCTGTTCCGGCCTTCCGCCAATGGCGTCCTCCTCGCCAGGCTCGATATCCATCACGATCATCTGGTCGACAGGCTCAAGGCGAGGCTGAGGCTGGAAATCGGGAAGGACTGGAACCAGCGGATCGCGCGCGACACGTTCCACTTCGAGGAGCTGGCGCCCAGACTGGTCGCACGGTTCGAACCGACGCTCGTCTGCCTCGACTGCAACAAGGCCGACGGAGACGTGAAAAGGCGGTGCAAGCAGATTCCCAGGGATTTCAGTTTCAGGCCGAGCGAGATACGCCAGTTCATCACGCCCCGGCCCAATGCCGAACATGAGATCGATGCGGCCGCGGCATTGCGTATCTTTGAAGCGGCGCGACCGGATTTCGACCAAAGATGCGCGCTTCTCGATGCCATGTTCGAGATGATGGCGAAAGGCGAGCTGCTCCAGGAAAAAGGCAATCTGCCGCCTTCCAGCGCGCCGCGATGGCTCGCGCTGCCCGAATATCTCCACAGGTCGTTCCTGCGGTCGGACTGGCCGGGATATCAGACCGTTTCGCGCGATCTCGATGCTTTCCTGATGCGGTCGGTCTCACGCGCCGGCGTCGCTTCGAGCAGCAAGGCCTCGAGCCGGCCGATCAGGACACCCTCGGCGCAAGACATTGCGAGCCATGACGGCGCGGGCGCCCCCGACCTCTGGAACGCCGTCTCGTCGGAATGGCGCTGCCCGGGATGCGGCCGGGCGAAGGCGGAGATCGTTCGCGCGTCCAACAACGCGAAGCGCAAATGGTCGGGCAAGCTGATGCGTCACCAGGAATTCTTCCTGACCGATGCCTGTGACGACGGCGACGATTATCGGGAATGGGTGGACCGTCACGAGGTTCTGCTCGTCTGCATGGACTGCGCGAACATCCTGCCGGCGGCGAAGCAGCGAGAGCCCTCGATTTCGCGCCACGACGTGCTGTTCCAGCTAAGGGACATGCGGATGGTCGCGAAGGCGGCGCCTCATCGGCCCCACGACATCGACTGGAATCTGGCGATCGAGCTGGCGAGGAAGAGTGAGGAACTTCATACCCTCACCATCGCCTATTGGGACCATTATCACGCGGCGCTCGGCTGCCGCGCGCGCTATCAGGAATATCTGGCTTATTTTCTGGGCGACGAGGCGCGCGCGTGGAGGCATCTCAGGCGATATTATGCAGACTGTCTCGGCGAGACCCCGGACGATCTCGACGAGCAGCTCTCCTTTCTCCTGTCGGAAGCCGACCGCATCGGTTTGGACGATCCTTATCGTCGCGAGGAAGATGACGCTGATTCCGCTTTCGGCTGATGCTCGTCAGCCAAAGCCATGAATGGCGCGCCCGTCATCGAACATGGCCGGTCCGGCCGAAGGCATGAACTCCCTGGCCGCAATCCTCAAGGTGCTGGACGCGGAAGCGGACGGATCCGAATCCGCCGACGACGGGCAAATTGCGGTGCTGAAAGCAGCGCTCGGATTGAACAAGCAATCCGCCTAAATACCCTCACCCTTCGAGGCACGGCACCGACCCGGCTTTCCGCGCATTCTATGACCATGCCCGGACCGATCGCCTCACTGCTCCTGCTCGCATGTCTCGCCGCGCTTTCGTTGCCGGGCTGCGGACCACCCCCGGATGGCAATACGGTCGAACGTCGGTCGGCCGTCGCCACCACCGGACTCGACGCCGCTACGATGGCGGACGTGGTCGAACGCGCCGGGCGACTGCCCCGGCTGCGCTCGCTGATCGTGCTGCGCCATGGCGAGACTCTGGCCGAACATCGTTTCAACGGCGGCCCGCCGCTAGATCGGCCGGTCAACATCAAGTCGGCCTCGAAGACGGTGCTGTCGGCGCTGGTCGGCATAGCAATCGAGCGGGGCGTGCTCGACGGCACCGATCAACCCGTCCTGTCCGTCCTCGCCGCCGACGCTCCCGCGAACCCCGACCCGCGTCTCTTGCGCCTGACCGTCGATCATCTGCTCTCGATGCGGGCCGGGCTCGAACGCACATCCGGCGCCTATTACGGCCGCTGGGTCACGAGCCCGAACTGGGTGCGCTATGCGCTCTCGCGCCCGTTCGTCGACGAGCCGGGTGGGCGCATGGTCTATTCGACGGGCAGTTCGCACCTCATGTCGGCGATGCTGACGCGCGCCTCGGGCCGCAGCACGCACGCGCTGGCGCAGGACTGGCTGGCCGGACCGCTCGACATCGACATCCCGCCCTGGCCGCGCGATCCGCAGGGCATCTATTTCGGCGGCAACGACATGCTGATGTCACCAAGCGCGCTCGCCAGGTTCGGCGAGCTCTACCGCAATGGCGGCCGCCTAGGCGACCGGCAGATCGTTCCGGCGGACTGGATCGCGCAAAGCTGGAACGAGCGCACGACCTCGCCCTGGAGCGGCAATGGCTACGGCTATGGCTGGTTCATCTGGCGGGCGGGCGGCCACGACGTGCGCTTCGCCTGGGGCTATGGCGGGCAGATGCTCTACATCGTGCCCGACCTCGCCCTCACCGTGGTCATGACGTCCGACGCGAGCGCTGAGCGAGAGGGCGGGCATATCCAGGCGCTGCATTCCCTGCTGGCCGGGGGCATCATTCCGGCCGCGCGCCTCGGTCCGGGCTAAACGATTAAGCCCGGCCTTCGATGCACAGCGCGGTGCAGAGCCCGGCTCTCCGTACCCGCAGCGCGCGGGAGGCGACTGTCCCATTCTTGATGGCTTCACCTACGTACAGAACTTTTCTTACCACTGGCAAAGATGCTACCCAACCAACGAACAGGAATACTTCCGTCAATCTGCGAGCGAGAGACAAATACTAAGCCTTTCAAGAGCCTGAGATACAATGACAGCCGAACATCGCGATTCCGCCGAGCGGGCGTTTATCGACATGCAGCATCGCTACCGCGGCTTGATTGCCAATCTGCGGTCTCGGCGATTCGTGAAAGACCGTCGCGTGCCGCCTTCGCGCCAGTTCAGGGGCGGATTGTCCGAGTGGTTCCTCGACGCTCGAGCCGCTTTGTCACCCGAACAATATCGGCCGCTTCTGGAGTGGATGCGAGATCTAGCAGCGACGCAGCTCGGCGAACTTTCCCAGGCTCCGATCCAATATGAAGAATTGGCCGGCATATATAGCCGCGCGCCCGTCGTGCCATTGGAACATGAGTTGCTATGGATCGCTGAACGGGTCCGCCTGGAGATTCGACGCCTGTCGGTTGTCGTCGCGGCTATGGGGCCGATTGAAGCGGCGATTTTCGCGGGCAAGTACGATGATGCTCTAGAGGCGATAGAAATGTTGCAGAATGTCCTGGGCGTCTCGCTCTGGTCCGTACAGCTGCGTCTCGCGGTCGAACACCTGGCTGGTGGACTTGAAGGCCAGAAACGCTACTCTGCCGAGGTCCGCAAAGTCTACAGGCACGGACTCCTCGGCTTCACCACTTATCATACCAGCGTCCGAAACGAGGACCGTACTACTCTGGCGAAGTTCGTTGACGATGTCGAAGCCCGCATCGAAAACCACGCTTATTATGATGAGCCGCTGAAGGCCTACTCGCGCTACCGGCTTAAGAACGACCTACCCACAACAGAATCAGAGCTGGCCGACATATTAAGAGTCGAGCAAAGCCACGGCATTGTCGACATCTACCAGACTTATGTCGCCATACTTCAGGAACTGGCACGACGTGACCCGTCACAGGAGCGGGCTGCACATATCGTACATTGTATCCGGGTCAGTGGAATGGAAGACTTTCGACTCACGAAGATCGTTCGTCTCCTGGATCCGGATGCGGCCCCTCCCCTGTCCCCACGCGATTCAACTCTCCCGGACGCATTGTTCGCCGGCCGCAGCTTCAGGGCTGCTCGGGCCGCTCACGCGGCACGGCGCCGATACTCGGCGGATGTCTGGCGTCATATCTATGCGGGCTTTGCACTGAGCCAGTCGGCCGTCTCGCATGAGCCTGCCGTGAAGCCAGACAACATCGTCGATCTTATCGCGCGCGTCCAAAGCCGCTGCGACGGATCGGACGACGCCTGGACACAAGTGGCGAAACTCGCCCTCAATCTGCGTGGTCTGCCGCTCGGCGCCGGATTGCTGGAGTTCCTAGTACAGCTCCGGCGCGCGACGCCCGATCAGCCCTGGCGTCCATGGCTGATCGGTTTGAACAGCCCATGTGAAGGCCCTGAAGACCGTCCATGGAGCTTGGGCTGTGCATCCACCGTGGAGTTGCGCGGTCAGGCGGCCGCAACCTGGTACGAAGCCTCCTGTCCAGACACGCTCGCATCTCAGCCGGCGATGCTCGCCCGCGCGGCCGGCCATATCCATCGCGGGGACTTCGCGCTGGCGATCGAAGCGCTTGGGGACACCGATACCGGATGGCCGGAATCGCTGCGCACATTGCGCGCGTTGATGCTGCTACATGCGTTTCACGCGCGTGGCGAAAGGCAGAAGGTCATAGCGCTCATTGCGAACGAGGGCGCGCGCAGCCCAATTCACGCGCAATTCCTCCCGGTGTCGGGAGCGTTACGCAACTATCAGTGGCCGGACTTCAAGGCTGTCGCGCATCCTCTCGCGGCGCCGATCGCGCTCCATCTGCTCTGGACCGCGGAGGAAGCGAGTCTGGTCGGATCGCAGATGCGCTTCGCGACCGGGGCTGCTTTGCGCAACGCGGCTGTCGCGCGCCCCTCTGAGCTGATCGACCGTGATCTCGATGTCGCGCCACATGAACTCATCTACTTCCTGCGCGACGTCTGCGTGCCAGACATACTCGACCTGTCGCGATTGTTTTCCGGCACCAGGCAGATCATGGAGGAACGTCAGGCCATCTGTTCGGCGTTGTCGCACGTGGACCCCGACAACGCAGACACTTACGCAGACGAGATTGCGCTGATTGCGAACGCGCTGCTGCTCGACGACGGACGATGGATTGTGGACAGCACACGTATCCATGTTGATAGCGATGCGCTGATCCGGTGGGCCGTGCGCGAACTGGCTGAAGACTATGAGCGCTATCGCGACCTCGTTCAGGTGGATGTGGCAGCGCCCCAGTCGTTCGAGGATGTGCTTCGCGAACTCAAGTCCCATCCATCACAGCAAAGCAACTTCACTCCTGACAATGAGGCCGACGCCGTTCTGGTGAGCATTCTTCGTCGATTGGGTGACGAATTCCTGACGAATGCCAGCTTCGGCCTGGATTTCTATCTCTCAAAGCGCATTCGGCATCAGTCGTTTATCGGCCTCATCCGCGGGCCTCTCGAATTTGCCGGGTTGATTACGACTCGCGAATCCGAGGCGGGCGAATATCACCGGAACGAACAGTGGATCGGCAGTTTCACCTGGCTTTCTACTGACGAAAGGGATCGCATCGACCAAGCGTTGCGCACATTTGCGACCAAGTTCGATGAGACCCTTACAGAGGCCAAAGACACACATTTTCATCTCCGCACCGTCGATAAGCCTCTCGGCATGATTTTTCTTTCGCTGAATGACCGTCTGATCGGACTTGCTCGTGCCATTATCCGGATGGACTTCAGCTTTCGCGAATTTCTCGGCGTCGCGGTTCCTGTCCTTTGGACCGCGATCGAGCCGTCCCTCGCTGCCATTCGAACCCTCATCTCGGGAGATATCAAGGCCAAGCTCATTCATGAATTCGACATCGTCCGCGCGACAGTCCGCGAGGTCGCCGAATCCGACCCCGCCTTCCTCGAATTCGATGCCGCAATGGGTCGCGGTTCCGCCGAGGTCCAAGTGAAGCTGGATGAGGCGGCCAACTGGTTCGTTCACGCCGACACTTTGCGTCAGCACCAGCTTTTCACGCTCGAGCAGATGCTCCAGATCGGTGTCGATACGGCCCTCAAGTCGCAGCGCGGATATTCACCGAAGATCACCCATGTCGCGGAAGGCGAACTCCAATTGCACGCGCCCAACCTCGTCTTCGTGCATGACGCCCTGTTTGTCGCGCTCGGCAACGCGCATAAACATTCAGGCCTCAAATCGCCGCAGATTGACGTGCGCGCGATCTGGGATGAGCCCGGGGCGACCCTAACCCTCGAGATCATCAGTGATTGCCGGCAAAGCAATCGCAGTGAAAAGGAAAATCAGGCGAACGCGATCCGCAAGGCCATCGCGGACGGCGCGCACGCGCCACGAACCCGCACGGAAGGTGGCAGTGGCTTCGCGAAACTGGCTGCGGTAGTCAATCAATCCGAGCGGGGGCGCATTGACTTCGGTTTCACGCCCCAAGGTCGTTTCCGCCTGGAAGTGACCTATGCCGTGCTCCTTCCCGCCCAGGAGTTAGCAGATGCCGCATAAGCGCCACATCCTGCTTGTCGAGGACGAGGCGCCAAAGCGTCAGCATATCGAAAGGCTGGTGACTGATCTCGCGCCCGACGCGCGACTGTCGATCGCAAAGTCGGTCACTTCCGCACTAGACATTCTCGAATCCGATTCCGTCGATCTGCTGCTGCTCGACATGTCGCTCCCGACTTTCGACGTCGGAGAGCGAGAGGCAGGCGGGCGTCCACAGGGCTTCGGCGGAACCGAAGTACTCCGTCATATGAGCATGGCCGAGATCAACTGCTCAACGGTGGTGATCACGGGCTACGAGGGCTTTGTGCGAGAAGGCGGAGCGACGGTGGATCTTACCCAACTTCGGGCCGAACTGCTCGAGGAATTTCCGGCGACGGTGCGAGCGGTGCTTCACTACAATTCGACCTTCGACGAGTGGAAAACAGTCCTTGCCGCCAATATTTCCGAGACGAAATGAGGAGTGCGGGTTGAAAATCCTGATCGTCGACGACCATCCGCGCCGCTACGAGCGTCTCGTCACTGCTCTGGCCGCGATCGGGATCGCCCGCGACCAGATCGATATCGTGGGCAGCGCGAACGACGCGCGCGCGCATATAGAGCGGACGCCGTTCGACCTTCTCCTCCTCGACATCTTCCTACCGTTGCGGCCTGAAGGCACGCCCGAGATGCAGCATTCGCTTGATCTGCTTTTCGAGATTCGTGAAGGCGAGCTTCCGAATATGCCGCGGTACATTGTCGGCATCACGGCCGACCGAGCAGTGGCGGACGACGCGTTGTGCCAGTTCGAAGATTGGACCTGGACGGTCCTTCAATATGCTGATGACAGCGATGAATGGGTGAGCCGGGCGACAAATTGCGCACGCTTCGCGCTGGAGCAGGCGCGTGCAAAGGAACGTGAACCTGATCCCGCCCCGCGCATCGATCTTGCCATCGTCTGTGCACTGGCCACTCCGGAGCAGGAGGAGATACTGAATCTCCCCTGGAACTGGTCGGCGCCCCGTCCCATCGACGACATCGTCTTCGTGCGCGACGGACATGTTGAGGTTGATGGTCGCCGACTGACAGTTTGCGTCACGACGTCTCCGCGCATGGGCATGGTTTCCACGGCGTTGCGAGCGGCCTCGTTGATTGCGCGGCTTCGTCCACGACTCCTCGCGATGACCGGAATCTGCGCCGGTATGCGCGAGAAGGTCAGGCTCGGCGACGTACTGTTCGCGGACACGGCCTGGGACTTCCAGAGCGGTAAGCGTGTGCGCGATGCCGAGAACACGCAATTCTCAATGCGTCCCCACCACCTACCTGCCCCAGCCAAGGTACGCAGCCATATCGAGCAAATCCGCGATGACGGCGAGGCGCTCGCCAAGATTGCCAGCGAATTTTCCGGCACAGGAACGCATGCGAGCCGCATCTTCATAGGGCCAGTCGCTTCGGGTTCCGCAGTTCTTGCCGATGGGGAGGTCATCAAGCAAATTCGCGAACAGCATCAGGAACTGATCGGCGTCGAGATGGAAATCTACGGCCTCTTTGCGGCCGCGCACGGCGCGGCAAGTCCCCAGCCGGCTTGCTTCGCGCTCAAAGCTGTCTGCGACTTTGCGGACCCCGACAAGCAGGACGGCCACCAGCAATATGCGGCTTATGCCAGCGCGCGGGTGCTGCAGCTCCTCATTGAGAGATATGGTCCACGTTTGACTGACTGACAGGTGCGGTTGACCAACCCCGTGTAAACGATGTGAATCCGACCTCTTGAAACCCAAAACGGCCGAACTAGGTAATCGCGTACCGGGCGCCGTGTTCGGGTCCGGCTGGACATAGAGGGCGCCGGCTCTTCTGTTCCGGTGCGACTCATGCCCAGATCGCTTCAACATGGAGGATTTGGAAATGAGAACCAATTTCGACTTTGCGCCCTATCGGCGTTCCACGGTCGGCTTCGACCGTCTGTTCGATCTGCTCGAGACGGGAATGCGCGGCGGCGACATCGCCGAAGGCTATCCACCGTTCGACATCGTGAGGGACGGCGAGGACAGCTACCGCATCACGCTCGCGGTCGCGGGCTTCCGGCCCGATGAGATCGAGATCATCGCGCAGCAGAACCAGCTCACCGTTACCGGCAAGCGTGCCGAGGAGAGCGAGGCGGGCGAGTATCTGCACCGCGGCATCGCCGCCCGTCCGTTCGAGCGGCGCTTCCAGCTCGCCGACTATATCGAGGTGGGCGAGGCCGCGTTCGAGAACGGCCTGCTCTCGATTCAGCTGAAGCGGGTCGTCCCCGAGGCGATGAAACCGCGCCGGATCGAGATCGCGGGCAACGCCGCGAATGATCGTATCGAGGCACCCAAGGACAAAGCGGCCTGATTTTCCGCAAAAGGTCCGCCGGCGCCGCTTTCCAAGTGGTGTCCGGCGGGCCACGCACATTGCTGACGCTACGGCATCCACGGCAAATCCAACGACCCTTGACGCGCCCTGCTGAATCGGCGGAACATAATAGGAACATATGAGTCGATGTTCCCCGATGCCCATCTCGTCCGCCTTCCCTGACCGACCACCAACCGACCAGCTCGCCGCGCTCCACGTCGCCCTTGCCGGAGAGCGCCGGGCGCGAGGTCCGTCGCTGGCATTCGGGCTGGCGGCTATCGATGACCGGCTCGCCGATCGCGGTCTCGTCGGCGCCGGCCTGCACGAGATCGCGGCGGCCACTGCAGCGCTGAGCGACGACGCCGCGGCAACCCTGTTCGCGGCGGGCATCGCGGCGCGCTTCGCCGCGAAGCCGGGGTTCACGGTCCTCTGGGCGCTCACGAAATTCGATCTTTATGCGCCCGGCCTCGAACAGGTCGGGCTCGGCCCGGATCGCATCCTCTATGCCCAGGGCCGCAAGGACAAAGATGTGCTGGCGCTCGCCGAGGACGGAATGCGGGACGGTTCGCTCGCCTGCGTCGTCGCCGAGGTCCGGTCGGCCGACCAGACCGCGACCCGCCGCCTCCAGCTCGCGGCGTCGGACGGCAAGACGCCGATGCTGCTCTATCGGCGGCACCGTTCGCGCGACCGCTGCCCGCTGGCGGAAAATTCCTCGGCGATGACGCGCTGGCGGATCGGCTGCGTCTCCTCCGCGCCCCTCCCCTGGCCCGGCGTCGGGCGCGCCCGCTGGTCGGTCGAGCTGGTCCGCCAGCGGAACGGCCCTCCCTTCTCTCTGGAACTCGAGGCCTGCGATGATACGGGTCGCCTCGCTCTACCTGCCGCAGCTCCCGATCGAGCGGTTGCGCCGGTCGGAGCAGCCAGCCGCGCCGCCTGAGCCGGGCCCGCCCGATCTCCGGCCGCGATTTACCGCGCCGATCGACGACGATCCCGGCGCCTGCTCGGTGCCGCGCGGCGGCGGCTGGCGGCCGGGCTCGCGCTGGGCGCACGCGGTCAGCCATGCACCCGCATCGCATCCACAAATTTCATCGTGGCGGCGCCCAGCCATCCTGATCGCGCGCACCCGCCAGCGGGAGATCGTCACCGCAGCCTGCCCGATCGCGCTGGAGCTGGGGCTGCGCCCCGGCATGGCCGCCGCCCATGCCCGCGCGCTCGTCACCGATCTAGATGTGCGCGACGCCGAACCTGAGAACGACCGCGCCTTGCTCGACCGGCTGGCGCTGCACGCCGTCGGCCATTGGACCCCGACCGCCAGCGTCGCCGAACCGGACGGGCTGTGGCTCGATCTTACCGGCACCACCCACCTGTTCGGCGGCGAGGAACGATTCTGCCGCCGCCTGCTCCATTTCCTGCATCGGCTCGGGTTCACCGCTGCGATCGCGATCGCCGGCGCGCCCGGCGCTGCCCATGGGCTCGCCCGTTATGGCGACACGGCGATCACCATCCTGCCGCCCGGCACGGAAGCCGGGGCGATCGCCGATCTGCCGCTCGCGGCGCTGCGGCTGACGCCGGAGGCGCTGACCGCCGCCGCCCGGTTCGGCCTGGAGCGGATAGCGGACCTATATCCGATGCCGCGCGGCCCGCTCGCGCGGCGTCTCGGGCTATCGACCGTGACGCGGCTCGACCAGGCACGCGGGATCGCGGCCGAGCCCATCGTGCCCGTGATGCCGTTCGAGATGCCGTGCGTCAGCCGGCGCCTGCTGGAACCGATCGTCACGGCGGAGGCGATCACCCAGGTCATCGGCGATCTGATCGACGATATGGCAAACATGCTGCAATCGCGTGCGCTGGGCCTGCGCGCGGCCGTGCTGACCTGCCTGCGGGTCGATGGCGCCGAACAACGGATCGGGCTGGGAACCGCGAAAGCCACCCGTGACGCAAAGCACCTGAAGCGCATGTTCGCGATGCGGGTCGAGCGGATCGAGCCGGACCTCGGCATCGAGGCAATGTTCCTTTCGGCACCGCATGTCGAGGATCTCCAGCCGATCGCGCTGAGCGCTGGCCTCGGCGGCGAGTCCACCGTGCCCGACCTCGCGCCGCTGGTCGATCAGCTCGCCGGCCGCGTCGGCGAAGGCGCGGTGTTCCGCATGGGGGCACGGGAGAGCGATGTTCCCGAACGCGCCGTCCGGTGCGCCGATGCGCTGGGAGCGCCGACGGGCTGGCCGAGCTGGAAGCGCCCTGCCCGCCTGCTGCGCCGCCCCGAGAAGCTGTCGAACGTGGTGGCGCTGCTGCCCGACCATCCGCCGCGGCGCTTCGTCTGGCGCGGCGCGACCTATCGCGTCGTTGCGGGCGACGGCCCCGAGCGCATCCACGGCGAATGGTGGCGCAATGCCGGGGAGATGTGGGCGGTGCGGGACTATTTCCGGGTCGAGGCGGAGGGCGGCGAGCGGTTCTGGCTGTTCCGGCGCGGCGACGGCGTGGCGCCGGAGAGCGGCGATCTCTCCTGGTATATGCACGGGCTGTTCGGCTGATGGCCTATGTCGAGCTTCAGGTGACCAGCCATTTCTCGTTCCTGCGCGGGGCGTCCTCGCCGGAGGAGCTGTTCGCGACCGCCGCCGCCCAGGGCCATACGGCATTGGGCCTCGCCGATCGGGGCAGCGTCGCGGGCATCGTGCGCGGCTGGCATGGCCAGAAGGAAACGGGCGTGCGGATGATCCCCGGCGCCCGCGTCGATCTGGGCGCCGATGAACATGGGGGCCGCGCGCTGCTCCTCTATTCCACGGACCGCCCCGCATGGTCGCGGCTGACCCGGTTGCTGTCGGCCGGCAAGGCGCGCGGCGGCAAAGGCTGCTGCATTCTCGACTGGTCCGATGTCGCCGCCCATGCCGAGGGGCTGATCGCCATCCTGCTGCCCGACCTGCCCGATGAGGCGACCGCCGCCCAGCTCGCCGAACTGCGCGACGTGTTCGGCGAGCGGGGCTATCTCGCTCTGTCCATGCGGCGCCGGCCGGACGATGCCGAGCGGCTGCATCGGCTGGATGAACTGGCCCGGCAGGCAAGGATGCGCAGCG
Organism: uncultured Sphingosinicella sp.; assembly: GCA_964438875.1. Taxonomy (GTDB): domain Bacteria; phylum Pseudomonadota; class Alphaproteobacteria; order Sphingomonadales; family Sphingomonadaceae; genus Allosphingosinicella. The sequence goes on along the minus strand of CAYTMM010000048.1, from coordinate 993 downwards.
TTGCGACCGGCGACGTCCTCTATCATGCGCCGGACCGCCGGCCGCTTCAGGACGTGATGACCGCGATCCGCGAGAAGACCACGATCGACGCGCTCGGCTATCGCCGCGAACGGCATATGGACCGCAACCTCAAGTCGCCGGAGGAAATGGAGCGTCGGTTCCAGGCCTATCCCGACGCGATTGCCGCCAGCGCCGATATCGCCGCCCGCTGCCGGTTCGACCTCAGCGAGATCCGGTATCAATATCCCTATGAGCAGGTGATGGCGGGCCGGACCGCCCAAGAGGCGCTGGCCGTGCTCACCGAAGAAGCCGCCGCACGCATGTTCCCCGCTGGCCTGCCACACGAATATCGAACACAAATCGATCACGAGCTGCGGCTGATCGGGCAGCTCGGCTACGCGCCCTATTTCCTGACCGTCAACGCGATCGTCGCCGAAAGCCGGCGGCGCGGCATCCTCTGCCAGGGACGCGGCTCGGCCGCCAATAGCTGCGTCTGCTATATGCTCGGCATCACCTCGATCGATCCGATCCGGCACGAGCTGCTGTTCGAGCGGTTCGTCTCTGGCGAGCGCCAGGAGCCGCCCGACATCGACGTGGATTTCGAGCATGAGCGGCGCGAGGAGATCATCCAGTGGATCTACGACACCTATGGCCGCGACCGCTCGGCCTTGACCGCCGTCGTCACCCGTTATCGTACGCGCGGCGCAGTCGGCGAGGTGGGCAAGGCGCTCGGCCTGCCCCGCGATCTCACCAAGATGCTGACCGGCCTCGTCTGGGGCTGGTCGATGGACGGCATCACCGACGAACAGGTCGCCTCGCTGAACCTCAACGCCGACGATCACCGGCTCAGGCTGACGCTCGAGCTGGCCCGCCAGCTTGTCGGCACGCCGCGCCACCTGTCGCAGCATCCTGGCGGGTTCGTGCTGACCCAGGACCGCCTTGACGATCTCGTGCCGATCGAGCCGGCGCGGATGCAGGACCGCCAGATCATCG
>CAYTMM010000047.1:3984-23672 GCA_964438875.1 uncultured Sphingosinicella sp. | reverse complement strand
TCGACTACGCCGGTGTCAAGGACAATCCGGCGCGCGATCGCGTCCACGTCCGCCAGCTTCACATCCACCTCGGCCAATACTTCCTCGACGAGGCGCGGCAGGATCTCGACATGCGCGCGCGCGGCGATTTCCGGCACCACCCCGCCATAAGGTCGGTGCGCCTCTTCCTGCCCGGCCAACCGGTGCGCGCGGATACGCCGGTCGGACGTCACCAGCGCCGCCGCCGTCTCGTCGCAGCTCGATTCGATGCCGAGGATCAGACTCATCGCGGCTTCCCTGCCATTGCGTTTCCTGTTGAACAAGGGCGGCACCGGCCAGCGCCCCTGCCCAAACTCCCGATCCTGCATGACCATGTCGGGAGGTTGAGCGGGCTGGCACAGCAACCCGAACCAGGCTAGCACAGCGCCGCTATGACCAATCCCCTTCGCATCGGTACGCGCGGATCGCCGCTGGCGCTCGCCCAGGCCCATATGGTGGCCGATGCGCTGCGCGCCACCTGCGGCGTCGAAAGCGAGATCGTTCCCATCACCACCACCGGCGATGTGATCCTGGACCGGCCGCTCGCCGAAGTCGGCGGCAAGGCGCTGTGGACCAAGGAGCTGGACCGGGCCCTGATCGACGGCCGCACGGACATTTCGGTTCATTCGATGAAGGATGTCGAGACGTTCCGGCCGGAGCGCCTCGTGATTGTCGCAATGCTGGCGCGAGCCGACACGCGCGACCGGCTGATCGGCGCCGACAGCCTTGCCGCCCTGCCGCCCGGCGCCCGCATGGGCACATCGTCGCCCCGGCGCACTGCACAACTCCTTGCACGGCGACCGGATTTTGCCGTCTCTTCGATCCGGGGCAATGTCCAGAGCCGGCTGGACAAGATCGCGCGCGGTGCGTTCGATGCGACTCTGCTGGCGGCGGCGGGGCTGGATCGTCTAGGTCTCGACATCGGTACGCCGCTGGACGGCTTCCTGCCGGCGCCCTCGCAAGGGGCGATCGGGATCGAAGTGCTGGCCGACAACGCGCCGGCCCGCGCACTGGTTGCGGCAATCGACCATACCGAAACCCATCGCTGCGTCGCGGCGGAACGCGCATTCCTCGCTGCGCTCGGCGGCGATTGCCATTCCGCAGTCGCCGCCCGGGCCGGCCTCGATGCCGGGACGATCCGGATCGAAGCGGAAATTCTGAGCACGGACGGCCGCGAGGTTTGCGCCAGCGCTGGCAGCGATCCGGCGGAACTCGCCGGACGCTTGCTGGCCCAGGCCAGCCCGGCACTGCGCGCGATGTTTTCCGTATGAGCGCACCTCTTTTGGTGCTGCGTCCGCAGCCCGATGCGGACCGCACCGCCAGGCGCGTCCGAGCACTGGGCCTCGCGCCCGTCATCGCTCCACTCTTTACGGTCCGACCGCTTATCTGGACGACCCCGGCAGCCCCGTTCGACGCTGTCATGCTGACCAGCGCCAATGCTGCGCGCCATGGAGGTGACGGCTTGACGTCATTTCTATCGATGCCTTGCTACGCCGTCGGCGCGGCAACGGCCGCTGCGGCGCGCGCGACCGGCTTCACGCAGGTTTTCGCAGGCGCATCCGACGGAAATGCGCTGGTCGAGCGCATGGCGGCGGACGGTGTGCACAACATATTGTGGCTGTCGGGCGCGGATCGGACCTTGCTGGCGGAGACGGCACTCCGGATCACGCCGGTCGCGGTCTATGCCGCCGATCCGGTCGCCCGTCTTCCGGTCGAGGCCGAGGACGCACTGGCCGAGCGCGCAGTCGTATTGCTCCATTCCGCGCGCGCGGCGGCTTTTTTCCGCGAACTGGTGGGAGATCGGCGCGCTGACATCCGGATCGCGGTGCTAAGCAACAAGGTGGCGCAGGCCGCTGGGCCGGGCTGGGCCGGCATCACTGTCGCCGGTCAGCCGCGGGACGAAGCGCTGCTGGAGCTTGCCGCGAAGCTGTGCCAGACTGGCAGTGAAATGAGGCGCCCCCACGCATGAACGGCGAATATGATCCGATCGAAACCCGGATGGCGGAGCCCCGCCGGCGTGGTTGGCTCACATATCTGATCTTTGCGCTGATCTGCTTTGCGCTCGGTCTCGCAGCGATGGGTTGGGTGCTTTCGCGCTGGGACGCGGCGGCCCGCTTCGTCGGCATCGCACCGGAATTGCCCGCAATCGAGGAGCCCGCGCCGTCCGACGATCCGGACACCATGCCCGGCACCGAAGTCGCGCGCACTGCGCCAAGCAACCCTGCGCCGGGCACAGAACCACAGCGCATCGTCATCGACCCGGAAATCACCCGGCGCGTTGCCGCTCTGGAGCAGCGGATCGGTCAGGTCGATTCGCAATCGCGCGCAGCCGTTGGCAATGCTGATCGGGCGGAAGGGCTGCTGGTCGCTTTCGCGGCGCGGCGCGCGCTCGACCGCGGCGTCCCGCTCGGTTTCCTCGAAGCGCTGCTGCGCCAGCGTTTCGGCGCGACCCAGCCGCAGGCGGTGGGGACGATCATTGCCGCCGCGCGCGAGCCGGTAACGCTGCAGGAATTGCAGGATGGGCTGCAGAACGTCTCCGTCCAACTCGTCCGGGCCGGACCCGAACAAGGCTGGTGGGACGCGATCCGCAGCGAACTGGGCAGCCTGATTATCGTGCGGCGGGAAGGCACGCCTTCACCGGTCCCCGCCGAGCGGCTGCGCCGTGCCACTCGCCGGCTTGAGGCCGGCCAGGTCGATGTCGCCTTGGCAGAAGTCATGCGTCTGCCAGGCCGCGATGCGGCACGCGAATGGACGATGGATGCGCGTCGCTACGTGCTCGCCCGCCGCGCGTTGGACGCGATCGAAACGGCGGCGCTGCTGGAGCCGCGCACACCCGTACCGGGGGCGGACGCTCCACCGCCGACGGCGGAGCAATAATCTCGGATCAGTTGCCCGCTGGCGGCGGCATCCCATTCGGGCCGGGCGCAGCGATGTCGACCAGCGTAACCGTGAAATCCAGCTCGGCATTGGCGGGAATCACGCCATTGCCGGCGCCACGCTCACCATAGCCGAGAGCGGGCGGGATGCGCAGGCGGTAACGACCGCCCCGGTTCATCAGCAACAGCCCTTCGTTGAAGCCGGGGATGAGCTGCCCCACCACCATCGGCACGGGCTGCTCGCTCGAATCGAACACGGTGCCATCGGCCAGACGGCCTTCATAGGTGACGAGTACAGGCTGTCCGAGCTGCGGGCGCGGGCCGTTGCCGGCAGTGAGCGTTTCAAAACGCAGGCCTGACGGCGTCGTTGTCGATTGCGGCGCCGGCGCGTTCAACTCCGCCTCACGCTCGGCATTGAGTTCGTTCGCGAGATCGGACAGGCGATCGGCATCGGATTGTCCGCAGGCGGAAAGCGTCAGCGCCGCTGCGGCGAGCGCGAGGGTGGCGGAAAGCTTCATGACGACCCTGTCCGGAAAAACTGGAGCGGGCGAAGGGATTCGAACCCTCGACCCCAACCTTGGCAAGGTTGTGCTCTACCCCTGAGCTACGCCCGCTCGGCATACGAAACCGGCTGGACCGGTCCGGGTAAGGCGGCGGCTGCTAGCATGGGCTTTCCCGCCCGGCAAGCCCCGTCGCAACAGGGTTGGCATCAAGGGCGTTCTTCCCACATAGGGCCTCGAGCGAGATCGTTTTTCGGAAAGGTTCGACGTGGCGACATTGGGTATGACCGAAGCTGAACGCGAAGCGGTCGAAAGATTCCGGCGCGACGTCGTCGAGCCGAGCATGACGAGCCTCGTCATCCTCGATTTCTGGGCCGAATGGTGCGGACCGTGCAAACAGCTCGGCCCAGTGCTGGAGAAAGTCGCCGCCGCTTATGCCGACAAGGGCGTGAAGCTGGTCAAGATCGATGTCGATCAGGACAAATTCATTGCCGCACAGTTTCGCGTCCAGTCGATCCCCACCGTCTATGCGATCTTTCAGGGCCAACCGGTCGCCGACCTGACGCCGGCGCGTACCGAAGGGCAGATCAGCGGCGCGATCGACCAGCTGCTCGCGCAACTGCCGGTGCAGGGCGAAGCGCAAGCGCTCGAAACGCAGATCGAGCCGCTGATCGAAATGGGCGAGCAGGTGTTGGCAGACGGCGACGCCGAGCGCGCGGCGAATATTTTCGGCCAGATCGTCGAAATGGCGCCGGATCATGCGGAAGCGGCCGCCGGCCTCGCCCGCGCGCTGGTCGCGGCCGGACGCATCGAAGAGGCGAAGGCGGCACTGGAAGCTTTGCCGGAAAAGGCAGCGAAGGATGGGGCGGTGGCACAGGCCCGTTCGGCGATCGCGCTCGCGGAGATCGCGCCTGCCGGCGAATCGGCAGAGCTGGAAGGGCGGATCGCGCGCGATCCGGACGATCACGAGGCGCGTTATGAGTTGGCCGGAGCGCTGATGGCCGCCGGCAACCGCGATGCGGCGGCCGACCAACTTCTCGAAAGCATCAGCCGCGACCGTGAATGGAATGACGGCGCGGCGCGCCAGCGGCTGCTGCAGGTGCTGGAAGCGGTGGGGCTGGAAGACCCTTGGGCAGCTGCGCAGCGCCGGCGGCTGTCGCAAATCCTGTTCGGCTGATGAGCGGCGCGCTGCTCCGCGTGCCGATCTTTCCGCTTGCGGGAGCGTTGCTTTTCCCGCGCGGCCAGCTTCCGCTGCATATTTTCGAGCCACGCTACCGGGCGATGGTGCGCGATGCGCTGGATGGTGACCGGCTGATTGCGATGGTGCAGCCCAAGACAAGCAGCGAACCGCCGGCCGTATTCGACATCGGCTGCATCGGCCGGATTGAAGGCTGCGAGGAGTTGGAGAACGGCCGATTCAACATCGTGCTGGAAGGACTCGGCCGCTTTCGCATCGCGCGCGAAGCGGAAGTCGTGACGCCCTATCGTCAGGTCGATGCCGACCGCTCCGGCTTCGACGATGACGAAGATGACGCACCGCTCGGCATCGCCCATCGTGCCGAGATCGAGCGCGAGGCCCGCGCCTATGCCGATTCGCTCGGCTATTCGGTCGATTGGGAATCGGTCGCCCGGCTTGACGACGAGATGCTGGTGAACGGCATCGCCCAGATCGCGCCGCTCGACGTCGGATCGAAACAGGCGCTGCTGGAGGCGCCGGACCTGCTCGTCCGCGCGGACCTGCTTGTCCAGTTCATGCAGTTCCAGCGCATGGCACCCGGCGGCGCAGACGGGCCGGAAACGCTGCAATGAGCCTCGATCCGGCGCTGCTGGCGAAGCTCGTCTGCCCGGTGACGCGCACGCCGCTCAGATATGACGAGACGGTGACGGAATTGGTGTCGGAAGCCGCAAGCCTAGCCTTTCCGATACGCGACGGCGTGCCGGTCATGCTGGTCGAAGAAGCTCGCCCGCTAGATTGAAAGCCCGCGCAGCAACAACGGCAGTTCGCCCGATTCGCCGCGCGCCTCGGCCATCAGCCGGTCCTTGAGAGGCCCAATCCGCTGCACCGCGCTCATACCGAAGCGCCGCACGGCCGAGGCCGTCTTGCCGGGCACGCCGTACAGCCGGGTCAGGCCGTCAGTCGACAGCGCGACCATGAATGTGTCGAGGCTGCGCCAGCGCTGGTAACGATCGAGCAATTGCGCATCGCCCAGGTCGAGGCCAAGCCGCGCGCCTTCCACCAGCACCTCAGCGAGCGCAGCGGCGTCGCGGAAACCAAGATTGAGGCCTTGCCCGGCGATCGGGTGGATGCCGTGCGCGGCATCGCCGACCAAAGCGAGGCGCGTATCCGTGATTCGCGCGGCATGATGGAATCCGAGCGGATAGGACCAGCGCGGGCCGGCCAGCGCCACTTCACCGAGAAAACCGCCCATCCGCTTCTGGATCTCGTGGGCCAGTGCCCGGTCCGGCAAGGCGGCGATGGCGGGTCCGTCGCGCGAGGAGACGGACCAGACGATCGCCGAGCGGAACTTGCCATCCTCGCCCGCCTTCATCGGCAGGATCGCGAACGGCCCGGCCGGATAGAAGATTTCGTAGGCGACCCGCTCGTGATCGCGTTCGTGTGTCACCGTCGCAACAATCGCGACATGATCGTAACGCCAGCGCGCGAGCGGAATGCCGGCCGCCTCGCGCACCGGCGAATTGCGTCCTTCCGCGCCGATCAGCAGCAGGGCGCGAATCTCCTCCCCAACATCGAGCGCGATACGCACGCCGGCGGCATCCCGGTCGATCGCCGCGGCGCGGGCCGGTATCCTGAGATCGATCCGCTCCGCCCCGAGCGCCGTATCGCGCAGGGCGGCGCGCAGCAGGCGATTCTCGACCATGATGCCGAGCGGGTCATCGCCTTCCGGTGGATCGAACACTATGCCGCCCGGCTGGAGGCCGTCGCTGACCCGGATCGCCTGGATCGCGCAGGTCTGGCCGGCGAGTCGCTCCGCCACGCCGATCGCCTCGAGCATGCGCCAGGAGGATGAGGAGATTGCGGTGGCGCGGCCGTCATAAGCAGGCGCAACCTGCTTTTGCGGATCGGCAGGATCGATCACGAGGCTGGAGAGACCGTGCCGATCGAGCGCGATAGCGAGCGTCAGCCCGACCAGGCCGCCGCCGAGGATGATGACGTCCACTTGCCGCATTCCGTCGCTCTAGCGATGCTGACCGGCTACGCCAAGCTTGACCGGGGAGTCCGGCGCGGCGCATGGTGACGAACAGGAACATTTGGGGCACGAAATCATGGCGGCGACAGCCCAGGGCCGGTTCGCACGGTGGCGGGACGGCCTCAATCAGGCGGCCCGGCGATCGGGCACGGTGCTCGGCGGGCTTGCGCTGGCGAGTTTCGCCCTGCTCGCAGCAATCGCTTTGGTCAGCTACCGGACAAGCGACCCCTCGCTCAACACGGCCGCCGCCGGTCCGGTCGGCAACTGGATCGGCGCGCCCGGCGCCTGGGTCGCGGACCTGATGCTGAGCCTGTTCGGGCCACCGTCGGCACTGGTACTGCCGCTTCTGTTCGTGCTCGGCCTCAGGGTCGCGCGCGGCGTCGAGGCGGGGCGCTGGCTGCGCTCGCTGCTTCTGACATTGGCCGGAATCGCCCTGATCGGTCTCGCCGCGGCGCTGGTCGTCGGCGGCGCGGTGGGTGGTTTGCCGGCCGGCTGGGGCGGCGGCATCGGGCTGGCCTTCGCCAACTTGACCGAGCTTGGCCTCGGCCAGCTGGGCGACGAAGGCATTGCCCAGCCCTTCCGCATCGCAGTGATCGCTCTGGCGGCGGTTGCCGGGTTAGCCCTGTGGCTGTTCGGCCTCGGCCTGACGGGCGAGGAACGCGCCTGGCTCGCCGCGCGTCGCGCCACGCGCGCGCGCGTTCAGACGGGCAACAGACCCGAAGCGGAGGCAAGGCCGTCGCGACCGGCCCGGACGACGGTGGCGGAGCCGGATACCGAGCCGCCCCGGGCTCCGGTCATCGCCGAACGCGCAGCGCCGCGCGAACGGGAGCGCCGCCCCTTGCGCGAGCGGCAGCCCTCTCTGGCGCTAGGCGACAGCTATGCTTTGCCCTCGATCGATCTCCTGACCCCGCCGCCGCCCGCGGTGAACCAGGCGCTCGACAAGGCCGCGCTCGAGCGCAATGCGCGCCTTCTCGAATCCGTGCTCGACGATTTCTCGGTAAAGGGTGAGATCGTCGAGGTCCGTCCCGGCCCGGTCGTCACCATGTATGAGCTGGAGCCGGCCAGCGGCATCAAGGCGAGCCGTGTCATCCAGCTTGCGGACGACATCGCGCGCAACATGTCGGCGCTGTCGGCGCGTGTCGCCACCATTCCGGGCCGCTCCGTGATCGGCATCGAGCTGCCCAACGTGAAGCGCGAGATGGTGAGCCTCAGCGAGCTGATCACCAGCCCCGCCTTTGAGGATCAGGTCGCCTCGCTGCCCATCATCCTCGGCAAGAACATCGCCGGCGATCCGGTCGTCTCCGATCTCGCACCGATGCCGCATCTGCTCGTCGCCGGCACCACGGGATCGGGCAAGTCGGTGGGGCTCAACTGCATGATCCTCTCGCTGCTCTACCGGCTGACGCCCGAGCAGTGCAAAATGATCATGATCGATCCCAAGATGCTGGAGCTCAGCGTCTATGACGACATCCCGCACCTACTCTCTCCCGTCGTCACCGAGCCCGCGAAGGCGATCCGCGCGCTCAAATGGACAGTCGAGCAGATGGAAGAGCGCTACCGGATGATGGCCTCCGTTGGCGTGCGCCAGCTTTCCAGCTTCAACGCCAAGGTGCGCGAGGCCCGGATGAAGGGCCAGCCGCTCGGCCGGCGCGTCCAGACTGGCTACGATCCCGAAACCGGCCAGCCCACCTACGAGATGGAGGAGCTGGAATATGACATCCTTCCTCAGATCGTCGTGGTGGTGGACGAGCTCGCCGACCTGATGATGACGGCGGGCAAGGAGGTGGAATTCCTCATCCAGCGCCTCGCCCAGAAGGCGCGCGCTGCCGGCATCCACCTCATCATGGCGACGCAGCGCCCATCGGTCGACGTTATCACCGGCGTCATCAAGGCGAATCTGCCCACCCGCATCTCCTTCTCGGTCACCTCCAAGATCGATTCGCGCACCATACTGGGCGAGCAGGGCGCCGAGCAGCTCTTGGGCAAGGGCGACATGCTTTACATGCCCGGCGGCAAGCAGATCGTGCGCGTCCACGGCCCTTTCGTCTCCGACGAGGAGGTGCGCGCCGTCGCCGAATATTGGCGTGGCCAGGGCCAGCCGGATTATATCCAGGCGGTCACCGAGGAACCGGAGGACGGCGGCTATCTGTTCGAAGGCCAGCCGACCGGCGAGGATGATGCCGAGACGCAGATGTTCCGCAAGGCCGTCCAGGTCGTCGCCGAAAGCCAGAAGGCATCCACCTCCTACCTCCAGCGGCAATTGCGCGTCGGCTACAACAACGCGGCCCGCCTGATCGAACGGATGGAGAAGGAGGGCATCGTCTCCGCCCCAGACCATGTCGGACGCCGCGAAGTGCTGGTCGATCCAGATGGGCGACCGATCGGTTGATCCCCTGGAACCCGTGAGGTTCACGGGGCATTCAAACACCCACCGCCATAGCGCGGCGCCACATTCGGACCGATCCGCAAAGGAAAGACCCATGCGCCTGCGCGCTTTCGCCCTGACCCTCGCTCCGCTGACGCTGGCCGCCATTGCTGCGCCCGTCGCTCTTTATGCCCAGACGACAGATGGGCTGGCTTTGGTCCAGACTCATTTGCGCGCCGTCGATACGATGACCGCCGATTTCACCCAGACCGACCGGCGGGGCCGCACGCTCTCGGGCACACTCAGCATGAAGCGCCCTGGCAAAATCCGCTTTGACTATGGGCGCAGCGCCAACATGCTGATCGTCGGCGATGGACGGGCGCTGACCTTCGTCGATTATGACGTGCGCGACGTGCAGCGCTGGCCGATCAACGATTCGCCGCTCTCCGTGCTGCTCGATCCAAGCCAGGATCTGTCGCGCTTCGCCCGGGTCGTGCGCAGCGATTCGCAAGTCGTGATGGTCGAGGCGCGCGATCCACGCCGCCGCGAATTCGGCACGATCACACTTGCCTTCGCCCGCTCGCCGAGCGCACCGTCCGGCCTGATCCTGCAGGGTTGGAACACGGTGGACGCGCAGAACAATCTGACCAGCGTGCGCCTTAGCAACCAGCGCTTCAACGTACCAGTCGCCGACAGCCTGTTCCGTTACCGCGATCCGCGGCAGCAGGGACCACGCGGCTGACCAAATCGTTCATCGGGGCGACAGGTGAGTTGCTCTACTAGGGAGGTTACAGTCTTGGATCAGGTTACGGGTTTTCCCCCTGTTACCCGAACTAGATGTTCCAAGGCTGACCTCGCGTAGCAACGCTTGGTAGGCCCCCGTTCCACGCCCCCGGAACGGGGGCCTTTCATGTATGTGATATCTGTTTTCGCAATGCGGAAACAGGTGCGGCACCGACCCGCAACAGCGAAGCCGAAAACGACTCCGCGCGCCATCATCGACAGGGCGGACCTCGCCCGCTAAGCGACCTTCCATGTCCTTTTCCCTCAAGATCGCCACCTGGAACATCAATTCCATCCGTGCCCGCACCGAGATCGTCGAGAAATTCCTGATCGAGGAATCGCCGGATGTGCTGTGCCTGCAGGAAACCAAGGTCCGCGATTCCGAATTTCCCGAAGGGCTGTTCCGCCGGCTCGGCTACAATCACATGATGATCTGCGGCCAGCCGATGCACCATGGCGTCGCGATCGCGTCAAAGCGCCCGCTGCGCGAGGACGGCCGGCTCGACTGGCAGGCCAATGGCGAGGCGCGCCATGTCGGCGTCCGGCTGGAATGCGGCATCCGGCTGGAGAATGTGTACGTCCCCGCCGGCGGCGACATCCCGGATCGCGCGGTCAACGTGAAGTTCGGGCAGAAGCTGGACTTCATCGAGCGGATGACCCGCTGGTCCGAAACGGTGCGCGAACCGACCATCCTTGTCGGCGATCTCAATGTCGCGCCGCTGGCATGCGATGTGTGGAGCCACAAGCAGCTTCTCAACGTCGTTAGCCACACGCCCGTGGAGGTCGAGGCGCTGACCGCCCTACAACAGAGCAACGAATGGGTCGATCTCGGCCGCAAGTTCGTGCCGGCGCCGGAGCGGCTGTTCACCTGGTGGAGCTATCGCTCGCCGGACTGGACGAAGAACGACCGCGGTCGCCGGCTCGATCATATGTGGGCGACGAAGGAGGTCGCGGCGCAGGCCGTGTCGCACAAGGTCTACAAGCCCTGTCGCGCCTGGGCGCGCCCGTCCGACCATGTGCCGCTAATGACGGAATTCGCCCTTTGAGCGCGGCGCGGGACATAGCCCGCGCGATCGACGCGCTGCGGCGCGGTTGGCCGGTGTTGGTCGATGAGCTGATGCTGCTCCCGGTCGAGACGGCGGACGAAACGGCGCTCGCCACCTTCGAGGCCGATGGTCCTGCCGACCTGCTCATTTCCGGCAATCGCGCCGCGACCCTGAAGCTCGCCAACCAGCGCGAGGGGACGCCGACCGCGCCCGTCCGCATCGCCCGCGCCGCGTGGATCGACTTTTCGGAAAGCCGCGCCATCGCCGATCCGGCACTGGATCTCGCGACGCCGCTCAAGGGACCGTTCCGGACCCTGCCCATCGAGCGGCCAGAGACGGCACAGGCGGCGATCCGTCTCGCCCTGCTCGCCGGCCTGCTGCCCGCTTTCTTCATCGACGGCGCGGGGAAAGCGGAAGCGCGCGTCGCCGTCGTCGACATCGCCGCCTTCGGCCATGGCGATGACCTGCGCATTGTCAGCCGCGCGCGCCTGCCGACCCGCTTCGCGGAAGGGGCGGAGATCGTCGCCTTCCGCGCAGACGGCGATACGGCCGAGCATGTCGCCCTGCTGATCGGATCGCCGGACGGCAGGCCGCCGCTCGTGCGCCTGCACAGCGAATGCCTCACGGGCGACGTGTTCGGCTCCTTGAAATGCGATTGCGGCCCGCAGCTTTCCGGCGCGATCCAGGCGATGGGCGAGGCAGGCTGGGGCATTCTTCTTTATCTACGTCAGGAGGGGCGGGGCATCGGTCTTGTCAACAAGCTGCGCGCCTATGCGCTGCAGGACCAGGGCTTCGACACAGTGGATGCCAATCTGCGCTTGGGCTTTCAGGACGACGAGCGCGATTTCGCCGGCGCCGCACGGATGCTGGAGGCACTGGGACAGCCGAGCATCCGCCTGCTCACCAACAATCCCGCCAAGGTCGCCGCGCTGCAAGCGGAAGGCATCGATGTTACGGAGCGGGTTCCTCTCCGAATCGAAGCTGGCGATCATAATCGCGCGTATCTTGCCACCAAGCGCGACCGGAGCGGACACCAACTTTAGGATTGCACCCTAACTTTGAAATACCGATCGGATCCGCTTTCTCATCATATGTTGTCTATCCGAAGTCGAAATAACCTGTTAGCGTACAGTCCTCCATTATAAGGGGTGTAGCAATGAATCTCGGAAAGAAGTCGCTTATGGCGCTGGCTGCGTTCACGATGGCCGGTGCTCCGATTTCCGCTCAGGCCGCGTCCTCCTTGAGCGTTTCGTCGATCCGTGCCGGTGCGGAAACGGAAGACGCGAATCAGCTTGGTGGCGGCTATCTGATTCCCATCCTCGCTGTCATTGCGGTGGTCGTCGGCATCATCCTCATCACCGATGGTGACGACAGCCCGACCAGCCCCTAGCCCTGCCGTTTGATGCGCGCATCTCACGCGCTGTCGCATCGGTCAGGAGAATGGTATCGGGGCTGGTGTTGAGCTGGCTAGGTAACTTGCCAGTCCCGTTATATTCCGAAAGTCGCCAGAGACGAGGATAGCCGGATATCTTCCGGAGACCTCCTTTCCGGCGGCTTTCGTTTGTCAGGCGATCAGAGCCGCGACTTCGCTGAAATCCTGTGCGACATGAGCAACGCCCAACCCACGCAACCGCTCCGCGTGGCCGTCCAGGCAATGCCGCCCCGCCGCAAGACCGATCACGGTCGCGCCGCTGGCCAGCGCGCCGGTGACGCCGACGGGCGAATCCTCGATGATCGCCACCCGCTCGATCGGCACACCCAATGCAGCAGCGGCATGGAGATAGATGTCCGGCGCCGGCTTGCCGCGCGCGACATGTTCGCGCCCCGAATAGAGATGGCCACCAAACGCATCGCGCAGCCGGAGGTGATCGAGATGGCGCACGATCCAGCGGGTCGAGCTCGACGAGGCGATGGCACGGGGAAGGCCCGCCGGCAGCGCCTCGACGAAGGCGACGGCGCCGGCCACGGCCGCGATCCCCTCCGCCATCACGCGCTCGTCCTCGGCCTTACGCGCCGCGTGGAAATCTTCCGGCAGCGCCCCGCCGATCCACCGCTCGATCGCGCCGAGGAAATCGCGCCCGGAAAGACCCATGAAATTGGCCATCGAATCGGCCACGCTGGTCGGGTGCCCCCGCGCGGTCAGGAATGCGGCGATCTGCGCATTGCCGACATATTCGCTTTCGAGCAGCACGCCGTCGAAATCGAATATAAGGGCATCGTATTTCACTGCCGCGCGCCGAACAAAGCGGTGCCGACCCGAACATGAGTCGCCCCGCACATCACCGCCGTCTCGTAATCCGCCGACATGCCCATGCTGAGTCCGATGACGTCATACCGCCGCGCCAGTTTGGCGAGCAGCGCGAAATAGGGCGCCGCCTCCTGCCCATCCGGGGGGACGCACATCAGACCGGCGATCGGCAGCCCGGTTTCGGCGCAGCGAGCAATCAACTCCGGCAAGTCCGCCACAGCGCACCCGCCTTTCTGCGGCTCGTCGCCGATATTGACCTGGATGAAGCAATCCGGGCGCCGGCCGTTCTTCGCCATCGCCTTGCCGAGCGCATCGACCAGCGAGGGCCGATCCACCGAATGGATCGCATCGAACAGCGCCACCGCGTTTTCAGCCTTGTTCGACTGGAGTTGGCCGATCAGATGCAGACGAAGATCAAAAACCTCCAAGCGAAGGCGGGGCCATTTCTCACACGCCTCTTGCACCCTGTTTTCGCCGAAATCGCGCTGTCCAGCATTGATCAGCGGCGTGATCGCTTCAACAGGCTGGGTCTTGGAGACCGCGATCAAGGTGGCGGCGCCCGCCGGGCGCCCTGCCAGCTTTGCCACCTTGTCGATGCCGGCGCGCACCGCCGACAGCCTTTGAGATGCTGATGTTTCGTTCATCGCGGCTGCTATAGGAACCGATATGCCACCCCGCCAAGCCCTACCGACAACCTGGCTGATGACCGACGAAAGGATGGGCGATGCCCTGTTCGATGTAATCGCACGGCTGCCGATTCGATCTGGCATCGTCTTTCGACATTACAGCCTGGACGAGGACGCGCGCCACACGCTTTTCGGCCGACTGCATGACGCCACGCGGGGCCACCTGCTCCTGCTTGCCGGAGCAGCGGATCAAGCTATCGCCTGGGGCGCGGGCGGCAGCCACGGACGCGGTCCCGGCAACGGCAACGGACTGCGCAGCGCCCCGGTCCATGATCTGGATGAGATCCGCACAGCTGAGCGCGACGGTGCCGATCTCCTGTTTCTTTCACCTGTCTTCGCAACACGCAGCCATCCGGAGGTCAGACCTTTGGGATTGGGCGTTTTCGGCAATCTGGTCCGCGAAACGCGGCTCCCGGTCATCGCACTGGGCGGGATGAATATTGCGCGCGCAGAGAAAACCGCTGCTCTGGGCGCATATGGCTGGGCCGGTATCGATGCCTGGCTGGATGGTTAGAAGCGAAACGCCGTGCCGACATAGACGGCCTGGCTGTCACGACGGTCGTCGCGCGACATCGAATCGACATTGTCGCGCGAGATGCGGTAGCGCGCACCGGCGGTGACATCGATGTTGCGCGTGATCGAATAGGCGCCACCGACATCAAGCGAATAAGCCTCATCCTCGCCGATGATCCGCTGGGCGCCCTCGGCACGCTCGGCAGCGACCGCGACGCGACCGGTCAGGCGCCGGTTGGCGCGGTAGCTCATTCCGACCTCGGCCGAATCACGCGCACCCATGCCAATACCGGCATCGTCCCGTGCGATATCGCCGGAAACGGCGAAGCGCCGCCAGCCGAGCGAGACGCCGAGATTATAGGAACTGGGCGTGATCGCCGTGGTGGCTCCCGACGGAGCAGCCGCCAAGACACCGCGCGCGGCTTCGGCCGGCGTGCTGGCCCGGGCGCGAATCGCGACCCGCACTGCGCGGCTCCGCTCACCCGTGGCACTGGACGGCGTGAACCGAAAATCGCTCTCTATCGAGCGCCCACTGCGAGCAAGAACGGCGGCGAGACGGGGGTCCGCAACGGCGGGAGTGAAGGCCCCGACAGGCCGGGTCTGGGATGCGGCGACCGGACGCGACTTGCCTCGATTCAGAGTTTCTGCTGCGAGCGCAGGGGCGAGCAAAAGCGCCATCGCAATCAGCGATGCACCTCCCGTCGCTCCCAAGGCCCGAACTTTTCTCAAGGCATCCGACTCCAATTTCGCCTGAAACCTAGTGCGTTCCAGGGCAGATTCATAGCATGGGCGACGCCCTACTCTGTGTCCCGTACCGGAATCACACTCGCTGTTGCACGTTTCCCACAACCGCAACACCCCGTTCAGGCGAGTCGTGCGGCGATTTTCCGATGCGCGGAGCCGCACGAGGCGCTTGCCGGGCGCGCCGCGATATCTATAACGGCCCGCAAGGGACCCGCTTTTTCCAAGGATTTCACGCATGGCACGCCCCCTCCATATCGGCCTGGCCGCGGTCTGCGCGGTGACGCTGGCCGGCTGCCAGTTCGTTCGCGACGATATCAATCGCACCTTCGGCAAGGCGCCCGATGACCGGGTCCGCACCGCCGACCTTGCCGCCAGCCAGGTGACGACGATCGGCGTCAACGCCTATCTGTGGCGGGCAGCAATCGAGACCTTGTCCTTTGCGCCGCTCACCCAAAGCGATTCGAACGGCGGTGTGCTTGCCACCGACTGGTACGCAAATCCGCAGAACCCGGGTGAGCGTGTGCGAGTCAGCGTCGCTATCCTCGATCGCGACTTGCGCGCAGATGCGCTGCAAGTGACCGCTGCGCGCCAGACCCAGCAGAATGGCCAATGGGTCGATGCACCGGTAACCGCAGCGACCGTGCAGCGGCTGGAGGAAATTATCCTCACCCGCGCCCGCGACCTGAGGCGCGCCGCCACCATCGGCTGATTACAAAGGACACAGTGCCGCGATGGTATCGCGCTTCAATCCTCTAACGGCCGATGCCCGCTGGCAAAAGGCCTGGGACGAGGCGGGAACTTTCCACGCCTCCAACGATTCGTCACGGCCGAAGGCCTATATCCTGGAGATGTTCCCCTATCCTTCGGGGCGCATCCATATGGGCCATGTCCGCAATTACACGATGGGCGACGTGCTGGCCCGCTACCGGCGGATGAACGGTTTTGAAGTGCTCCACCCGATGGGCTGGGACGCCTTCGGCATGCCGGCCGAAAATGCCGCGATGGAGCGCAAGGTCCATCCCGGCGAATGGACCTGGTCGAATATCGCGACGATGAAGGCGCAGCTGAAGCGGCTCGGCTTCGCGCTCGACTGGAGCCGCGAACTCGCCACCTGCGATCCGGCCTATTACGGGCAGGAACAGGCTTTGTTCGTGGACCTGTTCAAGGCCGGGCTCGTCTACCGCAAGGAGAGCGAGGTCAATTGGGATCCGGTCGACATGACCGTGCTCGCCAATGAACAGGTGACCGACGGTCGCGGCTGGCGTTCCGGCGCACTGGTCGAGCGGCGCAAGCTCAGCCAGTGGTTCCTGAAGATCACGGATTTCGCGGAAGACCTTCTCGACGGCCTCGGCAAGCTCGACCAGTGGCCCGACAAGGTCCGGCTGATGCAGGAAAACTGGATCGGCAAGAGCCGTGGCATGCAGTTCCGCTTCGCGATCGAGCCGGCCGAGCGCGGCGCGATCAAGTCGGTCGAGGTGTTCACCACCCGGCCCGACACTATCTTCGGCGCCAGCTTCGTCGCGGTTTCGCCCGACCACCCGCTCGCGCAGGAATATGCCGCCAGTTCGCCAGAGGTCGCTGAATTCATCGCCCTCTGCAAGAAGGGCGGGACGACTGCGGCTGAGCTGGAGACAGCGGAAAAGCTGGGGCTGGAGATCGGCGAGGCCTATCATCCGCTCGATCCCGATTGGGAGCTGCCGGTCTTCATCGCCAATTTCGTGTTGATAGACTACGGTACCGGCGCCGTCTTCGGTGTGCCGGCACACGACCAGCGCGATTTCGAGTTCGCCACCAAATACGGCCTCGACATCCAGCGCGTCGTCGCGCCCAATGCGGCCGAGGCGGACAAGCCGATCGGCGACGCGGCCGAGCCGGGGGACGGCATCCTGGTCAATTCGCGCTTCCTGGACGGCAAGGATGTCGAGACCGCCAAGGCCGCCGTCATCGCCCGCGCCGAAGCCGAAGGCTGGGGCCAAGGCACGACCGCCTGGCGCCTGCGCGACTGGGGCGTCTCGCGCCAGCGTTACTGGGGCACGCCGATCCCGATCGTCCATTGCGATGTATGTGGCGCGGTGCCGGTGCCCAAGGACCAGCTTCCGGTCGTCCTGCCCGAGGACATCGACTTCGAAACGCCGGGCAATCCGCTAGACCGCCATCCGAGCTGGAAGCATGTCGATTGCCCGTCCTGCAGAAAGAAGGCGCTGCGCGAGACCGACACGCTCGACACCTTCGTCGATTCCTCCTGGTATTTCATTCGCTTCGCCAGCCAGCCGGCGGACAGACCCTTCGACAAGGCAGTGTCCGAGCGCTGGCTGCCGGTCGATCAATATATTGGCGGGGTCGAGCATGCGATCCTGCACCTGCTCTACGCCCGCTTCTGGACCCGCGCCCTCCAGCGCATCGGCATGATCGACGTCGCCGAGCCGTTCCAGGGCCTGTTCACGCAAGGCATGGTGACGCACCGCACCTATCAGGACGCGGCCGGCAAATGGCTGCTGCCCGAAGAAGCCGAGGCCGCGCTGGCGAAGGGCGACACGGTCGTCTCCGGCCGGGTCGAGAAGATGTCCAAGTCCAAGCGAAACACGGTCGATCCCGAACCGATCGTCGAGCAGTACGGCGCGGACGCGGTGCGCTGGTTCATGCTTTCGGACAGCCCGCCCGAGCGCGATCTGGAATGGAGCGAATCCGGCATCGAGGGATCGTGGCGCTTCATCCAGCGCCTGTGGCGCATCCTCTCCAGCGATCAAGCCGGAGACGGTGAAGACAAGCCGCTCGACCGCAAGCTCCACCAGACCATCGCGGCGGTCAGCGCAAATATCGAGGCGCTGGCATTCAACAAGGCGGTCGCCAATCTCTACGAGCTCGCCAATGCGATCGAAAAGGCGCAGCCGTCCGCGTCGCGCCGCGCGGCCGTGGAGACTTTGCTGCGCCTCGCCTCGCCGATGGTGCCGCACATCGCCGAGGAGGTCTGGGCCGCCGCCGGCCGCGACGGCATGATCGCCGATGCACCGTGGCCCGAGGCCGACCCGGCTTTGCTCGTCGAGGATGAGGTGACGATCGCGATCCAGGTCAACGGCAAGCTGCGCGATACCGTGACGGCGGCCAAGGGCGCGCCGAAGGAACAGCTCGAAGCGCTGGCCGTTGGCAATGCGAGCGTGCAGCGGATCCTCGCCGGCGCGGCGCCGAGGAAGGTCATCGTGGTCCCCGATCGCCTGGTGAACATCGTCGCATGATCGGGCGCGCTGCCCTGATCGGCATAGCGCTCGCCCTGTCCGGCTGCACCTTGCGCCCGCTTTATGCCGGCGGCGCGAGCGGTCCGGTCGCCCAGGCGCTCGAGTCGGTCGAGGTCGCCGCGATTCCCGGCCGCGCCGGCTGGCTGGTGCGCACTGCGCTGGAAGACCGGCTCGGCAGCAATACGGTGCCGCGTTACCGGCTGGAAGTCGCGCTGGACGACAATATCACCGGCTTCGGCATCCGCTCCGACGACGCGGTGACGCGCGAACGGCGCACCTTGCGCGCCCGCTACCGCCTCGTCGATGCCGAGCTCGGAACAGTCGTGCTCGACGCCACCGCCGGCTCCGACGCCGGCATCGATGTCGTCTCCAGCGAATATGCCACGGTCGCGGCCGAGCAGACCGCGCTGGAGCGCCTCGCCGTCGAGGTCGCCGACCAGATCGTCGCGCGCGTCGCCCTTTATGCCTCGCGCACCCGGAACGGACAGACGCCGCAGTGACCGCGGTCAAGCGCCCGGAGATGGAGCGCGCGCTGAAAAGCCCCGGCGAGACGCGCTTCTTCCTGCTCTACGGCCCCGACGAGGCCGGCAGCCGCGCCCTGATGAAACTGCTCGCCGCCGCGATGGGCGACGAAGCCGAGCGGATCGATCTGACCGGCGCGGACCTCAAGGCCGATCCCGCCCGGCTGGCCGACGAGGCCGCCGCCATCTCGATGTTCGGCGACAGACGCTGGATCCTGGTCGAGCAGGCCGGCGAGGAAATCGTGCCGGCCGTCGAGGCGCTGATCGAAGCACCCGCCGCCGGCAATCCCGTCCTGATCCTCGCAGGGGCGTTACGCGGCACCTCGCGCCTGGTGAAGCTCGCCCAGGGGGAGAAATACGCTCTGGCCTGCGCCAGCTACCTGCCCGACGCGCGCGATCATGCCCGGATCGTCGATGAAGCCGCCCGCCCGCTCGGGCTCGAAGTGCACAGCGATGTCGCGGCGCGAATCGCCGAGGGCTGCGGCGGCAACCGCGCGCTGATCGCGCTGGAGCTTGAGAAATACGCCCTCTATCTCGACGCCGCGCCCGGCACGCCGCCCAAGCTGCTCGACCATGACGCGATCGATGCGCTCGGCGCCGATGCGGACGAAGGCGATCTCAGTCGGCTGGTCGACAGCGTGCTGGGCGGCGACGCGGCCGCGCTGGAGGGCGAGATTTCCCGCCTGCGCGCCGAAGGCCGCGACGGCATCGGCCTCACCCGGGCGATGCTGCGCCGCATGGTGATGCTCGCCCGCTACCGGGCCGAGGTGGACCGCGGCAAGCGCCCCCGCGACGTCATGGCGTCAGTGGGCAAGAAATTGTTCTGGAAGGAAAAAGACGCGATCGAGCGCGTGCTGGGCCGCTGGCCGGGTGAAGTCATCGCCAAGGCGATCGCGCGCCTGGTCGAAACCGAGAAGCAGGTGATGGCCTCCGGCGGCCCCGGCCC